>JAJZMK010000042.1 GCA_021798275.1 Actinomycetes bacterium | reverse complement strand
TATGCACAGGCGCCGCTTTTTGAGCAAGTGCCGAGACAGGCGGGCTATGTTTGGTAATAAAAGCTACAGCTATCAGGGCTATTGCAGCGATGATAACAAGGACAGAAAATATTTTTAGCAAACTGCCGGATGTTTTATATACAGCTCCATTTTTAGCCATATAACCTCCCAGTCATAGACATTCTGCCATTTTTAAGCATCTTTGTAACGGCAGGCAGAAAAATATTCTAGAACCAGTGAAAGTAAGGAGATCCGTGACGCCAAATAATAGCGGTCACCTTACCTATTATGTGTGATGCCGGAACCGGTCCCCAGTATCTGGAGTCGTATGAGTCACCGCGGCAATCACCCATCACAAAGTATTCATTTTTTGGAACTACAAGTGAGCCTGAAGTATTCGGAACGGTGGCACATATTCCCGTCAACTGTGGTAACCAGGGCTGATATAAGCTGTGACCGTTTACCGTGAAGGAATTTCCCTGCCATGTTATTCTTTGTCCAGGCAAACCTATCACTCTCTTTACTAGGTCGGGAAATTGTACCTGGGGGTCTTTATCGGCCCTTCTAAAAACTATTATGTCGCCCACATGTATTGTCCCGTAAAGTTTATTTACCAAAATACGGTCACCGACCTGAAGCGTGGGGGACATCGACCCCGAGGGTATGAAGAAAGTTTGCGCCACGTATGATCTTGCGATAAAGGCCACGACAACCGCTATTAAAATAACAATTACCCATTCAACTAAAATTCGTTTGAGTCTTTTTGGTTTTTTTGCTATCGCTTGCGAATTTTGTCCGGAGTCGCTGCCTGCGTCACCTGTTTGAAAAGGTTTCCCTATAAGTCGTTCTTGTTCGACTTCGGAGTCCATGGTAGACGTAGTGAGAAAGTCATAGTTGGGTTCCTTGTTGTCAGGAAAATTATTATCAACCATTATCAGTTTGTCTCCATGGAATTTATATAATAACTAAAAATATCATTTTAATAACGGCAGTCTCTGCTGTTAAGTAGGGGTATATATACTTTATCATGGAATCTGATCACAAATATAAGCAAATTGTTAACTACCTGCTTACAGCCCATAGAGGTATTGTGTGCCATATATTCTTCAATTCTCTTTTAGCCATCTCGGTATTTTGATCCTCGTATTCAAGTAAATCCCAAAAGCGCTTTGAATGGTTCATTTCTGTTATATGGCATAGTTCGTGAAGCATTATATGCGTTACTAAATATGGAGGTAGAAAAAGAAGAGCTTTATTTAGGCTAATAGTTCCACTTTTACTGCAACTTCCCCATCTTGTGCGCTGTGACCTAATAGATACTGACTTGACCGGAAGACTACGCTCGTTTGCCAGAGATAATAACCAAGGTATCAGTATTTGCTTGGCCTTTTTAGTCAACCAAGAATTCAGTCCGCAAACAATCACTTCCTGATCCCAAAAATCAATTTGGATTAGCAGAGTCTCCTTGTCGGTTTCAGTAATTTTAATTTTATTACATCCACTACCCGGATCAAGTAACCCCTTGTCGGTTTCCGAGAGCTTTTGTATGAAAGGTTGATTGTGTGTCGGCGGTGTCAATAGGTCAAGGGTTTCGGAGTCCGGATACCGATGCATCTCGCCTTGTTCTTTTTCGGACGCGGCGATTCTGACGTTATAAACGGCGTCAATAGCTTTTAACTTTATTTGAGTGGGAATTTGTAATACATTTTCTAAGACTCCATCGGGTAAGTCGGTATCGACCTGTTGTTTCAGCTTGAGAATTGATTTGTTGATCCATGCCTTTTTCTGGTCCAAAATTGCCGGTAACTTTTTGATATTGAAAGCATAAGGGACGGTCACGATCAGTTCCCCATACCTTGTGACCGTAATGCGGACATGTTTGGCCCGACTGCTTCTTTTTAGCGTAAAGTCAGGTAGGATATCTGCCATTGTGACCAAAACTGCCTTTAATCATTACAGCTCTCCATAGGTAAAAGTCACTTTCATATTTTGCCAAATTTGTATTTTGAAAATACAGCCTCTAGGTTGTTTGTCGATATTTATCGATGAAGCGGCTGTATATAAGGATAAGTATTTTACCTGTCAATACTTTAATACTATATAAAATATAAAGTGCTTACTACCGATAGTATTACTTAGGCTCACGTTCTACATAATTGGCAAGCCTTTCCAGGGTGGCCACGATACTCTGATAATTTTTTTCCGGAAATTTCATTAATTTAATTAAAAACGGTGACTTGGCTGTGCTGTAATCAAAGGTTTCCGTAACTAAAGTTACATTTTCATCAATGCTATCTAATTGGTAGCGCCACCGATGACCATAAAAATGCCTCCAAGCTATCAAAGAGTCCTCTTTGTATTCAACTACGGTATTTGTAATATGGTAAGGGAGCGTCATCTTCATTGACATGGAGAATTTACTACCGAGCTCCAGTTTATTACCGGAAATGGCACCCTTTACCGTTGTTTCGCCATCTAGTATCGGATGCTTAGATGGGTCTGTTAAGATCACGAAAATATCATGTGCTCCGGCATGTATTTTTCTTGAGGCCGATACGGATTTGTCTTTGGTTTTAACACTACTCATAGTATGGATAA
>JAJZMK010000121.1 GCA_021798275.1 Actinomycetes bacterium | reverse complement strand
CGTGGCCAACACCGTAGGGCAAGGTTTGTCGGCCACAGTTCCGTCAGTGACGTCGGTATTTAATTATCTCGATTTACCCCGGGGATTAAAGGGTGGCCCAATAGATTTACCCATTGCGACAACTGGGCTTTCCGGTTCCAAAATTGCCGCGTTGGCAAGACCGGTCATTACCGCTATAGGGCCGAGCGGAGGAAAAGAAAAAGGCAGAACCAGGGTAACTATTTTCGGTAACGGTTTTACCCAAGCTGGTGGGATCAAGACGGTACTTTTTGGCGACAGAAAAGCAGTTTCATACAGAGTAATTTCCGATCACGAGGTCATCGCCGTCTCACCGGCGATGAATGGGGCGACAAAATGTAAGACAGGGAAAGGGTTTGAACCAAGTAGTGTTTGTCAGGTAGACGTGCAGATTATAGCCAGAGGCGGTAAGAGCCCGCTTTCGCGTATACTGCCACCGGTAGTCGGAGAGATTACTGTAGCCCCGGGTGGTTATGACGAACATGTTAAAGGTCGCGAAACAACTCCGGCTTCCACGGAATTTGATTATGCAAATCCTCCGGTGATAAAAGTAGCGGGAACTCAGGATCAGACAGGGGTCAGTAATATTCCCATTACCATGACAGGGAAAAATTTTAATATTTTGACATTGGAATGGGCAAATATAGGTAATCCGAAAGTAGCGGCCAACGAGCAAACTAAATTTGTCTATATAACCAACAACTCGCTTGTTGTGATCACATCGGTATTGCCTAATTCCGTCGTGTCAAGCCCCGGCTCAAAAGAAATATCTCTCCAAAGCGTCGTCGGCATGAGTAATGCGGCGGGACTATCACAGGTGTCCGGTAATTAGACTTTAGACTACCGTATAAAGAATTTATTCTTTATACGGTAGTCATCAAAGCTCTCCGACAAGAAATCGGTTTATGGCCGACGCGTCCTATGGCATAATTTGCTTACGGTAAAGTAAGAAGAGTAATATCGTTGATGCCGCTAACCGTAGCGGGGGTGTCTTTTAATATTTGCAAAATGGTTTTAGCTAATTGCAGAGCCGCTGCCGGCTCCAACTCCAAAGCCACTCTCCCTCCGCTTTTGTTGGTTTTGTCACGCAAATCTATATTGACGCTGTGGGCAAAAGGAGCGTGGACGGGGTGATCTAAGTAGACCGTGGCTTCATCGAGCTTCATCCATCCGGCTGGGCCTTTCCCACTTCCTTTTGTCTCGATAACCTCTGTTTGGTATGTACACATATATTTTCCTCTTATCTCCATTGTCCCGGCAGATATGTCCGAAAGTAAGTTTTCGGACATATCTGCCGGCAATTGTTTTTATCGTAAATACTTAGAGTAAAAACTGAAAATTTTCTCCCAGCCGTCAACGGCCGCTTCAGGCCTGTAGCTTGGACGGTCGGCGGCAAAGAAAGCGTGGCCGGCTCCTTCGTAGGAATGAAATTCATGTACTTTATTTAGCCTTGTCAACTCCTGATCTAAGTCAGCGACTTCATCTGGGGCGGGGTAGGAATCCTCTTTGCCAAAAAGCCCCAATAAAGGACAGCTGAGCTGTGGTGCGAGGTGCATGAGACCGGTGACTTTCATGGGAGAATTCTCGGGCGGGTTTTTGGTAACAAAAGCTCCGTAGCAGTCAACGGCAGCCTGAAGTTCCAAAGAGCAAGCTGCCAGAAAGGATTGCCTTCCGCCAGAGCAGTGGCCGATAACACCTATTTTTTGGTTTGAATTGGACAGACCCTTTACATATTCCGCAGCGCCTTTGACATCACCGACAAGGCGCTCATCTGGTACCCCACCCAGGTTTCTGGCAACGGCAGCGGCATCGTCGGGACTTTGGCCGGGGGCTTCTCTATGATAGAGATTGGGAACTATGGCTATGTAGCCCTCCGTAGCGAAGCGTCTGGCCATCTCTTTGGTTTGACGATCATAACCAGGCATATGGTGGATGAGCACAACCCCGCCATGTGGGCCTTGATCAAGTGGCCTGGAGAGGTAGGCCTCGATGGGATCTTGGTTGTGACCAAGGATTGTTACTGTTTCAGACAATACGGCATCGTATGGCATACAAATATCCTTTCCTCGAGTTGATGTAGATCTTTCTCGGCCCTAAAACAGCTCTAAACAGCCGACTCCTTATTTATCAAGGTCTATATTACCTGTAAAGCAGTTTACGTACATAGCGGGTATGTGGAGCCATATTTTTAATATTCTGCAGTTTTATGTATTAATCTACCGAAATCCTCCGGTCTGGCAATGTAAGCAGCTTGTGATACTTGGATCATCTTTACGCTTCTCGGTCTGCGTCGGGAAGTAATTTTTTTAAACCGGCCGGACATAACAAGGCCTATTTAGTCTAAGCCCGGTACTTATTGTAAGTTATCGAGGAAAATCGGATATTTATGGTGCAAAAGTTAAAAAAACAGCGCCGAGAGATGGTTGTCTCGACGCTGTTTTTTTGTGAAAAAATACAATTTTTGCTTTGTAACCTGTCGGTTCAGTCGGTAACCAATTCTCTGACGGCCGAAGAGATTTGAGCCAGACCTTTTTTCCCGTCGGCAAAAAACATGGAAGTTTTCTCATCCAAGTAAAGTTCGTTGTCG
>JAJZMK010000076.1 GCA_021798275.1 Actinomycetes bacterium | reverse complement strand
CAGGAAAACCGACGCTATAAAGCCCCACAAAAAGGGCCTCGCGCTCCCCAGGATGAGCGGCAGCGACACTATAGGCCAGTATATGAGAAAACGGGCAATTTTCCGGCCCCACAGATTATTTATGGATAGTAAGTCGTTTATCGCAGGGCCTTTTAGTATAGATCAATCACTATACTGTAGCAGAGATAGAGCGCTACGACGATCGCAATAGCCGCTATCGCAAAATCTCTTTTTCTGTTCCGCGACGTCCAGCCGCTATTTTGCACTCTGAACTCGAAAAGGTCGAAGACGCGCAGATACCTGGTCTTGCATTTTGAACAGCTATAGCGCTTCAGCCAATGCCCCCGACTCGTCTTTTTCTTGCGCTCTATGCGCTTCAAATACCCATCTTTACAAGCCGGGCAGATCTTCCCCGGAGGTGCAGCGGCAAAACTTCCATCTGTCCTTTCGTCCATTGGAGCACCTTTCCATACCCGAGGTCCCGCCGCATGCACTCGGAACTCTCGCAGCGATAGAAATAAGTGCAATTTCTCCTATACGAACATCTTCTGCTCGACATGGGCGCAAATTATATGCCCTGCAGTTATGTGGCGCTTAGGCACTATTGGGCCCCAGGGTTAACTCCAACGCCGCCAAAAGGTCCCATTATGCTCACGTTTGAAAAGAACGCCGCCAGCTTGTGCGACCCAACAAATACAATATCCTTGTTTTGGACGTCGATCCTGTGGGCGGGGTTTTCCTCCAGGTCGTTCATGCTGAGTTTTACGACATACGGTTTTCCGCCGTCACTCTTCGATCTTACCAGCATGATGGCCTTTTGATTCGCATAAGGCAACAGACCGCCCGACTCGATCAAGAGTTCGGGGATGGTCATCTGTTGCTTTATCGGGTAATTGCCCGGTCTTCGGACCGCCCCGTACACGTAGGCCGTTCCGGCTTTGGGGACATAAATCACGTCCCCGCTATCAATCGGGATGTTGACATTGCCTTCTGCTCCGCGGGTCAGGCCCGCGAGATCGATCAGGTACGTTTGAGGATGGACGGAACCTGTCGATGCCCTTCGAACCTGGACCATCGTGCCGGCCGACTTACTAAGGCCTCCTCCCATCGCCATCACCTGGAACAGGTTCTGGCGGCAAAGATACGGGTAAGTCCCCGGAGTTTTGAATGCCCCCAGCAGCGTGATTTTGCCCGATACCTCCTCTTTAACGAAAACACTCACATGAGGGTTCCTGATGAAGTTGGCTCTGTAGGTGCGCTGTATTTTCTTTTCGGCCTCGCTGACCGTTAGGCCGCCGACTTTAACCGACCCTATCAGCGGGAGCGATATACGGCCTCGGGCGCTTACCCTTGCTTCGGTCTTAAGCTTCGGGGCCTCCAGGACGGAGACCTTAAGCAGGTCCCCTTCTCCCAGCACGTAGTCTTCCATGGTGGGAACGCTTCTTGTCGAAGCGAACAGCTTGTCGTTTATGGCTTTTATGTTCCGGTTTTCTTCGTTTTGCTGGCTCAGAAGGTCTGCAATGTTGGAATTGGGCTGCGGTCCCTTGATGCAGCCAAGCAACAGGACTGCTGAAAAGAGAATGGTCAAAGCAAAATAAAAATACCTGGCGCACAGTTTCATTACTGCCTCCCTAAGCGGGCATTGCGGTGTCTCCGGCCTGGAACCACAGCCGCCGGCTCATCCTGATATCTTTTCTAAAAAGCTTTCAACCGAAGGCGGATCATCGCCCGAACACCATGAGACGCTAAGAGAAGTCCTTTTTCGTGGTCTCCGGCTGTCCCGAAAATATGAGCATTTGGTTCAAAATTGTCCAATTTCCCGATAAACACGGGTTAACGCTGCGAAGCCAATAAGCCCCGCAAAGACCAGAAGAAGTGTGCAGGGCTCAGGGACTGCGCTTGTTTCATAGACCAGCACATCAACTCCGTTGCCGGTGAGGCCGGTCGTGTCGCCGTTCGTGCTGAGATCGGAAAAGGTGGTCGCGGTGGTGTCGAACTGATCAAGGTAAAAACCGGCTATATAGAGCTCTCCATCGGTTGTTGGAATTGTCTGGCTGATGGTGTCATAGGCCTGCGTTGCGCCATCGACCCAATAACCGCTGTCGATAACGCCGCCATTGTAAGCGCCGTATTGGTTAGCGTAGGTCCAGTCGTCCGGCGTAGAGGGGTTCCCGTTGCTGGTATATACACCGCCGGTAAAAGAACTATTGACGAACAAGTTGCCGCTCCAGGTCGATCCATTATACCCCTCAACGGTTGGAGTATTGAAGTCGAGGGTTCCAGTGTCGTCACGGAAAGCAAATGTAATCGTGGTATTGGCAGAAGTCGCATAAAACTCGTCCGTATTATACCACGTCACACTGCTTGGTACCGGTTGACCGGCCAGGTCCAGTAACGCGCCGGGAGGCGGGGGCTCGTTTATAGGGGATGCGAGGGACGGGGTGACCATCCCTAAGACAAGGATCGCTGCAAACAGCAGACTGTTGATTCTCATAGTTTCCCCTTTTTCGGTCTGGCGCGCATCGGGTTCCGAAGCGCACAGCTTGAAATTAAGGGCCAATTCATAATGGGGTCCCAAGAATCCGTTACGTCCCGCATCAGGTCCGGCATTG
>JAJZMK010000096.1 GCA_021798275.1 Actinomycetes bacterium | reverse complement strand
GCTTTACTTTGCCCATAATATTTTGTTAGTAAATCAACTTCGATCATATCGCTCCATGGATTTCTGCGGCTTAGGCCGCAATGACCGTTTGGATAAGCCAGGCAACAGAGCAGGAAAACATCAAAGAGCGTGATCTGCTATCTCCCCGGGACACCTATTTATTGCCGTCAGCCATGAACATCATAGATCATCTACAAAAGAGTTTCACCTGCCCTCATGATTTTTAGAGCCCATAGATCCACATGTGAACAATTATATTTACAAATTCATATTTTCAAGTTTTCCTTACGGGACTAGTGTATATCTTGAAAGGTATCAAGGGGATTTTATAATGACTACACTTGTATCATCTGAAGAGATATCCTATTTAGAATTACCGAACACCCCTCTCTTAGAATTGATGACTTTGGCGGCAACGATACGCGACCGTACCTATGGAAGCTATATCACCTACTCACCTAAGGTATTTATCGCCCTTACCAAACTTTGCCGGGATAGATGCGGTTACTGTACTTTCGCCCAACCCCTGTCTAAATACCCGAATTTATTTATGTCCAAAGAAGAAGTGATGTCTATCGTTTCGCAGGGACAGCTTCTCGGATGTAGGGAAGCACTGATCACCCTGGGAGAAAAGCCTGAACTCCGTTACAAAGAAGCCGGCCGGTGGCTAGAAGAAAGAGGGCATATCTCAACCGTCTCTTACATAAGAGAAATTGCTCAACATATCATCGACAACTCTGAGCTGCTACCGCACATCAATGCGGGAGCCATCGATGAGAACGAGCTGTCCATGCTAAAAGAAGTAAGTCCTTCACAGGGGATGATGCTGGAAAGCATGCGCTTTGACCTAGACTGCCATAAAAACGCCCCTGATAAAACGCCGGAAAGAAGATTGGCGACCTTAGAAGCGGCTGGGCGTTTACATATTCCCTTTACCACCGGCCTACTTGTTGGAATAGGTGACAGCAGGCTTGACAGGATCGCTGCACTGAGGAAAATTAACGATCTAAACAGGCGCTATGGACATATCCAAGAAGTTATCATACAAAACTTCCTGCCTAAACCGGGTATCGCAATGCACAAAACACAAGCCTGTGACAGGGAAGAACATCTTTGGACTCTGGCAGCCGCCAGGATTATACTGGATCCACAAATTCACCTCCAAGCGCCGCCTAATCTCTCCGAGGACATTGCCGAGTTGATCGAGGCCGGGATAGATGACTTTGGTGGCATTTCACCCGTCACCGCAGACTACGTCAATCCCGAAAGACCCTGGCCGGTGGTTGAGAATTTAGCAAAGCTGTGCCTTAGTAAAGGAAAGATACTTACGGAACGTCTGGCCGTTTATAAAGAGTTCTTGCAAAGCCGAAATACCAAATGGCTGGCTAAAAGTATTGAACCAAAAGTAAACGATGTCATGGATGGAGAAGGTCTGGCGAGACCGCTTGAAACGTGGTTTTCAGGAAGCGGCGAAGCTCCGATCAGCATCAATCTCAAAACAGCCACGGAGCCAAAAGAGGACAGCACATCTAACTTAGGCCACAGATCCGCTTTGAGACTTGACACCTGCGTATCGGCAACTATAAAAAACATTGAAGAAGGACTCAGGCCTGGATCAAAAGAGCTCCTTATTCTCTTTGGGGCCAGAGGACCGGAAGTTGATATGGTCTGTAAATTAGCCGACTCGCTGAGAGAAAAAGCCGTCGGAGAGAACGTAAGTTACGTGGTAAACCGTAATATCAATTACACCAACATATGTACATTTAAGTGTAGATTTTGTGCCTTTAGTAAAGGACCTTTATCGCTCAATCTGCGCGGAGATCCTTATTTGCTGAGTACAGATGAGATACTTGCTAGGTGTTTTGAAGCCCAAGAACGCGGCGCTACCGAAGTGTGCTTACAAGGGGGAATACACCCAAAGTTTGACGGAGAATACTATATTGGCGTTGTCGAGGCTATTCATAAAGCCATACCTGATTTACACATCCACGCTTTCAGTGCCCTGGAAATCCATCAGGGAGCTCTCAGACTCGACATGGCATTGGAAGATTACCTCACGGCTTTAAGAAATGCCGGTTTAAAAAGCCTGCCGGGAACGGCGGCTGAAATTTTAGACGATGAAATACGCAAAACGCTATGCCCGGATAAAATCTCCACCGATCAGTGGCTTGAAGTTCACAGAACGGCTCACAAAGTAGGTCTGAGATCCAATGTCACAATTATGTTTGGCTCAATCGAACATCCCAAGCACTGGGTAAAGCATCTTCTGCAAACAAGAGATCTACAGGATGAGACCGGGGGATTCACGGAATTTGTTCCTTTGCCGTTTGTACACATGGCATCGCCGATATATCTGACAAAGCAGGCAAGGCGCGGCCCCACTTTCAGAGAGACGCTGCTGATGCATGCCGTAGGTAGAATTTGTTATTACGGAGCGATAGATAATATCCAAGCCTCTTGGACAAAAATCGGACTCGCCGGCATAGCACAATTACTACAGGCCGGCTGTAATGATTTGGGTGGGACATTGATGGATGAAAACATCTCCAGAGCTGCCGGTGCCGACCATGGACAAATGATGACCAAAGGAGATTTCTCTAAAATTACAGATCGGCTTGGCCGTCGGCTCATAAGGCGCAATACTTTTTATGATCTACAAAACTCATAACCCTTTATTACCTCAGTTCCGAGTTCTGGTCGAGATATCTAGCCGCTCTTTGGACCTAAAAACCGCGGAAATGTAGTGTCGTTGGTTCCGCAAAAAATAAGTTCTACATCGATAAGTCTTTTGTCTTCTCCATCTGAATATTTCATTTTTGTGACAAAGACAGCGACTCAGACACGAGGACCTTAGGTAAAATAAGACTATGGAAACAAAGAAAGACTCTGTCGTAATATGGCGTTGCAGTTTATGCGGCGCATTACTGCATCCGTCGGACCCCGAAAGACCTTTTGCCTGGTGCGGTGGATGTAATAGGTTTACAGAGGCAAGACGGGACGGGTCATAATAAGATCTGTGGCCTTATAGCGTGTTCCGTAATATTGCTCCATATTTATCATTCTTTGTAAAACACGGCTTCTCAAAGACCAAATAAAACCGATCGCTTACTTATGACCAGGTTGATCTTCTTGATGGAGTAAAGGTCTGCCGTCGTTTCCGGACAACAATTGACCCTGCTCGGGAAAAGGACCTACGGCTGCGGCCAACATAACAGAATTGGGTATTTTGAGCAAAATACCTTCCGTGTGCAGACTGACGTATGTAAGAGACATTCCTGTCACATAGCCATCCAGTATTCCGCCTAAAGCACCCGATCTGATCTTAATATGCTCTCCGACTACAAACGGTCTTGCCAGGAGAAGTACGAGGCCGGCGAAAACATTCCCTAAAGCCTGCTGGGCGGCAATCCCAACTATAACGCCGGTTAAAGCCCCACCGATCAGTAGTCTCTCCACGGATATGTCCAGCACTTCAAATACTAAGAACAAAACCAAAACATAACCTATGACGGTTATTATAATTCGCACGGCACTGCCGGCTGCGGGAATAGTTTTATACTCCACAACTTGAGCGAGAAGATGGGCCACTTTTCTTATAAAAAGAATCCCAAACAGCAATAAAGCCGCCGCCGCCAGCCAGGCTATCAGCTTGCCATCTAGTCTTTTACCGTGGATGTCACCGAAAACAGTGCCGCATATCAGTAATCCCAATACTGCCAGACCAAAAATAATCGTTAGGAATATATTTCTTCTTACAATTGCTGACATAGATTTATCTGCCATACCTATCGCGGTGAATGGTTGCCGAGCGATCCTGTGACATCTAAATAGATTATATCAGTCAATGAATACTTCAGCGAAATCAGATATAAATAAATTATCAAACGGGATATATATTTATTTCTTCGATAAGTACTACTGAAGCTGGATTCCATTTATTCCAAAAGACAATGAATCACAAACTGGAAAAGTTTTTCCTGGTTTGAGTAGGGAGAAATAACTTATTTTTACGTCACCCAAATTGCTCTGTCCGTTTTTTGTTATAAGAAAAATCCATCGGAAGAACTGCCGTAGTTCTCTTGGTCCGATCGGTCGCTTACTTAACCCATTTGGCTCACCGCCCGGAAATCTTCAATTGTTTATACTAGAATTTACCCCACTGGCCGCTTCTCTATATCTAGTCCGCACTTTAGTCCGGTGATATAAGGAAACCATAAGATATTTTTATCCGATAACAGATTACGAGGACGACATCGCTAAATGAGCGCAGAAAGCTCTCACTTGATCAAGACGCTGGCCACCTTGCCACATCCGAAACTACTCAGCCAATTGCGAAAAGACGTATCTTCGCTGACCGCCGTGGCAGATGACATGTTTATGACACGAGACGCTTTGGTATCTATGCTTAGCGATGATTCACGTCTAGAACAAAAAGGCGCTCTTTTCTTTGCCGTTCGCGGTCACAGTAGTGACGGACACGACTTTATAGGAGAAGCCGTCAAAAACGGGGCTGTTGCCGCTGTGGTGGAGAAGTTAGTTGATGTAGATATCCCCCAATTGGTAGTTAAATCTGTCCGGGGTCAAATGGGAGTTTTTGCCTCGGTATTCTACGACCGGCCATCTGAACAAATGGATATAGTAGGCATAACGGGGACCAACGGAAAGACGACCACATGTCACCTTGTTTACTCATGCTTCTTGGCAACCGATGATGTTGCCGGTGAGATAGGAACCATTGAAAACAGGGTCGGCAACCGTTCTTTCCCTTCCGCCCTGACTACACCGGAAGCCATAGAACTGCAGTCCTTACTCTATATAATGCGCAAAAATAACGTCAGACGAGCGGCTATGGAAGTATCTTCACACGCTCTTGATCTCTCCAGAACGGCAGCGATCAATTTTAGAATCGGTATATTTTTAAACCTGACTCCAGAGCATCTTGAATATCACAAGACGATGGAGGCTTACTTTTTGGCCAAGGCCAAATTGTTTAATAAAAACTCATGCAAACAGGCCGTGATCTGCATAGACGACGAGTGGGGTAAAAGACTTGCAGATATGGTGGAAATACCCGTCTTCACCTTCGGCTATGACAAAAATGCCGATTTCAGAATCGAAACCGTCAGCCATGGTTTGGATGGTATAGAGTTGACCATCTTTAGTCGAAACGGGACTGCTACAATCAAATCAAAACTTATCGGAACAGTAAACGCCAATAATCTTACGGCGGCGTACATATCCGCTACCCTGCTCGGCATCGACAAAAATACGGTGATCAAGACATTGGAATCATCTGTTGCCCCTCCGGGGCGTTTTGAAATAGTGAGTGACTCAGAGCCATACCTTGTGTCTGTCGACTATGCCCATACTCCCGAAGCCCTGGGCTCTTTAATTGAAACCACGAGAGCGATATCTCCCAACGGCGGGAAAATAACCGTTGTCCTGGGAGCACGGGGAAACAGGTTCAGAGCCAAGCGACCATTGATGGGAGAGGCAGCCGAAACGGCCGACAGGGTAATTTACACGACGGACAGCCCTGCCGACGAAGACCCGCTATCCATTATCAAAGATATGTTGGGAGACAGACACCTCCATACGGCAAATATTAAGAACGGAACGACTTGTTGTCATATAGTGGTCGAGCTTAACCGCTCGGAGGCAATCAAACTGGCCGTAGCCAACGCTTTGGCAGGTGATGTCGTTTTGATAACGGGAAGGGGCCATGAAAACTCACAGAAAATCAGCGACAGCCGGGTATTCTTAGATGACAGGGATGCGGCCAGAGAGGCCATACGCTTGAAAAAATCGACCGGGACAGGAAAAAGGGTAAAGGATTAATCAAAAGATGACAGATAACTCTATCTCCGTCATCATACCGGCACACAACGCGGAAAAAACCATTACCTCAGCCCTGCAATCTGTCCTAGGACAGACTCACCCGGCGGAGGAAATTATTATAGCTATCGACAGCTCCACGGACTCCACATCCGACATAGTCGAGTCGTTTGCAAAAGATTTACTCAAAAAGACTTTTGAAGGATCTAGCAGCGACGCCATTTCGAAATTGGATATCATTTACACCGATTACGCCAGCCCGTCTGAGGCCAGGAATGCGGCAATCGATAAATCTACCTGTGCTCTGATTGCCTTTCTGGATGCCGACGATATCTGGGCCCCGGATAAGACGGCTCTGCAACTTGAAATCATGGAAAGCTATCGACAATACTCTGTCGTTTGCAGCGACTGGACCGTCAAATTGTCAGATCTGGTCGAAGGCGTCATTTTAGATCCCAACGGAAAGCGAAAGTATGATTTCGACGTCATTACCCGTGATGACTTACTGATACTCAATAGATTCCAAACTTCGACTGTCATCATGAAGCGCTCGGTTATAGATGCTGTTGGACATTTCGACCGAAATTTAGACGGTGCCGAAGACTGGGAATTTTGGATCCGCTCGGGCAGGGTAAGCGATATTGCCAAAATAAACTTGCCGCTTGTTTATTACAGAAACAACCCGGCCGGTTACAGCAAGAACTTAAAGCGGCACTATTTAGCCGCCAGACAAATCATTGCCAATGAATTGCCTACCAAGGCAGTCACCCAAGGCAAAAACAGGCCGCAGCAAAGTGTCATTGTGACCAGGTCTCCGGCCGGCTATGGAAAGATATCATGTGCTACCAAGGAAGTCAGATCTTGGCACTACTTACGTTTCCTGGTTGCTTTCTTGCTGATCAAAGAGTATGCTAACGCGGCCTTTTGTCTGAGAGATTTACTGAAAGACAGATCGCCGTATGCATCATTACAGGCAGGACGCAAATTACTGTATCCGTTTTTAAAAAAACGAAAGCAAAAGCGGTCATCTACGAGATGACTTTCCGCTTTGTACCAATACAGCCCGATAATAAAGTGCTGTATTGATGTCGGCGATAGCGTTATACGTTAAAGACCAAGCAATACGGAACAACTTTTACTAGGATTGTATTTGATGCGGACAGTCCAACGTTTGTCGTCAATATTGACACTAAAATAACTTTATTTGATAGATGCAACTGGGAAAAGGTAAATCATAGAAGATGGAAACTAAAATCTTTAAAAAAGTTCTGGTAGCCAACAGAGGTGAAATAGCGATCAGAGCTTTTCGGGCTCTGCATGAACTGGGAATCCGCTCGGTAGCCATCTACCCCTACGAGGACCGACACTCTCTCCACAGACAAAAAGCAGATGAAAGCTACGAAATAGGAGAGCGCGGTCACCCGGTTCGGGCATATCTTGACGTAGATTTAATAGTCAAACTGGCAAAGCGCGTCGGTGCGGACGCCATCTATCCCGGATACGGTTTCCTGTCGGAAAATCCCCTTTTGAGCGAAGCTTGTGCCAGGGAAGGTATCACTTTCGTCGGACCTCCTCCGGCAGTCCTGACTCTGGCCGGCAACAAAATCAGCGCCATCAAAGCTGCCAGAGAAGCCGGGCTCCCCACTCTAAAAAGCTCTCCGCAGGGATTGAACGGAGATGATCTTATCAACGCCGCCGAAGAAATAGGCTACCCGGTCTTCATCAAAGCGGCCGCCGGAGGAGGAGGAAGGGGCCTACGAAAAGTCGCCTCCAGGGCCCAATTGGAAGAGGCCATTGCCTCGGCTTCAAGAGAGGCTGCCTCGGCTTTCGGTGATTCCACTTTGTTTGCCGAAGAAGCGCTGGAAAACGCCCATCATATCGAAGTACAGATTTTGGCTGATCAGGCGGGAAACGTCATTCATCTTTTTGAAAGAGACTGCTCGATACAGAGACGGCACCAAAAAGTCATAGAAATTGCACCGGCTCCGCTGCTGCATCCAAATGTCAGGGATGCGATTTGCAGCGACGCCGTCAGATTTGCCAAGTCGCTCAATTACATGGGTGCGGGTACGGTTGAGTTTTTGGTGCAAAACGTTGACGACGACAAAAAAGCGCGTTACGTATTCATCGAAATGAACCCGCGGGTTCAAGTGGAGCATACAGTAACAGAAGAAGTCACGCAAGTGGACATAGTCCAATCCCAATTGTTGATAGCCGCCGGACAAACCCTGGAACAACTCGGACTCAGACAAGAATCCATAAGGTTGCTAGGATCAGCCGTACAGTGCAGAGTAACGGCTGAGGACCCCGAGCATGACTTCCGCCCCGACACGGGTACCATCACCACCTATAGAGTGCCGGGAGGATCGGGAATAAGACTGGACGAGGGAACAACCCTAGGAACGGAGGTACTGCCTTTCTTTGACTCCCTGCTGGCCAAAGTGACCTGCCGCGGACGCAACTTTACCGAAGCCGTCGACAGGGCAAGACGCGCTCTGGCAGAAATGAGGATTCGCGGTATCAAAACCAACATAGGCTATTTACTGGCGATTCTTGACGACGCCGACTTCAAAACCGGCAATATATCCACTTCCTTCATCGAAATGCGACCGGAGCTTTTGCACATTCGTCAAAGCGCCGATCGGGGAACGAAACTTCTCACTTACGTAGCCGAGACCACCGTCAACAGACCTTTCGGTCCATCACCTGCCGTAGGTGACCCGCGCGATTTCTTGGGTAATTTACAGAAAGACACTTCCTTGCCGCCTGACGGCACAAAGCAGACTTTAGACAGCCTGGGGCCATACGAATTTGCCAGACAACTCAGAAATAGCCGACAAATAGCCGTTACCGACACCACATTCAGAGACGCTCACCAATCTTTGCTCGCCACACGCATGCGTACGTTTGACATGCTGGCGGTCGCCGAGCATATCTCGTACCTGCTTCCCCAACTATTCTCTTTGGAATGCTGGGGAGGAGCTACTTTTGACACAGCTCTGAGATTTTTAAAAGAAGACCCATGGGAAAGATTGGAATCTTTACGCAAAGCCGTCCCCAACATCTGCCTCCAAATGCTCATCCGTGGTCGCAACACGGTAGGTTATATGCCTTATCCGGACAAAGTAGCCAAACATTTTGTGGAAGAGGCCGCTAAAACCGGAATTGATATCTTCAGAATCTTTGACGCCCAGAACGACGTGGAACAAATACGACCTGCCGTCGAAGCTGTTCTTGAAACCCATGCCATAGCCGAAGGAACTCTTTGCTATACGGGTGATTTGGCGGATCCGAATGAGAATTTCTATAACCTGGACTATTATCTGAGGTTGGCCGAAAAAATATCGGAGACCGGTGTTCACGTTCTTTGTATCAAAGACATGGCCGGTTTACTCAGGCCAAAGGCAGCCAAAATGCTGATATCGGCTCTCAGAGAACGTTTTGACCAGCCCGTTCACTTGCATACCCATGACACCGCCGGAGGACAGCTTGCCACTTACTTGGCCGCCATATCAGCTGGGGTGGATGCCATAGACGGAGCCATGTCGCCGCTGTCGGGCACCACCAGCCAACCGGCTCTTTCCTCGATAGTCGCCGCCACCGATAACGAAGAATTCGCCTCCGGTATCAACTTACAGACTCTTCTTGATCTTGAGCCCTATTTTGAAGCCGTCAGAAAATTATATAAGCCTTTTGAAAGCGGCTTAAATTCCCCCACGGGACGCGTTTATAGACATGAAATACCGGGAGGACAAATAACTAATCTGCGTCAGCAAGCCATTTCTCTCGGCCTCGGGAACGTTATCGACCACATCGAAGACCTCTATGCCGAAGTGGATAAACTCTTCGGCCGGATAGTAAAAGTAACGCCAACATCCAAAGTAGTCGGGGACCTCGCTTTACATTTGGCGGCGCAGGGAACCACGGTAGCGGAATTGGAAACAAACCCGGAAAAGTTTGCTCTCCCCGACTCGGTGATCAGGTTTTTGGCCGGAGAACTGGGTACGCCACCTGGTGGTTGGCCCGAACCTTTCCGCACCAGAGCTCTTGCCAACAGATCCTATAGCCTGCCTTCGCTGGAGCTGACAGAGCAAGAAGAAGCCATTTTGGAAAGCGCCGATGTCCGTCATGGCCTTTCGTCGTTATTGTTTGCAGGGCCGACCAAAGAATATGATCAGTCAAACGCCACTTTCGGCAACGTCTCCCTACTACCAAGCAAGGCCTTCTTTTTCGGCTTGGAACTCGGGCAGGAACTGGAAGTGGAGTTGGAACCTGGTTTGGATATTTTTCTATCCGTAGACGCCGTATCAGAACCGGACGAACGGGGATTTCGCAACGTTTTTTGCCGCCTCAACGGACGCCCGCGGATAGTCTCGGTAAAAGATTATTCCGTTGCATCCTCAAAGCCAAGCGGCGAAAGAGCCAACCCCGACGACCCGTCCCAAATTGCCGCACCGTTCTCCGGAGTCGTGACGTTACATGTCAAGACCGGAGCAAAACTTGAACCGGGCGACGTGGTTGCCACTATTGAGGCCATGAAAATGGATGCCAAAATAACCACTTCCATAGCTGGGATAGTCCAAAGAGTGGTGGTGCCGGAAACGGCTACGGTACAAGCCGGAGACCTTCTAGCTGTGTTGACAAAAGTCCCTTAGTAAATTGTGGCTATATGGCTATGTACCGATTGGTCTGCTTTCAGGCCCGAGGTGGACAATTTTCTAAAAATTGCCAGAGAACACCATAGCATTCTTCAAGTTCCGCTTCGCTGATAGCCTCGTTAGCTCCGTGGGAAAGTTCGGGTTCCCCTGGGCCGAAGTTGACAGCGGGGGTATTTTGCTCGGCAAAAAAAGCAACGTCGGTCCAGCCGAGCTTGGCCTTTGCCCCACGGTCGGTAAGTTCTGTCAGCCGCTTGATACCTGGGTCCAAAAGACGGGGTCCAGCCGGCGGAGCGCTTTCTGTCAATTGCAAACAGTCGCCGAGATCCGGGTTCAAAACAGACGAGAATAAGTCGTTCAGAAAAGCATAAGCCTGCTCCGGAGACGCATTTGGTGCAAATCTGTAACTGATTGTCATCTTTAGCTCATCTGGAACTACATTTGTAGCGCGGCCGCCTTCGATCTTTACTATTTGTAGTGATTCTCGATAGGCGACGCCGTCGACTACGACTTCTCTGTAACCGAATTTTACGGTTTCCTCTATTACGCGTCCGGCTCTATGTATGGCGTTGGTACCTTTCCATGCTCTGGCCGTATGAGCCGCAACTCCCCCGAGGGTTAACTCAACCCGCATTACCCCTTGGCAACCTACCTCGGCAAAACCGTTAGTGGGCTCTGCCAAGACTGCCATATCGCATTCCAAGAGCTGAGGGGCCAGGGCTTTTACTTCCAGTAAACCGGAGTCAACTCTTTTTACTTCTTCTCTGGCGTAAGCGACAAACGTAACGTCAACGGGTAAGGTCGTGGATTCGGCGACAATCTTCATTAAAACCGCCAGACCCCCTTTCATATCGACGCTTCCGCGTCCTGTGACATAAGGAGGGCTGAGCTCTATGGGCTTACTGTCGCCGAACGGAACGGTATCTAGATGTCCGGCCAATACGACCCTATAGTCTGCACCTTTTTGCGTTCTCGCTATAGTGTTGTTTCCGATCCTGGTAATCTCTAAATGAGAACGGTTTTGCAATCGGTCAGCTACAAAAGCCGCTATCTGTTCCTCTTCATAACTGACAGATGGTATTGAAACAAGGTCGTATGTCAGCTGTAATAAGTCCATGGTCACTTCCTAACCCCGGTTTTTTTACTAACGAAAACGAAGATAACCGACTGAGATTGGACAGACATACCTTGACAAGAGAATTTCATACGATAAAAATCTTGTATCAGCTGGCGGAGACGCCGTTTAATCTCAAGATTTCATTCAATTGAGCTTTGTCGTGACGCTCTCCAGGCGCAAGGTGCCTGATAATCAAGACACACGGTACGTAAAATTCGCCACCAGGATACTCCCGCTTCCTCTGGGCTCCGATAGCAACACACCAAGGTGGAACTTTACCGCGATTTATTTCTTCACCGGTAAAAGAATCTATTACCGGAATAGCCGGATTCAAGATAGTGCCTTCGGCCAAGACTGAACCTTCACCGACGCGAGCTCCCTGAGTAATCATGCATCTGCTACCGATCAGGGCATCATCTCCTATAATAACCGGTGCGGCATTGGGCGGCTCCAACACTCCACCTATCCCGACGCCTCCCGCCAAGTGTACTCTGGCACCTATTTGGGCGCACGAACCTACGGTAGCCCAGGTATCGACCATGGTGCCTGCCCCGACATAGGCACCTATATTAACGTAACTTGGCATCAAAATAGCGCCTTTATCTATAAAAGAACCATAGCGAGCCGAAGCCCCCGGTACCACCCGTACTCCCAGCGATTGATAGTTTTTCTTCAAAGGAAGTTTATCGACATACTCAAACGGTCCGACTTCGTAAGTGGTCAAGGTGGAGATTTGAAAAAGTAGGAGTATAGCCTGCTTTATCCATTCATAAACTACCACCTCACCTGCATCGTTCATTTCCGCTACCCTAAGAACACCTTGGTCAAGAAGGTCTATAACCTCATGGATCGGCTGACTGTACTCCTTGTCGCTCAGATCAAGCGACTGTCTGTTTTCCCATATCTCAGTTATTGCCGACTGCAAATCCATCAACATACCTCCGCAAAAAGCCAGGCCGCTTCCAGCCGGAAAACCGGTGTGAAGCGGCCTGTACAATAATTCCGATTTCAGCTATAACGTTAGCTGAAAAATTAATCTTTCGTCAGTCGACAATATGAAATTTATCGATCTCGCCTAAACTACGGACGCTTCCACCAACGTGGGTTTTTCTTTCGCTTCCACGCTGATCTTGCGCGGCTTGGCATGTGAAGCCACGGGTATAGTCAGTGTCAAAACCCCGTCTTCATACAGAGCCGATATCTTGGAAGTATCTAAGTTATCTCCCAAGATAATCTGTCTCAGGAATTGACCTTGCACTCTCTCTGCGATCGCATACTGCAAGCTCTCCGGAGCTAGGTCCATAGCCTGCTTGGGACTCAGGTTGCGCTCGGCTTTTATACTGAGGACGTTATTCTCGACGGTGATGTCGATATCTTCAAGTTTTACGCCAGGCAAGTCAACCTGGAAAATGAACTCATCATTGATTCTATAGGCATCAAGTGGCATGGATTGCAGCTTCACACTTTCTGTTCTGCCGATAACCTGTGACAAAAAATTATCTAAATCACGAAACGGATCCAATCTTACGACAGACATTTTTACACCTCCTATAGTCAGTCAATATCCAATCTGTCGCTCGCACTTTTCGTACGATTAATCTATATTTTAGCACTCGTCTAATGAGAGTGCTAACGCGAGAAGAAAAAAAATTCTCTGCTTTTTAATCAACAAAGACCTTTTGGACTACTCTTTTAAAGTGGCAAATTCAAAATGGCTGACCAAGCGCTCTCTTGTAGCCCACTTTGCCATTCTCATCTGGTTTCCCGGGTGTCTGGCTGCCGCCTGGTGGCAGGTTACCGTGGCCTTGGCCGGTGACAGCTTGGGCTGGCTCTACTCCGTGGAGTGGCCGATTTTCGCTATTTTCGGATCCGTATTTTGGTGGAACATTATTCACGACAACCCAGATGAAGTCGGACACAAGGGACTCATTTTGGCCAGAAAGCGCATGGGCTATCAAGACCTAGACCAATCGGCTGCGGCAATCGACCTAAATGTCGCTCCACAGCAGACTTGGGCGGAGAAAAAAGACGGCGAAACCGCTGAAATCGACATAGTAAATATCCGCCGAATTGCCGATTCCGATGCAGAGATGTCCGCTTATAATGAGTATCTGGCTTCTTTACACAGGCAAGAGAAATCCAAGAAACGAGATTATTGATGCAAAGCGCTCTCACCCGCTATCGGGTCATGGCATATACAGTCGGAACCATGCTGCTCATTCTCTGTGCGGTAGGGCTACCGCTTCAATACGTGTGGGACAACACAAAAGTCGTGGCGATAGTAGGCCCCATACACGGGATACTATACATAATCTATCTCTTGGCATCCTATGATCTAGCCAGAAGAGCACGCTTTACGCTCTTGGAAATGCTGGCCATGGTCTGCGCCGGATTCTTTCCTTTCCTGGCGTTTTATATCGAACACCTGGTTGTAAAGCAAGTAAAAACCGCCATAGCCGAGAACAGACAAGAAAGCAGCTTTTCTTTTCTGAGCGGAATCTTTCAAAGGAAATAACACTGATTTCTCTATAGGAATGAGAGCTTTGACTTTTCCAATTCAGATTTTATAAGTTCCAGTTTCTCAAGTGGCTGAACGGCCGCTATTCTGATATGGTCGGCTCCCAGTTGACCGTAAAAATCACCCGGACTTACCAACATAGCGCCGTGCTTGGCCAAATCCTCGGTAAATAGCCAACCGGAGTTCTCAGTTTTGCCTCCGTTTTTGATCAGTCTGGGATCTTTTTGATATGACTCGGGAGATTTCACCCAGAGATAAAAACCGCCTTTCGGCATGGTGGCTTTGACGCCGATACCATCGAGCATATCGATTAAATATGACAGACGATCTTTGTATATCCCCCACTGCCTGTCGACGGCTTCGTCTTCTGCAAATGCCTCCACTCCGGCAGCCTGTATCGGACCGGGGATCATCAAGCCCAAATGCTTACGGATTTCTTGCAAGAAGTGAACCAATTCACCATCACCGGCATAAAAGCCGACGCGAAGGCCGGCGGCGTTGGAACGCTTCGAAAGCGAATGCAGTGCCAAAATATTGTCTTTCCCACAAGAAAGTACCGATTTCCTTTCAAGAGGCGAAGTGAATTCTCCGTAGCATTCGTCGCTACAGAGGGTTATCCCATAATCGGCGGCAAACTTAGCTGCCGCTACAAGGTCCTCTATTTCCCCCGTGGGGTTAGCCGGGGTATTTACCCACAAGAGTAAAGCCCTGTCAATATCTTCTTTGTCAATCGCTGAAAAATCCATACTCCCGTTTACCCCGGGAGGTACCGGGACAGCCCTGAGACCGAATGTATGTGCCCCCATGGCATAGGTGGGATAAGAGACGGCCGGATATAAAACCGTATCCTTGCCGGGACTTTTCAAGTGAAGGAAATGGGGCAGGCTGGCCACAAATTCTTTTGTTCCCACACACATCGCCAATTCCGATTCCTCCACCCGGACGGAGAATCTGCGTTCGAGCATCTGCCTGGCGGCATTTCGTAAATCGCTTGTCCCTATAGACGGAGGGTAACCGTTGATTACATTTGGCGTAAGAAGAGCTTTTGTCACCCGATCCGAAGGAGGATCGCACGGTGTCCCTATGGATAAGTCTACGACCTGACGACCCTGCTCTTTAGCTGACAAAGTAATACGTCGGAGCTTATCGTGAGGATAAGGTGGCAATTGGAATTTATCGACTGTCATTTTTTCAATTTTCCGTTCTTATAAGAAATATCAAGTCAATACTTACACATGACTACGGTGTATTTTCTTCCCGTTGCATGTTGAGGACAAACGGGGAGAATTCAGAAGCAAAGCGCTTTTTTACTCTGGCCTTTATTTCCACGCTTTCACTTTCATCACGGCGTTGCACAATTTCACCTACTTTGTGTAAAAGGTCCAGTATGCTTGCTTTATCGTAAGGTATGCTGAGCTCAAGGTATACATCTTCGGCCCGTAAGTGCCGGGCGAGATTAGTAAGCAGAGAGTCGATATTGTTTCCTTTCTCCGCTGAGACGACAACGGAGTCTTCATATCTATCATGCAAAACAGAAGCTTGCTCGGGATTCAGGTCGGCTTTGTTGAAAACCAGTAATTCGTCTACCGAATCGGCTTCAATCTCATGCAGTACATGCCTGACCGAGTGCATTTGGTCCTCGGGGTCTTTGGCTCCGGCGTCTACAACGTGTAACAGGAGATCGGCTCTTCGCACTTCTTCCAGGGTTGAATGAAATGACTCTACCAGCTGATGGGGAAGTTTCTTAACAAATCCCACCGTGTCAGAACACGTTATCTGCTCCCCTCCGGGCAGCTTCAGCCTTTTTGTTCTGGGGTCTAAAGTGGAAAAAAGTCTGTCTTGGACAAGCACGTCGGAGTGGGTCAAGGCATTGAGAAGAGTTGATTTGCCGGCATTGGTATAGCCCACCAAAGCAACCGAACGTATGGAAGACTTGGCTCTCGATTTCCTCTGGATCGACCGATTGGCTTCCAATTCTTTCAACTGTTTCTCCAGCCTGGTTATATGCCTGGTGATTTGCCTCCTGTCGGTCTCCAGCTTTGTCTCTCCCGGACCTCTTGTTCCTATGCCACCCGCCTGCTTGGATAAAGAGAGGCCTTGGCCCCGAAGCCGCGGTAATCTATATCTCAATATGGCCAGTTCAACCTGAGCACGACCCTCTTCTGTCCTGGCATTTTGAGCAAAGATATCCAAAATAACCGCCGTTCGATCAATGGCGGTTCTGCCGAGAATTTTCTCCAAGTTTCTATGTTGGGCAGGAGTCAGATCTTCGTCGAAGACTACGGTATCAACGTCAAAGTGCTCACAAAGCATGTGCAGCTCTTCGGCTTTGCCGGTTCCGATATACGTAGCCGGATCGATGGCACTTTTTGTCTGGATGATCCTGTGGACCACGTCGGCACCGGCAGTATTGACAAGACTTTCCAGCTCATCCAGACTCTCTTCGATATCTCTCAGATCTCTTGGCCAACTCAAGACGCCCACCAGGATTATGCGTTCCCTAAAAGAACGCTCGATCAGCGTCACTTAGATACCGGCCTTGGTTTTTTTGGCAATTTTATCCGGAAGGACGACGTCGGCTTGAGCCACGAATTGAGCCGGGCCGTAAAGATAGGTAAAGTATTTTCCCTCTTCCAGATAGTTGATTCTTACCCGCAAGTCGCCTCCGGGGTTGGAAATTACATACGTTTCCGGTATCTCAATACTCACAGCGGTGCTTTTGCTACGAAATAGCGTGGCCAGAGCGGCTGCGCTGGCCACGCTACCGCTACCGCAAGCTCTTGTCAGACCGACGCCGCGCTCCCAAACCGTCATAGGAAAATTGTCTCGGTTCGAAAAAGGTGCCTCTCCGATCTCCAGGAATTCCACATTGGTTCCTTCCTCATATGCGCTGTCTTGTTCTCTACCTATTTTTGCCAAGTCCAATGCATGAAAATCATCGCCGCAAATTACCAAATGA
>JAJZMK010000078.1 GCA_021798275.1 Actinomycetes bacterium | reverse complement strand
AGTACGAAAAGTGATACACATCAAGAAAAAGATTGTCAGAAAACTGGTAAAAGAAAAGAAATCAATTCTTGTCGCTACAAGAGGATTTAGTATCACCAAAGGAAAAACAGTTCTTTTGCCTCTATTCTTGAAGCCTTTTGTGGCAAGAATGATTACACCAAAGAAAAAACTTGTTTTGGCAGGTCTTATCTTGGAAGTAAAGCAAAAGCCTTTACACACCATGTTTGTTTTGAGACATGGCATTATCAAGAAAAAGCCCGTGAAAAAAGGAAAGCTGCTTTCCAAAAAGAAGAAGTAACATCCTTTAGGCTTCAAAGCTTTAGGTTGTAAAAAGACAGATCCGATAAATCGGATCTGTCTTTTTTTACCTAGACCAGGTTCTGGCTACGCTCATACTGCCGACCCCGTTGACTGGCCTACCTGATCTATTGGCTGGAGCGCTTAACTGGGAGTTAAGAGGTCGTGGGTTCAAATCCCGCCAGCCCGAGGGCATATCGTACAAAGCAGACTTTGAGTTTGTTTTATTGAGGTTGTTCGCTCATGACAGAAAGTATTTCTCTCTTTAACCTCTTGAATCAAGGCTCTGAGCGGTTATTTGAAAATCAGGCTTCGAACGCTTCAGAGGTTGGCAGTCCGATACTTTATCTGTAACTTATGTGTTTTGCGTTATATCAAAAAATTATTGCGGTTTCTTGTCGATAAAATCTTTAAAGATTTTAGCCATGCAGTGAGGGGTTGGTTGTTCAGAAATTTCCCTGGCTATTGCAATTTTATCACTACCGTATTTTTTTTGCAATTCTTTACTGAGCTCGGGAAATTTGTTACAGCAGAAATCTTCAAATGATTCTCGGCATAAATTTTCAGGTAATTGTTTATCAGTATCACCACAATTTGTACAACCATTGGTCTTCCCGTCAGATTTCGTTCTCCCTTTTGTCTGCCAACAATTGGCAAATGTATAAAACCCAAATTTCGTGAGATACTCTGTTACCGATTCCATCCATTGAGCTTCATTCTTTGTCTCATCTTTTTGAACCAACGGGGCAACTTTTTCGGCGCTACTTTGAAGATCTTTATCATTTGCAAACAGCGCCGCGGTGTATAGTTGGCCAAGTGCTAACGGTACCTTTGCTCCGTCTATTTCTCCTTTTGGTTCGTACGATTTTCCGTCAAGGAAAGCTATCCATGGTATCGCAAGTGCTATAGCGATAGCCAGGGGAACATCCAAATGGTTATCTCCGCCGAAGGAGTGAAAGTGAAGTATGTTATTGCCAAGTTGTTTTGAGGGCTGCTCAGCCAAGAATGAGTAGAACCAGTTCTGATATGCGATGTATTCAGATTCTCCGGAGACAAGAACCAGTTTTTCAGCAAAAAAAATTTCATGGATTAAAGGATTTTTCCGGATCTCCTTTTTTACTCTATTGGGAATACTCTTCAAGCATGCATTCGCGTTGGCATCGTTGCAAGCTTCTTCTTTTACGAAAGTCGGTAAAGTATGTATTTTGCTGCTCACAGAAAGATCGTCAAGGGCGATTCTTTTGATGATCTTTGAGTATTCTTTATCCTCTGTTGCAATTGGGAACAGACCCGGAGCATGAGAGACAACGATATATTGCGCATCGGCCGCTTTCAGGTACTGGCCAAAACGTTTTTGGAGCATCGGGTGAAGTCTGGCAGTCGGCTCATCCAGCAAAACCACCGAGTCGGATTCACTGGCCAAAGAGGTGCATAGCCTCATTATCTCATTCACACCGGATCCTGCAAAATAAGCAGGCATTTCTTGGTTATCTCGCTCAACAAAAGGTACGAGGGTAAAATAATCACTCTCGTCTTTTGTATGGTTACTTTGCCCATAATTTGAACTTTTTTTGTCTGAAGAGCTGGAAATAGCTGTAGAGTCGGAACCTCCGGGCGCAAGGCGCACATCAAATTTTGATCCACTTGTGAGCTCAGTGAAAATCTTCTGAGCGTTTGTGAATCTGTCACGCTCTGCCTTGTCTCCGTTTTGCCATCTGTATAGCTGCCGTAAGTATCGTGGAATTTCAATTTGATCATGTCGCAGGATTGCATGATTTGAAGAAGCAATTGAGTTGGCGGTCACCTTGATCGGTTTTCCGAGGGATGTCTCTTCTGTGTCTGAATGCAGTTTTACCTGCAGTATCTTGTAAAGTATGTGGTGCAAACTTATTTTTTGGCCGTCTGGATACTGAAGTCTGTCCCAATCATAATCTAGCAACTTGTCAAGTAATTTACGACTTTGGTCTGAGAGGTCTTTTTGCAAGTTGGACTTCAGGTTTCGTAATTCTGATCGCGATACCGCCACTTCGATCATCTCGTTTTCGAGTGGAAGGAGATTGCCAAACGATATATCATTTTCGTTATTTTCAGGCAGTTTACCGATTTTTTCTCTAAAAGAAATATTTTTGTTAACCGATCTTTCCTCCTGAAGGGGTATTTCTTTGGATACAATTAACATTTCAGGAAGAAGTAATTTGAAGCACTCATCTTCGGCATCGGCATTAGCCGCTATGTAGCCAAGCTGCCAATTGGTTGACTTTTTCTCACCATGCCACAGATGAATATATCCCTGGGTAAGCCAGTCGGGAATTGTCATTTCTGACAACTTAGTGATCCGGTTGGCTTTATCCTCCGACCCACTGCGGGAATCCGTGGAAAATGAATGTATTATCGCTCCGCGTATGAAAGAGCAGATTTCCTCTTTTTCCTGACTCAGGTCAATTCCAAGTTTAATTTCTGTCGGTTCGTCCGTATGTTTGAAATGTGGTTGGTTCATTTGCTCAAGTTCAGATGGGGAATAGAGGGGAGTGTTTATCTGACGTAAGGCGTAGTACCTGATGGCAGTCATTACTGTATCGATAGAGCGCAGTATATTTGTTTTGCCGCCTCCGTTTGGTCCGAGCAAAACTGTTAAATTGTCGTCAAAGTCAATGCGTTGCCCCTCCGGTCCGTATGACAGGTAGTTGCTTATTTCAAGAAATCGAAATCGCATGTATTTCTCTCCGATCTTTCCGTTTTCAGTATTTATAAAGGTCTTACCCTGATTCCGGCGAAGAATTTGGCTAAGATGCAACCTTTTTGGGCGCGGTTAAATTAGCTGTGCATACGGAATAATAAAGCGAATAGAGCGTTGCATACAAGTATGCATAAAAAACAATTTTCTATTAATTTCGATTATCGTTGCCCGTTTGCCAGAAATGCAAATGAACACGTAGTCAATGCCATCAGGAACGGGGCTGACTACGAAGTAAGTTTCAATGGTTTTTCTCTTAATCAAGCCCATGTGGAAGAAGACGGCAGATCGGTATTTGATGATCCAAACGAAAAAGAAAATCTACTTGCCGTGGCGGCGGGGATAGTCGTCCGTGACAAGTTGCCGGAATCCTTTTATGCCGCGCATTTGGCGCTTTTCGCAGCCAGGCATGATCATTCGCAGGATTTACGGGATGAAAGCGTTATCCGTTCTGCGTTGCACAGCGTAGGGGTGGATCCCGACTATGTATTTAAAGAATTGGATAACGGATGGCCATATGACGTATTCCGTTCCGAACACGAAAGATCTGTTTCTGAATATCAAGTTTTTGGTGTCCCCACGTTTGTCATAGGGGATCAGGCGGTTTTCGTCCGTCTTATGACGCGCGGCAACAACGCCAGCGGCGAAGAGTCCATCAAGACAATCGACAATGTCATTTCTCTTATTACGGATAATATCGAACTTAATGAATTCAAACATACCTCCATTCCCCGCTAAAATCGGATTCGATATTTTCCGATAACGTAAAGTTTTGTCCTGCTTGAGGTAGGCAAAGGTATTTTTGTGCTTACCAATACAATGCCTCCTTCGAAAAACTTCGAAGGAGGCATTGTATTTTATGAATAAAAAGCTTGAACTGTGTTATTCCATGGAGATGGGTTCGTCTTCATCGAAATTGACGGCTTCGGTAAAGTCGGGAGCTTCTTCTTCCGCAGAATTTCTGATCCTTTGATCTATTTCAATGACTATCTCGGGACTCTCCCTTAGGAAGTTTTTGGCGTTTTCACGTCCCTGGCCGAGTTGTTCGCCTTCGTAGGTGTACCATGATCCGGATTTTTTGACGATTCCCATATCGACTGCCACGTCCAAGATAGAGCCTTCTCTGCTTATTCCCAGACCATACATAATGTCAAATTCGGCTTGTTTGAACGGGGCCGCACATTTATTTTTTACAACTTTTACTCTTGTCCGGTTGCCGACCAGTTCGGCCCCTTCTTTTATGGATTCCACCTTTCTGATATCAAGCCGGACTGAAGAGTAGAACTTCAATGCCCTTCCTCCCGGTGTAACTTCTGGTGAACCGTACATCACACCTATTTTTTCGCGGAGTTGGTTGATAAACAAAGCTATCGTTCTTGACTTATTCAATGTGGCAGTGAGCTTTCTTAAGGCCTGCGACATCAGTCTTGCCTGTAATCCGACATGGGTGTCACCCATTTCGCCTTCAATTTCGGCCCGCGGTGTCAAAGCGGCCACAGAGTCGATTACGATCACGTCAATGGCTCCGGATCGTATCAAAAGATCGGCGATCTCCAGGGCTTGTTCGCCGGTGTCCGGTTGTGAAATCAAAAGGCTATCCACGTCAACTCCGATATTTGCCGCATAAGCCGGGTCTAAGGCATGTTCTGCGTCAACGTATGCAGCGATCCCGCCGTTTCTTTGAGCTTCTGCCACTACATGCAGTGCCAACGTAGACTTTCCTGAGGATTCCGGCCCAAAAAGTTCCACTATTCTTCCGCGCGGAAGTCCTCCGCAACCAAGAGCCATAT
This sequence comes from Actinomycetes bacterium, assembly GCA_021798275.1. GTDB lineage: Bacteria > Actinomycetota > Acidimicrobiia > Acidimicrobiales > Bog-793 > JAJZMK01. Next base: position 12,479 of record JAJZMK010000078.1, on the reverse strand, counting down.
CAAGAGCCAAGGCTCCGGTGGATATGGACTCGATGGCCATATTCGGTTTTTCGCCCATCCGCATGACCGAGCCCTTGCCGAATTGTCTCTCTATTTGACCTATGGCGGCATCCAATGCCTTCTCTTTTTCGGCACCGTCTTCTTTGTGACCGCCGGCTGCTTTATTGGCCATCTGTGTTCCTTTCCTTTATATGTCTTCTATCAGTTATTTACAATATTTAGCGGCTGTATCATTTAAGAACAAATTTCCAGAAGTTCTTCCCGTATTGCCGGAACACATATGAACCCTGAAAAGAAATGAATCAAAAACATTGTTTTGATAATACCATCGAACATATGTTCGTGTGTATAATTAACTTCTTAAATAACATATTTGTAATTATTTTTTAAATAAACCGTGTTCGCAATTTTGATTAGGCTTTCTTCATGGTACTGTAACCTTAAAATTCTTACCAGGTACGCTTACCTTTTGTAATCTTTGGATACCACCACGCAACAAAAAAGCCCACAGTATCTGCTTTCTGGGTAAAGAGGTTGTCCATGGAGCCTAAATGACATAACGCTAAATCTCATAATGACATCATCGGATGATTCTTTAGTTGCCAAAGATCGCAGACGGCTTTTTTTATGAGGTTAAGAGTTCGTTATCTCTTGGGCACCGGGACAAAAAATACCCAATAACTGCCCGAAACGAAGGGATGTCGCACGGAAAGAAAACAGATACTAAAATTTCCCGGAAATTTATTTAAATATTTCCAATAATTTTTTAGATTGAAATAGGAATTTGTCTATAATAGCAAGTTACGGAACAAGATTCCTGAAAGTTTTATCCTGAGAGCGCTGTTTATGGAAAGAAAAAAGGGGCCGGTGGGGGGAATCCCGGCCCCTTTGCATTAATCGCAGTTCTGGAGGGGGATCCAGATGAGCGCTGCGTCTACATATATAGTATTGCTTAAGCTTGGTCATTTGTCTAACAGTTGCCTTAGATAGTTGCTATTCTTTTAATTGATGGATATACGACAACTGAACGCTATAGTCGCTATAGCAGAACACGGATCATTTTCTGCCGCCGCCGATGCCTTGGCAACGGTACAGTCAAATGTTTCTACTCATATAAAAAAGCTTGAAACCGAGTTGGGCACCGTTTTGGTGGACCGCATGACAGGCGAGTTGACCGATGAAGGCCGCGTCGTCGTGATGAGGGCAAGGCGCGTCATCAGAGAACTTGATGCCATAGCTTCGGACGTTACCGCTTTGAACGCCGAAGTCGTTGGTACGGTACGCCTGGGTGCCATAGGCACGGCGGCCAGATGGCTGGTACCGAAGCTCCTTGAAATGGCTCCGGTAAGACACCCGCGAATGCATCTGGTGTTTGTGGAGGCAACCGCACTCGGCTTGGATGCTCAACTTGCCACGGGCCAGGTGGATCTGGCGGTATTGAACCTGCCGGCTTCCGGAACCGAAGTACGCACGGTCGCCCTTTTCGAAGAAGATTTGGTTTTGGTGGTACCCATCGGGCATCCTCTGGCCGCTCACGAAGAAGTGCATATTTCCGAACTGGCGGATCAGCCCCTCATTCTTCCATTGGAAGGCGTAAAACTGAGAGCGGATATAGACCAAGTTGCCGAAATAGCCGGCGTAACACTTCACCCCAAAGCGGAAATGGACTCCCTCAGATTAATCTCGTCTCTTACTTTTGAAGGCGCCGGACTTTCCATCCTACCCTCCGGCGCCGTCCCGGCGTATTTGCTTTCGCAGTTTAAGCTCCTGCCGATTTCAAGTTTACGGCCCAGAATCGTTGGGGTTGCCCAGAGAAGGCGGGGATTGCCCGGCGCTCCCGTCAGGGCCGTGCTGGAATTGTTGGCGGAAATAGTCACCGACACTTCCGCCATCCCCCAGGGCGTGCGCCCTTTGCTGAGGGCAACCAATAAATCCAAACGGGCAGCGGAAGAACATGAGCGTATAGCCGGAAAAATTTTGGGCGGTTCTCAAACTACGTGAGTTTGGTAAAAGGAGATTTTTTAGAGTTTACATTATATGTGTCAAAGTACGAAAAAGAATACTTTGACACATATAAATACCTTATATATCAGTACTTTATATATATGTAAAATGCAAATATTTTGTGGACGGCTAGATTTTTCTTTTAAGCTCTTTTACCTTATTGGTCATTTTGTTGAGTTGCTTTTTGGCGTATTCGTTTTCCCACCAAGATAAAGACTTAATTTTGTCCGAGTCAAAAGAAATTAACGTCTGCTTTTTTCTGTTGCTTTCCGGAAGTTCCCAGTTTCTGCGCCATGGCGCCACCTCCGGACCCCGCAAGGCAGCCACTTGTTGTGATTTGTCTTGTTTGATTGAAGACCACCAATCACTGTTGGTTTCGTCAAACAATTGGGCGACTTCTTCTTCGAGGGTATTCGTAAGGAGTCGTATGTTGCGGTTTTCCGTGGCGGCCAGGGAGCGGCTTGATTCTGTTGACTCCTGTGATAAGGGTATCGGCTGAATCGGTCTTCCGAAGCGTACCTCGGTTTTTCCGGGCACAATCTTGCGTGTATCTTTGGCCATGATTCTTCTGGTCCCGCTGATGTAAATCGGTACGATGGGGGTCATGGTTTTTTGTGCCAAATAAGCGGTCCCGGATTTGAACTCCTGTCCCCATCCGTCCGGGGTTCTGCCTCCTTCGGGAAAGATGAGCAAACTCCATCCCGAACGGATCAACTCCACCGCCAGATCCGAAGATTTCCTGTTTACCTTGTTGCGCTCTATGGGAATTGAGGCAAAGGCAAAAGCCCAAATAAAAGCTTTCAGTTTTGTGTCAAAAAAGTAGTCGGAAGCCGCAGCAACCGCTATGTGATGCCTGAATTTGACGGGAAGCGAAGAGATAATGAGTGAAGTGTCCAGATGGCTGGCATGATTGGAGGCAAAAATAATTGGCCCGTCTAAGGTACCTAGGTATTCGGCTCCGTGTACCTTTGGTCTGGTAAGCATATATGCGGAAGGCCGCACGATGTTGTCGAGCAGCATGGCTCGGAGCACCCGTACCGGTTTTTTCCTGGACCACTCCGTATCGTAGTCGATGCCGAGTTTGTCTTTCTCGAGGGGTTTGTCAATTGTGGTCGGCCAGGTGGGCTTGTATAAAACCCGTTTCATGGAGTCCGCAAATGTTTTTTGATCTTTTTTGCCGGTTATACTTTTGACCAAAGTCCGATTCCTTTAACTTCTTTGTGTTTGCAAGCGACAATTGGTTTTCATTTATACCACTTCGGCCATCAGAAGCGGAGGCATGTGTAAGTGGGTAATGCTTGGTCCTCTTCCCACGCTGTCTTCGGCCATTTCCAGAGCGTCGGTCAGGGTCGATGCCGATTTGAAACCCAGCCTGTGTACGGCCTTGGAATTCCCGCCCACGATTATTATCTGGGAAAGGTGCTCCATGGCATGCGATGCCCAGTACCACATATAGAACGGGTGTACTCCGTGGTAGGCATGGGACGTGCGGTAAAGATGTATGTACCAGGGGTCTCTGGCAAATGACTCTTCAAAGTTTTTTTCTATTTCCAGCGGATCGGTGGTTTCGGAGAGAACCTGTTCGAAAAAGTCGATGTAACTGGGGTGATGAACCGGATGGAAAGCCCAGTCCGTCGTATGGAAAATAATGGCGACCCCGTCTTTTCTTACCACCGGTTTGTTCTTGTACATATTGAAGAAGTATCCGAGTGACAGACAGGCTACCAAAATGGGGTTCATAATGGAGTTGACGTTGTAAGGTCCGATGTAGGGCAACCCCATGGTCACGACGTCCGTTTGTCCTTCGACCGTTACCAATTGCTGTTTGAAGACGTTTCGCAGCGTTACTTCGTGCACGGCTTCCACTTCGCCCGCCTGTACGGAGGTCATTGCGTGGGGGGATTTGATGGAGTGGAGAATATCTCTTTTCAGCCCCATGGGAGATTTACCCAACGACAGCGAAGTGCCCTGATAGGCGATTCTGTCCGCCAAGTTCCATTCCCACTCTCTTCTTTGCAGAAAGCGGAATTGCGGGGGAAACGTATCGGTATTTAAAGTGGTCTCAATCTGAAAGATTTTTGGCCCGTTTTCTTTGATGAATCGTCCCATCCGCCAGTTCGAAGTGTGAAGTTCGGAGTTGTGCATATCCATAAAAGATTTGCTGTGTCTCATTGTTTTGACGTTGTGATGAAATTTTATGCTTTCGTAACTGGCCAGTCCGGTTGCCACGGATTTATGTCCGCCGTCCATGGGTACCAAATTGATATTTACGTATACCAAGAGATCGCTGTCGGCGGCCCGCTTATTCATGTCCACGGTTTCGCCGTGATCTGTTTTTCCCAGTGTGGTGATGTTTTCATGGTCTTCCGCATCGTGTTGCAATAAAAGACCGTATGGGGCAAAGGAATCAAAAACCCTGTCTCCGAGGGCATGGCGCAGTTCGTCATCCGTCATGCGCCGGTGCAGTGCCAATGCGGCTATCAACACAACGTCATCCACGCCGGCACTTGCCGCTCTGGTGAGCACCTCTTCTATGACAAGCTGTCGGCTGTCGGGAGACTGCATGGGAGGCAAGGGCAGGGATATGTCGTCAAAAGCTATGGTCAGTTTCATCCCCGGGAACAACAGTTCCGACAAAGGCTTGGAGTCCCCTATGGGGTTGTCCAGAGCCTCGGCTATAGCCTCTCTGGGGTTTTTTATGGAAGGCAAAGCTTCGGGGGGATAGATAACCCTGGAGCCGGACGGCAACTTTTCCAGAGAGAGTTCTTCTCCCCGCCAAAAAAGAATGGGAGGGGTGGACTTATCTGTTTCTAGAACAAAGCCTGGTCTGGGGCTCACTTTTTACTCCTTGGGATATCTGTATCATAATACTTACTTTAGTTGCAATCTCTGTTCCCGGTATGTTTTCTTCCGTCTGATGCGCAGTCGCCCAACGCGGCAACCGGGTTTTGTGAGAAAAATTTCATAGGGTCAAAACGGTTCCTATTTTGCGGTTCTGCTCTTTTTGGTCTTTGTCGTGACCGGCTCCGTTGTTTTTGCGGCAGTTTCAATTTTGCTTTTGACGTCGGCTAAATCGGTATTCTCCCGCCGAATGCCGTCTTTTCTATCGTTGAGGAATACTATTTTTATACTTTCTCGGGCCCCTGCCCGAGAAGCGTGGGTGATGGCTTCTTTATAGCGCTCAAGAGGATATTTTGCGGATACCAAACGGCCCAGTCTTTCTTTTTTGACAAGGTCTATCGCCATGGAAAACGTGCTTTGGCTCCGGTCTTTGCCGTTCAAATGTTCCGTTCCGTATCCGTAAGCGCCAATCAGAGAAACCTCTCTTTGCCAGAGCGGAGCCAAATCCACCTTGACGTTACCCGGCATGCCCGCCAGCACAATTCTCCCGCCCGGTTTTACGGCGGAAAGAGCCTGCGCTATCGAGGCGTTGTTGCCTATGCAGTCCACTATGACGTCGGCGCCGTTTGTCAGTCTGCCGATAAGAGCCTTGGATGAGATACTGCGCTCGCGCCTTATTTTCGAGTCGGAAGTCAGGGCGGGAGAGTCCGGCGCTGCTTCCTCTTTTTTGTTGAGCAATTTGTTCGTCAATACGGTTGCAATCGAGATCGGGGGAGGGACGGCCAAAGAGTTGGTCGTGCGTCGGAGCGCACGCAAAAGTTCCTGCGGTGCTATTACGGTATCTGCGCCAAGGGAAGCGGCAAATTCTTTTTGGACCGGATATTTGGCAGTTATCGTGATCGTTTTTGGGTTCAGGTAGTTTTTTATGGCCGCCAAGGTCGTCAGGCCGATGGTGCCTGCTCCCAGTATGACGACATCTTCCGTGTCTTTGATGGCTGTACGCAGCGCCGTATGAATACCGCAGGCGGCGGGTTCGACCATAACCGCTTCTTCGTCCGTCATCTCATCGGGGACAAGGTATATTTGCGACTCGTGAGCCAGCATTTCTTCTCCCCAGCCTCCGCCGGTATCTTTGCAAAAACCGGTTTGCAGACCGGGATGGATGTGTCCGAAGGTGATATTTTCACAAAGCTGGATGTCGCCTCTCTGGCAGGGGGCGCACATCGGTTCCACGGAGCGTGTTTTGCAGCTGAGCACGGATTCTATGACCACTCTTTTGCCGGCCAGGTCGCCGTCTTTGACGATGCCCACTATTTCGTGCCCCAGGGTAAAAGGAAAACTTACTATTCTGGAAAAATAGTCTGAGGTTTCCCCTCTGACGGTAGCCAGGTCTGATCCGCAAATTCCCGCCAGTATGGGCTGAACTCTGTACCAATCCCGACCCGGTTTTTGTAAAGGCTCCACGTCTTTTAAGAGAAGCGGAGAAATGGGAGAAAAGTTATTTTTTCCATACAGGGAGCCGATGACTTTTGCCGAGGCAAAGCGGGCCACGTTGAGTTCTATTTGCAGAGCTTTCATAATTTCTCACCGTCAATCATAAATGGGATGCCAGTGCAATGCGGGAATAAACGGCGGTTTATTTCCGTTGTCGATTTGTGATAATTGGTTTTATACATGCCGGTCATGGGTTTCATCGGATATTTTGTCGTGATTTATCTAATCACCGATACGGGCAGCCGGTATAACCGTATTTGGGCCGAGGCGTCTTTTGGACACGGCCAATAGGTATTTCGGCCCTCCCGGTGCCCTGGGCCATCTTTCTATGGGCCAGCCTCTTTTTCTGGCCATGGCCGCCAATTTCGGTTCCGGGTTTACCGCCACGGGCATTCCCGCCGCTTCCAGCATCGGCAAGTCACTTGTGGAGTCGGCATAAGCCACGATGTGATCTTTATCCAGGGAAAGCTTTGCCGCCATTTCTTCCATCAGGATTGCCCTGGTTTCTCCGATCGGAGGCGTTGTGAGCATTTCCCCGGTAAATCTGCCGTTCTCTTCTCCCAGCGAGACGGCCACGATTTCGTCGAAGAGGGGACGCAGCGGTTCCACGATAAAGTCCAGAGCTCCGGTGATCAGCAGGGTTTTATGACCCAGTCTTTTATGTTCTCTGATGCGCGTTATCGCTTTGGGATAAGAGCGCGTAATGAATAAATCGCTGAACAGATCCCAAGAGTCGCGCTTGACTTGTTCGACCGGAGCCCCTTCGTAACGTCTGTAGAAATAGCGCAAGAAATCGCTGCGGTCTCTTCTGTCGATCTTGAGCAATTCAAGTCCTTCGGCGACAAGTCCCACCGTAAGTCGTGCCTTGGGACCGGCTTCGAGATGTCGTGTGGCAAGCCAGGCATAGGATTCCACGACGTTGGAGTTGATGATGGTTTGTTCCAGGTCAAATACGGCGAGCTTGAATTCCTCGTTGAGAATGACTTTTCTGGAGCGTTCTTCCCGTGAAAGCGAGACGGATTTCCCGGGAGATGTTTTGGCTCTGGCGTGTTTTACCACGGAAGGCAGGTGTACGTTTGTGACGTAATAAGGCCAGTCAATCGTCAGGGGGTCGAAGCAAAAGTCTTTTTTGTCCTCTTCCGGTAGGCTTTCGTAGAGCTTGACGGTATTGTCCATGGGGAACCTGGCTTCGGTTTCGGAGTACGAGCCGTACAGTTCCACATAAGACAGGGCTCTTTCCGCCAGGGATCTTTTCTCCTCAACATCTGCGGAAAACTCAGCCATTTCGCCGCGCAAAGGCACTTTATTGAATATTTTTTCGACGAATTCCAAAACGTTGACTGTCTGCGACAATTGCGCCTGTACTTTGCCCCGCCCGGGAAATGTCCACTTGGGAACGGCTATGGACTGACCTTTGTTGTCATAGAGGGGGTTTTTGGTGAAGTAGTCTTCGCACAGATTGACCAGTGTTCCGTAGCGGAATGGGTGCCGCACGGATGACGATACTTGGTAAACGGCGGGTTTGTTTTCGGCTTGCGGCCCGAAAGCGGCTATCGCGATGATGGCTGAGGTAACCAGGTCTACCGGTATTACGTCTATGACGCCTTCCGGTACCCCGGGGAATTGTTTCAACATATTGCGGGCATAGCTGATAATGACCGGCTCTGCCATACGGAAGCCCCGGATCCATCCGGCATACGGAGCTTCGAGAGCCGATTCCACGATTGAAGGTCTGATAAAGGAAACCTTTAAGTCCCCTTTTGTCTCACACAGAGCGGCTTCTCCCAGGGATTTGGTGTAAGCGTAGGCATCCGGCCAGCCGAGTGACTGTGCCCTTTTGCGTCCGAGTTCCACCAAAGTATCTTCCACAAAATCTTGGCGGTGCTTTTCCGCTCTTTCGGAAAGCAGAGATCTTCCGGGTGCACCCAAGTCCGCTCTGGCCATTTTTGTAAATTTCGCCAGGTTTTCCGGGGATCTGCTGACGGCATCCGCATCGGAGCGCAATCTTGATGCCGCGGCCACTTCTTCCCGCCAGTCCGGCAGACACATGTGTTTGCTTTCCGTCACCAAAACCTCAGGGGAAAGCCCGTGATGCCCGGCACCGACGTAAGCGGTGGATACGGCGACCAAGTGAGGTAGCGGAGTTTTGTGTTTTTTGCATAACGAAGTCAGGGTGTCGGCCACTCTGACGGGGCCGAGAAGATTTACGTTTACGGCGGAGTCGAGAGGGGAGTCAAAGCTGACTGAAGCAGCCGAGTGTATGAAGATGTCGCATCCGGCAAGGATTTTGCCGTCTTCTTCGTCAAGCCCCAATCCGTCGACCGAAACATCGCCTGACACGGCCGTGATTCTGGCTTTTGCGACGCTATCAAATTGCGGACCGAGCTCTTTTCGTAGTCTGTCAAAACAGTCGTTTTTGAGGATTTCCTTTTCGACTCTTTGTCGTGCGGAAAGCCGTCTGGTCGGACGCACGAGGAGAATAAGATTGCAGTCCGGAACGGAGCGGAGCAGTCTTTCCACAAGCGCTGTTCCCAAAAATCCGGTGGAACCCGTAATGGCTATTTTTTTATTTTTTAGTTGTTCTTTTATCATTTGATATGGTTTTTTTGTTTTAGTTTACATCCAATAAGACACTCTCGGCAGTAATTGACACAAATGCATGGATTCGCATGGTTTTAGCCGGTTTTTGAAATTTACAAGCAGTTGATCCCCGATTGGTTCTCATAAGAAGATAAAAACTGTTTTTGAAAACATTCCGGTCTTATATCGACGGTTTTCTAAGGACAAACTTATTTGGCGGTTTTTCTGATTTTTCTTGGCGGGGTGTAGCGCTTTGACGGTTTTGGGGTGCTGTAGCTGACCGTTTGGGCAGTGCCGCGTTTTGACGAAGACCTGCGTGAAAACCCCTTATCAATAGGCATATCCGGTTTTCCGAGTGCTCTGTCCAGACGCTGTTTGCGCATGGCCCTCACTATCAGCCAACCTCCGAAAAAGAGGTATACGATTCCGAGTATGTTGCCGAAGCTGATAAGTTCCATTCCGGTCAGAAACGCACCGAATCCAAGCAGGGCCCTTCGTTTGAAAAAGGTACCGAGAGCCAGTATCCCCGTTGCCACCAGACCGGCTATTAAGAGAGAGTCCGCCACTCTGCGGTAGATTTCCTGTTTTGAATTCTGATCCACATGCCAGCCGATAATCGTAAAAGCCAGTTCCAAGATGGTGGCCGCCATGGCAAAAGTCATTTCCTGTTTGGAGAGACCATCGACAAGCTGTTTTGCCGACAGAGCCAGTTCGGCATCTTTTTTCAGTGCCTTTTCTCTTACTCCGGGTTTTTGATGCCAGAGTTCGTAAGCGGTTTGTTTCAGCCTCGCACCAAACGAGATATGCGTCCGATCGGATGTATCGACGGAATCGGAATTTGTAACTTCATTTTCTTTTGCCACTCTTATTAGGTTAGTTGCTAAAAATACTTACGATTGTGGGAATATGCAAATTTAACAGAGCGGAAATGATTGGGTTGTAAAGTCTTGCGTTTTCATTTGATTTCCACCACTTGTATCCATGCAACAGGCAATTTCGTCTATCGGAAGCGATTTGCTTTATACTGTTGGCAAAAAAGTCCAAGTGCCGGGCTGGGCCAAGAGGGTGATTCCTGTTATGTATTAACCGTGTTGGAAAATTGCTGATATATTTGAGGTAAAGTTATCAAATCGGGCATTTAGCTCAGTTGGTTAGAGCGCAGCCTTCACACGGCTGAGGTCGGAGGTTCGAGTCCTCTAGTGCCCACCAAAGTGTCCGTATGAGAACCCTGCACCTTGGCGCAGTCACTTGTTTCGTGTCTAGATCCCTGAGCCACTCCACCCCTGAACCCAAATCCCAGTTCTTTAAAACTATTTTATAAAAACAACATCGTTGTGATATTCAATGAATTCATTTCCTGGGGGAAATTTTTCCGGTCTTTTTATTTCCTTGCCACTTAGGGGTTTCAGCCATTCATTACATAATTTATTATTGAGACAAGTCTCAACTTTTGAAGAAACTATTATTTCAAACTCGCTATTAATTGTAAAATAGCCAAGATCAAATGCTTTGTCATGAAACACATTTAATAATAAGCCGTTTCGCGGATCAGTCTTTTCGGATTCATTGCAAACGCTCCAAGGCTTAATATGGCTTGCAATAAGCAGATCGGAAACCTGTAATTCTGTTACGCAGCATGTATTGTTGAACGAAGATAATAATGCTTTCCTAAAAAATGTTTGGTTTATACGCGCTTTTACAATCTGATTTCTGGTATCGCCTAATGGGATATTAGGCAGATCCGCTAAATCCACAAAGGAATCCATTTCTTGCTTTTTGAGGGTAGATAAGATATGAGCCGCATCATAAGACAACCGACTGAAATCCGAGGCAAATTCCATCCAGGTTTCCTCGTCTAAGCGAGACCCATGAGATAATCCAGCGACGCCTCGGCTTTGTAACTCCGTATCGAAACGTGCAAAATTCCACATTTTCATCGCTAATGCTCCAGGCGATCTGCCAATTAAATGAGCAGTTTCTATAATCTGTTCATGTGTTCTGCGTATTTGCCCGCAAGGGATCTGGCAATACAAATATAAAGCCAGAATGCTTTGGTCTCTTGTCCAGTTTTGTCTCGCCACTATGTATCCCTCCACAAACGATTATTTAATAAAGCTCAAACTTTGACCAAATAATTATAAATATGCGCTGCTATAGCTCTTGCTAGTGTAGTGTATCAGTTTTGGTTGGTTAGCTGGCGATTGTCTTGAGAGCGACTCTGCCGCGTCGGACTTTTGCCGGTATCTCTTCGGTGGTGGCTGTCCACACGAAGGGCTTGGGGTCATTATTGTTGGCTTCGAGGAAGGCTTCTATAGCGGCGATCAGGTCAGGTACTGATTTGAATACGCCGCGGCGGATGGCCTTATCGGTCAGCTCACGGAACCACCGTTCGACCATGTTCAGCCAGGAACTGGAGGTGGGGATGAAGTGCAGATGGAAACGGGGATGCTTTTCCAGCCAGGCCTTGACATTGTCGTGGTTGTGGGTGCCGTAGCTGTCCAAGATCATGTGGATCTGAAGGTCTTTGGGGACCTGGCGGTCAATAGTGCGCAGAAACTTCAAGAACTCGCCGTTTCGGTGTTTGGGTATGCACTGGCCGATCACTTCGCCGGTGAGAACGTTCAGAGCGGCTAACAAGGTGGTGGTGCCGTGATGCTTGTAGTCATGAGTCATGATCCCGGCCCGGCCTTTCTTTAAAGGCAGCGACGGCTGGGTCCGATCAAGCGCTTGGATCTGGCTTTTCTCGTCCATGCACAACACCACCGCTTTGTCCTGCGTGTTCAAGTAGACGCCAACCACGTCGACGAGATTTTCTTCGAACCGCTTGTCATTCGACAGCTTGAACGTGTGGACCAGGTGCGGCTTCAAATCCCGAGCCGACCAGATCCGCTGCACCGTGGCCGGGCTCACCCCGGCTACTTTGGCCATCGTCCGGCAACTCCAATGCGTCTGGCCGGCCGGCTTTTTGTGCTGGGTCAAACGGACGATCTCGTCGATCTTCTCAGCCGGGATCGACGCCTTGCGCCCCCGTCCCTCGCGTACCTCGCACAGCTTGGCCAGTCCCTCGGTAGCGAAACGCTGCCGCCACGCGGTCACGCTTGCTGGAGATACCCCCACCCGTGCGGCGATCGCCGTGTTGGCCAGCCCATCACCGGCCAACAACAGCGCTCGGGCCTGAACCACCTCCCGATGCGGAGCCGTCGCCGACTTAGACAACACCTCCAATACCTCCCGCTGGGCCGCAGACATTTCCAAAGCAGGACTGGGTGCTCGCATACCAATATGCCTACCACAATCGCCGACTATTTACGAGACACGACAGTAGGTGTTCGTTTAAGATTTAGAATTCAGGATACCCTCAGGCATTTGACGAGGTTTGTTGTAGGACAATGCCATTCCCCATCCTCTGTCAAGCTAGTTGACACAGCAGATTATCGTCTCAGTTTGAACTATCAGAGAGGTGTCAAGCTCCCCAAATTGTAGACAACTTATCTCTATTAATTTAAGTTGGCAGCATAAGCTGCAGGACTCATCTTTAAAGCTGTATGTATACGTTTATG
>JAJZMK010000155.1 GCA_021798275.1 Actinomycetes bacterium | reverse complement strand
GAGTGGTGGGAGAAAAGAAGCGACTATATCAACAGATGGATTGAATAGTTCTGCTGAAAATCTCCGGATGCCTCAAGGCCGACCCGCTCCGACTAAGCCTATGTAATACATCGGTGCATAAGAAACGGTCATGCCTGGTTCCGGTGCTTGAAGAATGGTTTGAGTCCCGTATGGGCCCGATCCTATGTACATAGCCACGTGACTGACCGGGTCGGTTGTACCGTCATGAGGAAAGTAATAAAAGAGCAAATCTCCCGGTTCTAGATTATCAAGTTGTACCGGCTTTGATACCAGATATTGATACCAAGCACTGTGCAGAAGAGACACCCCGGCCGCCTGCCAAGCTAACATGGTAAGTCCGGAACAGTCAAGCCCAGATCGTGAGGCACCTCCCCATACATAGGGAACCCCGATGTAGGATTCGGCTGCCGTTACGGCGATATTGCCTTGTGGATTTGTACCACCCAAGACGAGTAAAGGTTCCCCGAGAGAAGATACCGTGGCTGCGGACTGAGAGGCTGAGCTGGCGTAAGCCGAGGTGGTGGCATTTGGTAGGGCAGAGCTTACCTGTAAGGCAATGCTGGCATCTCCCTGAGCGGCCGCCTGGGAACTTTCCGCATTTGCAGCGTCTATCTGTGCCTGCTTATTTTCCTCTTCCGCAAGTAGTCTGGCTTGAGCCCGTTGTTTTCTAATTTGAATGCGCTCTTCTTTCAAAGCGAGTTTTCTGGCCCGCTCGGCAGCCAATTCCTCGGCTCTGGCTTTGGCGGCTGCCAGCGCTGCTGCCTGTGCTTCTTGTCTGGCGATTAAATCGGCTATATGGCTTTTGATTTTAGAAAGAGCCAAAGTGGCTGTTTTGCTGGCTTGATCGGCTTGTATTTTGGCAGTCGAAGCGTTCTGAAGAGCCACGCGATCCTCTCTGACCGATTGCTTTTCCGTTAAAACGTCTTTGTTTAAAGTGTGTTCCGCCTTGTCTAAAGTTGAAACGGCTCTTGATAATGTCCCAGCCGCCAAATTTGTATATGCTTCTATCGATCCCATATTGTCAAGGGATCCGGTTAGGATTGCCGCGAATTGTGCTTCCGATATGTCTTGTTCCACGTAAGCCTCTATGGCGGCCAGTCGTACTCTTACTTTGGCCGCAGCCGCAGCCTTTTGTGCCTTTTTTAGGGCCAAGGCCGAAGACTTAAGCTTTTTGCCGGCGATAAGTAGAGTGGCCTGGGCGGTATCGTAACGCTCGGATGCGATTTGAAGTGTAACGGAGTCTTTGGAGATCGTATTTTCTATTGAAGATAATTGCCTCTGGGCCTGGGCAATCTTTTGTTTTGTAAGAGATAAGCCGGAGTTTGTAGAGCCGCTATTTTGGTAAGTTCTTTTAGTAAAATGAGTTCCCGCCTCTACCTGTACAAAAGGGAACAAGATTGATATAAATCCCGATATAACTATGATCAAGATCATGAGGTGTTGCTTTTGAACACCTCTCTTTATCGTAGTAGGAAATAAATTTTTTATATTCATATCGATTATTTTTCTGTAGTTCTACCGGAAAAAGTTTATTTCGCACGCTGTTTTAATTATAAAGTCCGTTGTTAATCATAACCATCCGTACTGGTATTCATAGCACTATTTCTGTCACATATCTATTATTTACCCTTATAATCTATCGTTATTATACTAAAAAGTGTATTTTATACTCCTGTTATCAATGCAAACGGCAGCAATTCGTCTCTAGATGCCTCCAAAAGTAAGATTTTGCATTATTACAATCGGAATAAGTTCTATCGACAAAAGGGCATAGTTAGCTTTTATGTGCATCCTGTATTAAAATATTAAGCCATTTATTATTATCCATACTTTACATGGTGACAATTATTGACACATTTATATAAATATATTTTATATAAACTCTAAAATTTGAAAGCCGGTTTCTTGTTCTGGGCTTGTATCGCAAAGTAATCTGTTTAAACAGCTGTAGAAGGCAGCGGTTTGCATAGTAGCTCTTAGGAGCCTAGACTATTTTTGGATATCATCTATATAGGCTATAGGACTCTATAAAAGCTGATGGAGGTTTTGTGGTAGATACTGTTGTCGAAACGGCGGTCGGAAAGCTGGAAGGGTTTTACAAAGATGAAATATTTCACTTCCTCGGTATTCCTTATGCCAAACCCCCTATAGGCCCGGATAGGTGGTCCGCTCCAAAAGCCCTTGAGCCTTGGAGCGGGGTTTTGGTTGCCGATAAATTTGCTCCTGCTTCTGCTCAGATACGATCCGGGATAGTTAGTTATTTACCTGGAGATCCCCAGGAAAACGAAGAGAATTGTCTTTTTCTCAATATATGGAGTCCGGGCATTTCAGATGCCAAACACCCGGTTATGTGTTTTATACACGGTGGGGCATTCCTGACCGGCAGTCCCTCCCAGTTGATGTATAACGGCGCTAATTTGGCGCGCCGCGGCGTGGTAGTAGTCAGCATTGCTTATCGCCTGGGTGCGCTCGGCTTCATGGCTCATCCGGCTTTGGTTGACGAATCGACCGGGCTTTGGGGTAATTTCGGATTGGCCGACCAAATTGCCGCACTGGATTTCATCCAGACAAACATCTCTTGTTTTGGTGGCGACGGCGATAATATAACTGTTTTTGGTCAATCAGCCGGATCGATGAGTGCGGTGGATTTGATCGGTACGGAGCCGGGCATTCTATTTACTTCTGCCGCATTTCTTTCCGGTGTACCGTCTCCAAATCACACCAAAGCTCCTGTCGGTTCGTCAGGCAAGCCACTTTTTAAGAGATTGATCGCTCAAAGTGGTGCTCCTTTGGCATCCACGGAACAGGCAGCTGTAAAAGTGGCTGAAAAAATGGCAGCAGGGCTTGGGATGAAAGAAGTGGACAAAGAAGGTTTTTGTAAGTTCACGACAGCGGAACTTCTTCGGGCACAGGCGGAAATTGTGGCAAGTATAGACGAAGGCGTAGGGATGCCTTTTCAGCCCGTCGTTGACGGTTTGTTTTTGCCTCAGCACCCGGCCTCGCAGATAGCTTCGGGCGCAGGCAAAGACATAGATATTTTGGTCGGGACAAACAGAGACGAATTCAGATTGTTTGCCCTATCAGTTCCCGGTCTTGATAATTTTTCTTTAGAAGACGTGACCATGATGGTCGACAGTTATTTAAGAGCTGCCGGCATAGACAGACAAAGGCTGGATGCCAAGGAAGTCGTGGACTTTTACTTGGAGATTGCCAAGGAAAAAGCCCTTCAGTCTCCGAGGCGTATCCTAGAGCGGATAGGAACTGACTGGATCTTTACCGTCCCGATTTCAAGATTGGCAATAGCTCACAATCTTGCGGGCGGCAGAGCCTTCAGATACCGTTTCGACAAAGGTTCTCCTTTTATGAACGGAGCTTTGGGGGCTTGCCACGGCATTGAATTGCCGTTTGTGTTTGCCACAACGGGGCACCCTATTGTCGGTTTGTTTTCCGGACAAGGAGAAGAGGTAAGACTTATTGCCGATCAGCTTCAAAGTGCGTGGGTATCTTTTGCTTCGACCGGCGATCCTTCCTGCGATATATTGGATAACTGGCCTGAGTACGAACGGGAAGATAAGGCTACTATGGTATTTGACAACCTTTCTCATTTGGAAAAGGGGGCCGAGGAAGACATGTTGAATTTTTGGGATACTCACTTGGGACGATACGGTGAAGCGGGTCCGATAGAAGGTGCCGTTGCCGAAACCGTTGCTCATATGTTAAAAGATGACGGCACATCTTAGCCGGCTATATTTTGTGAAGGTGCATAATATAGATTGACCATATAAAAGTGTTATGCGGTATTGACAAATATTGATATCGGTATCAGAGATTATGGCAACAAGCGATATGTTACCTGAGATATTGATATATTAAAGATAGTCTTACTGATGTTTGGTGTACATTGGATATCGAAGTAATGCCACATCCAAAGGGGGCGTAGCCCAATCGGCAGAGGCAGGGCACTTAAAATGCCTCCAGTGAGGGTTCGAGTCCCTCCGCCCCCACAAGGTGTCAGTGTGCGAATCAAACGACCACTCCTTATCAGTGTCGACCCGTTCGAACGGGGTCGAGTAAAGATGCACTAGGAGATATCACGGGCATTGACTGTCTAGAAATCGTAGTCATGACCGCTTTTGATGTGACGAATGATCACGCTTGTGTAGATGCAGCGGTTTTTCTTTATGGCAAAGCTGACTACCCCTGCCGCGGTGAGTAGATTCCAAGCTATAAGTGATTAGTGACAGTTCTTTCTCTAGATGACTTAAAGCTCTGCTTTGGAACCATAGAGCGATCTATCAAGCGACTTATGCTCAAGTTGAGCATCGCATTCGATGTTGTCAATACTATTAGACTGGCTCGCTGGAAGTTACAAGACAGACTATCGCCTGATCTATGTTGTCAAAAGAGAGCCATCATCGATATTTCTTGCACGTCTATGCCGTACTGTTGGTTTCAGTCAGAGAAATCGATAGACCAGCTCAAGTATCGAGCGTGACAGTTTATCGCTACGGATTACTTGAATTTTTAACGAACTGCTCCATTTTGTAAAGGCAGGTAAGCCGTTTACCAAGAGCAATTGTAAGACCTCGAATTTATGCCACTTCTGCTTATCGCCGGAATTAAATTACCCTCAAGGCGTATCTTTGATTTGCGGTAATCGTGGTATATGTTGTAACCAGCGTGCCGGTAAAATGGTTCGCTAAAGCATAAGTATTTTCGGTTAGATATCTTCACAAGAAGAAAAATATTTTACAGAAAGCTTTTGTTTAGATAAAAAATATTTACTTCAGGACTCGGTTCTTATCTATCGGGTAGCTAAGTATTCTAAAAAACAGGTATAAAGAGTCAGCCACACGATGTGGCAGATAATTTTCCGATGATAAAAATTTACCCTAAATACTCTTACAATTTAACTATTGTTACCGCAGTACCGTATGCACAAATTTCTGTCCAATTCGTACCCATATCGGAGGTATCAAAACGCATGGCTACTATAGCGTTACCTCCTTTTGCTACGGCCTCTTCTTGCATCCTGCCCATAGCAATGTTGCGGCTTTCGACCAGGTTCTTGGTCATACCTTGAAGTTCTCCGCCGACGAGAGATTTAAGGCCCGCACCGAATTGTGAAACTACATTTCTACTTCTAATCGTCAATCCGAATACTTCTCCTAAAACTTCCGTAATTTGATAACCTGGGAATTCATTTGCCGTGGTAATGAGCATTTCTTAGCCTCCTGATAATAAACAGCATTTCACCTGGATTATTTTTCAGTCAAAAGTTTCAAAGAAGTTCCAAATAGTTTATCCAGATATTTGGAACAGCTAAATTCTCTTGTTGATGACACTGATTCTATCTACAAATAAGATAGATAATTTGTAGAATTTGAAGTAAATTTTTCACAATATTCTCTTTGAAGAGCCATTATGCATACAGAGAACATCCGGCAGCTATAATTAGCTGTGCAGCTCTTATGTCGATTAATTTTATAAAAAGAAAACTTAGGTGAGAATTGATGAATTCACTGTTGTCGGGCACCAAGATTATTCTGATCCGTCACGGTGAAGCTGTTGTCAATGTCAAAGAGATTATAGGTGGCCACGAGGGCTGTGAAGGCCTTACAAGCCAAGGGTTGGAGCAGGCCGAATTGCTTGCCGCCCGTATAGCCAAGACAGGTGAATTTGATGATGCTGTCGCCATCTATACAAGTATTTTGCCGAGAGCCATCGAAACGGCTGAGGTATTGAGCGGAGTTTTAAATAATCTGCTCTTGATAAAGACGTGCTCTCTTTGCGAGAGGCACCCCGGGGAAGCAGATGGTCTGTCTTGGGCGGAGTATAAAGAGCGCTATAGCGGCAATTTTATGGAAGGTAAAAATATGGAGCAGCCGCTTGCTCCAGGAGGTGAAAGCTACAGTGATTTTCTTGACAGAGTCGAAAGTATTCTACATGATATTGAGGCAAAGCATCGAGGCGACAAAGTGGTTATAGTATCTCACGGAGGCGTCATAGAATCTTCTTTGATCAGACTTTTGGGTATAAAAAATACAGACAACATGGCCATTTTCCATCCCAGACATACTTCTGTAACCGAATGGAATGCAACCGGTTCGAGGTGGGAACTGCAGCGTTATAATGATGCTGCTCATCTGCTGTAGAAATTCTCTATTCTTATTACCTGTCAGCAGGTAAAGTCTGGATCAAGGTTGAACGGTGAAGTTTCGTTTCCGGGAGTTTCTTGCAAGATAGCGGGTTTTCCTTCGGCAAAGAGTTCGGTCGCATGGGGGCTGTGATAGTATGCCAGTCCTCCGCACCACTTTCCAAGTGTCGTAGGTTTTGGCAAACCCGATTTATTATATGGCGGAGATGTCCAAGGTGCTCCGGCAACCCACAATGGGGTTCGCGGCCCGCTCGGTGCGTATCCGCCTGTTATGTCATTGTATTGAATACTGGTTGAGTATATTCCGACCGTCACGTGTTGCTGACGAAGAGCATCTAATGCTCCCTGCATCACTTGGGCATTTAAAGAAGTCGAATCTGACCAGTAATTTCCTTGTGAAAAGTCCGAATATATAGAGGATGACAAGAAGTCGTTCTCTATATCGAGCCACCACAGTCTGGAAGCCACATGCCGTCTTTTGGTAAAGAAAAAGACACGTCTAGCTCCGTTGTATCCATAGTTGTACGCATCGCAGGCCAATTTATTCGTAATGGGGCTTAAGTCGGCACAGATCCCGGCCGGGCCGTCTCGCTCAAGAGAAAATGCTTTACGCGAGTCCCCCGGCGAGTTGAGGAAGATGTATAGACTGTAAGGCTCTAGGTGGAATTTGGCAACTTTTCTGGCCCAAGCAACTTCTGACTGTATACATGAGTTGTATGCCGAGTCAAGCCACCCGGCCGCTTCGATTATAACTATGCCTGTTGAGTTAGGGAGGCGGGTTGTCCTTAGGTGGCTACCTGGTGATTTGCATTGAAAATTGCTGACGTCATATCCAAAAATACCTTTTGGTATGTTGACGTTTATAGGCGAAGTTACCGTATCTCTTATAATGGCGACCACTTTTGTGTATCCCGTTATTTTGACGTGTGTCAGTGATCCCCAGAATCTGGCGTCTCCATAGTTTAATACCTTACCTCTGGCTGTCGTGACCCAATATCCGCGGCCATCGGGTGTCTCCGCTATCGATACAAAGTTTTGATTTATTTTCAGATGGACAGGCGAACCGTAAAAATGAGCGTTGCCAAAGCTGAGTACATTACCTTGTTTGGTAAGTAAAACATATCCCTTGCCATCTGGCGTGGTAGCCATAGCCACCAAGGGATTTTTGTTGGGAAGAGCAGCGTTTCCGTAGGGAAGCGCCGTACCAAAAGCGAATACGCGCCCCTTAGATGTAGCTATCCAATAGCCTGTACTCATGGGATCGCCGACTAGCGCCACAGCTCTTCCGATTTTTCTGTTGTGGACAGCGGAACCGCAGAAGCTGGCGTCCCCGAAGTTCATAACGCCGCCGTTGGCCTTTAGTAACCAATAGCCTCTGTTTGTTTTTGTAGAAGAAAAAGACGTGACAGATACCTCACGGCTTTTAGTGGTTTTGATGTGCGTCTTTGCTCCAAATACCTTGGCATTACCGAAGGTAAATACCTTGCCGCTTGAATTTACCATCCAGTATCCCTTACCGGAAGTAGTTGCTTCTCCGGCAACGATGTTTGGCGGCATGTGTTTATTGAGCAATGACCCGAAGTAGCTGGCACCTCCGAAGGAGACGAAACCACCGTCTGCTTCGATAAGGGCATAAGCTGCACTCTCACCCGGCGTCGGGGGCGGGATCAAAAGCGTCGTCGTGGTAGTAGGCGCTATCGTCGTCGTGGTAGTCGGGGTCAACGTCGTCGTGGTGGTAGAAGTAGCAGAGGTCGTGGTAGTAGGCGCTATCGTCGTCGTGGTGGTAGAAGTAGCAGAAGTCGTGGTAGTAGGCGCTATCGTCGTCGTGGTAGTCGGGGTCAACGTCGTCGTGGTGGTAGAAGTAGCAGAAGTCGTGGTAGTAGGCGCTATCGTCGTCGTGGTAGTCGGGGTCAACGTCGTCGTGGTGGTAGAAGTAGCAGAAGTCGTGGTAGTAGGCGCTATCGTCGTCGTGGTAGTCGGGGTCAACGTCGTCGTGGTGGTAGAAGTAGCAGAGCAACCAAGCATCGTGTTGCTTATGGCATAGGAGAGAGTAGAAGCCATTATTGTATTGCTCAAATTATACGAGACTATATCGGTTGTAAGTAGTAATGATCCTAAAACAGCTACCGTACCCAGGACTGTGATAAAGCGTCGATGAGATGCAAATTTGAAATTTTTGAGTAATTTATACTTTTGAGTAATTGCTTTTAACCAAGCAGCGCGCATTAGCTACGAAGCAACTCAGCTACCCTAAAGGCAAGATCTATGGACTGTTTGGCGTTAAGGCGGGGATCGCAAGTCGTTGTATATCTGAGAGGAAGTTGTTCTTCGAGGATGTCTTCGGCGCCTCCCAGGCATTCGGTTACATCGTCACCCGTTAATTCGACATGGACTCCACCCGGCCAGGTACCCATTTGACGGTGGACGGCAAAAAACCCTCTGATTTCGCCCAATACGTCGTCAAAATGTCTGGTCTTCCTTCCTCCTTCAGCCGTAAAAGTATTACCGTGCATGGGGTCACATTCCCAAACTACTTTGTGTCCGGATTCCTGGACAGCCTTGACGAGTTGCGGTAATACCGATGTGACTTTGTTAACCCCCATACGGGCTATCAGAGTCAGACGACCTGGTTCACAATTCGGATCGAGGATATTGCAGATATTGACCAGCTCGTCTGCATCGGCTGTCGGCCCGAGTTTTAAGCCTATGGGATTTTGGATACCTGATAAAAATTCAATATGTGCCCCGTCTATTTGACGCGTTCGCTCTCCTATCCACAACATATGTGCGGAGCAGTCAAAATAAAGACCAGATATGGAGTCAATCCTGGTCATAGCCTCTTCATAGTCAAGAAGGAGGGCTTCGTGGCTGGTAAATAGATCCACCTGATGGATGGGGGCACCTTCGGATAAATCTACTCCGCAAGCGCGCATGAATCTCAAGGCTCGGTCTATCTCTTCCGCTATGGCATCATAGCGCCTTCCCTCCGCACTTGCCGCTACAAATTCTTGGTTCCACATGTGGACTTTGGAGAGGTCGGCAAAGCCGCCTTTGGTGAATGCTCTAAGTAAGTTGAGCGTGGATGCAGCGTGGTGATAGGCAGTTATCATTCTTTTCGGATCGGGAATTCTTTGCGACGGAATCGGTATGTCGTCGTTGACCATGTGCCCGCGGAAAGAAGGCATTTCCACACCGCCAATTTTTTCGGTAGCAGAAGATCTTGGTTTGGCAAATTGTCCGGCGATACGTCCGACTTTGATAACAGGAACACCGGCTCCGTAAGTGAGGATGACTGCCATCTGTAAAATGACTTTTAGTTTATCCCTGATCATGTCCGCCGAAAGTTCCGCAAACGATTCGGAGCAGTCACCGGCCTGTAGAATAAAGGCCCTACCTTTAGCTACTTGTGACAACAAACTCTTTAATCTTAAAGCCTCACCGGCAAAAACCAGAGGGGGTAGCTGTCTAAGCTGTCCGACAACTTCGGTCAGAGCATCTTGATCCGGCCATCCTGGGTCCTGATGGACAGTCTTTGTCTTCCAACTAGCCGGGTGCCACTTTGTAGTTGTCGGCATGTCGATATTCTCCATAACGGTAATTGCTCTATCAAGACTATTAAAGCGCTATTTTTTAATAAAATTACTGAGTTTTTGTTCTCAATACTTTATTCTATAGGTATCGGAGCCTCTTACACAAAACAATCGCTGCAAATATTGTTCGCTCTTTATAATTTTTGTGCCTGGAAGTATCTCGACGCTACATATAACTAAAAGCCATTAATTTAATCTGTATTTGGTAATAGAGTATTAATTCGTGTAATACATAGCGTAAAGCAAGAGGGATATTTGCGAATAGGAATTTTAGGCGGCACATTTGACCCGGTTCATATAGGACACTTGGTGGCGGCTGTGAATGCCAGAGATGAACTTGTACTGGACAAGGTATTGATGGTTGTTGCCAATCAACCTTGGCAAAAGATAGGTGTGCGCACCATAGCCCCGGCTGAAATTCGTCTGAAAATGCTGAGCGAAGCCGTCAAAGGTATCCACGGCATCAGCGCGTGTGACATTGAAATCAAGCGAGGCGGACTTTCTTATACGGCAGATACAGTATCTGCCGTGAAAAAGATGTACTTACCAGACGAAATATATTTGCTGGTTGGGGCAGACGTTGCGTCTGAGCTAAGTACGTGGGAGCGCGTAGAAGAATTTCAAAAAGATGTTCAGTTAGTTGTCATCAGCCGTCCCAGCGAGCATGTGGATGGATCGTTATCCTGTCATTCCTGTATGGAGGAAGAAAAACTTGCCGGTAATTTACTTGGCTGGCGGGCAAGCTCTATGGCTATACCGGCTCTTTATATCTCTTCGTCGATGATAAGGGAGAGGGTGAGGAATAAAAAATCATTGGATTTTTTAGTGCCGCCAAGCGTAATCGACATTATTATCGCCAATAGGCTGTATTGTTAATGGTATACATATATGAAAAGGCAGGGGATTATTGCTGGCAAAACCACATTATTTAGTATTTGAATTAGAGAATACAAACGATCCTGCCTGCATTATAAAATCACCGGCCAATCTATCTGTCGTACGTTACAAGGTGGCATCTTGAGTCTTGAGCTCGCTATGGTTGCCGCCCAGGCTGCCCTTCAAAAAACCGATGAGAGAACCATAATTCTTGACGTACAGGATCTTTTAACTCTGACAGACTATTTTGTGGTTTCCAGCGGTGCCAATTCCAGGCAGATCAAGGCAATCGTAGATGAAGTGAACAGGCAGGTTAAATTATCCGGTGGCCGTCCTCCTAAACAAGTCGAAGGTCTTGGGCAATTGGAGTGGGTTCTTTTAGACTACGGCAGTTTCATAGTGCATATTTTTAGTAACGAAGCAAGATCAATATATGGGCTGGAACGTCTTTGGGCAGATGCCCGTCTCATACATTTGGGAGATCAAAGCCCTTCTGATGCTTTAGCCCCGGCTTAGTTGGCATACAGCTGATATCTATCGAGACGGATTTTCACGGCGAACGGCACGTGACTTTTTACAGGTGCCTCTTTAGGGTAAAGGAATTCTTATTTTTTACTTACTGACGATTTTATGCCGGCGTGTGGTATTGGTATTTTTTGCAGATGTAGGTGATATACAGGAAAAATGCTTTATATTGACTGCCAGTTGGTTGGGAACAATCTCCAAGTAATCAATCCTGTTGACGGGGTCTGTAGGGTCCGTCCCATTCGGTAGATAAGCGGGGAAAGGCTTTCCTCCGTAGGTAAACTTTACCGCCGTTATGTTGCAGAACTGAGTCAGTGTCCACACTATCTGCCCAAGTTCCTCGTATAAATAGATAGGGGAAGAACTGGCCGTCGGAGTGTCGAGTCCCACCGTAGCTATGGGATCATTTCCACCGGTTATCTTTAACGATAGATTGGGCTGTGGGTCAAGCTGTAGTGCCGTTGTTATATTATTACCCTCTTCCGTAATGGTAGGTCCCAATTCCAATTCTTTTAAAGCTATAGCTGGGCTTGGATTCTCCGTACTCCTCGTGACAGGCGTTAACAGACCATTGTCAATGAAGTATATATAAAAGATCAATCCCGCCGGCCCCTTTTTACCGACAGGGGTTTTTGGGGTTGGAACGGCAGTCTCTGGTCCGGTTTCCAAGCCAAAGGGAATTTCCCGTACCGATAGAGGCGTGGGAGGGGAGTTGGGAGGTATTCCGCAAGAGCTGAGTATAACGGTGGCTGTGGCTAGGGTCAAGAGAACAAATATTTTAGAGTCGCTTATTATTTTATACAGCTTCCGGCGATAGGTCATGCCTTATCACGCTTTCTCTTTTTTCCCCGCCATGATGTGTGGTTATCCAAAGATTCGTCACTGATCGGTATTTCAAAGACGAAACATGCACCACCACCTTCTCTGTCGGTAACAAAGATACGTCCTTTATGGAGTCTGATGTGTTCTTGAGATAGGGATAGACCTAATCCGGTACCGCTTGTCGTCCCCCTGTTTCCCGCTCCTTGAGAACCCCTGCTGAAGCGTTCAAAAATACGTTGCTTATCTTGTGGAGCAATACCGGGTCCGTTGTCTTCGACGCTGACTCGGACAAAGTTGTCTTTTACGTCCACACCAACTTTTGTCGCTCCACCCCCATAGCGGTCCGCATTTTCCAACAGATTGGCGATAACCCGTTCGATTCTTCGTTTTTCCGCCATAATACGCAAGTGTCGCGCCTTTTCATCGACGACTACGCGGACTTTGTTGTTGGAAAAAGAATTCACCGCTCTCGTGACCAATTCGTCAATTTCTATTTCGTCACAAACCAATTCCGCAGCGCCGGCGTCCATTTTGGATATCTCAAGTAGGTCACTAACCATTCTTTGAAATCTTTTTACTTCGCTTGAGAGTAGATCAAGAGCTTGTTGTGAGCGCTCCGGGAGCTCAGAGCGCCGTGATTCCAGAACGGAAAGTGACGCTGTCAGAGTGGTTAAAGGTGATCTGAGCTCATGGCTGACATCGGAAGTGAATCTGGCATCGCGCTCGATACGCTCCTGTAATTTATCAACCATAGTGTTGAAAGAGGAGGCCAGGATAGTCAAATCGCTGACGTCGTTTGTCGTCAGTCTGGTTTGAGGTTTACCGGAAGCTATATCCTCGGCTGCGCGCGATACCGCCGCCAAAGGCTTTAAGGCTCGTCCCGCTGCCCAGCGGCCTAAAATAGTACCTGCCAAAGTAGTTGCCAGTGCGGCCAGCAGTAAAGTTATAAATAGGATATGGAGAGTATTGGCCGTATCGCTGAGATCGAAAACCCCTACGTATAAAGCTCCCGATATGGGTATAGGTATGCCGATTGCCAAATGAGGCTTGCCTTGATAGGTGAAGTACTGTTCTGCCGGTGTTCCGTTTTTAACCATGGCAAGTAAACCACGCGGTAGGTTATGAGAAGTAAAAGTAGTAGGATAGTGATACCAATTACTTGAAACATATACGAGTGAAGCGGCACCGGTAAGCGGATCTCCGGCGATTTCATCTAAGAGGTTTGGGATAGCAGTGGCTATATGCCTGTCTAATTTTGTCGACGAATAAGTGTAAGGTAGGTAAGGATGCGGTCCCTGTAAGTCCCGCTTGGTGGTAAAAGCATTGTCATATGCTACCGAAAGTAGGGATGATGTCTCTTGGTTTAAAATTGAGTGGCTTGTTGTTAAATATGTGACCGTTGCCAAGGATAGCGAGAGGACAAGAGTACCGGCGGAAAATAGTAAGGTGACCCTATTTTGAAGTCCCAAAGGTATATGTAGTCTGCTCTGTTTGAATCTTTTCCGTTCTAGTTTGATTTCATCGTTCAACAAGTTGTCTTGTTTGGAATCAAGCTGTTGTCCCGGTGAATCTCCGGTCGAATTGGATGCTTCGGTGTAACTTTGTCCACTTGGTCTGAGCATATGACTGGATATGGCTTTTAAAAGGTAACATACCTTTAAAAAGGTAGTGGTTGCTTTTTTAAATCGAGAGTTTTTGGGGTCGCCGATATCAATAATGATGTTGGCGGGAGGCAACCTTGCCGGTCTTTTATTGCCAAAGAGACGGCTGATGGCGAGTTTCACCTTTTTGAAATTCCCACTCAAACTTTCCGCATCCATAGTTCTAAGTGATCACATGACCAGTTTATAACCAAGTCCGCGTACGGTCAGTACATGATCGGGGTTTGCCGGATCGCGCTCAATTTTTGTTCTAAGGCGCCTAACGTGAACGTCTACCAGTCTCCCATCGCCGAAGTAGTCGTAACTCCAAACCTTTTCCAAAAGATGTTCCCGCGAGAGAACTTTGCCCGGGTTGGTGGCAAGTTCACACAATAAGAGAAACTCTGTACGCGTCAAATGAATTTCTTCTCCGTTTCTCCTCACTTCTCCGGCCTCCGGCAATATTTCGATGTTGCCAACGGTAATCGTGCCGGTATCTCCCTCATTGACTCTGGAACGTCTCAAAAGAGCCCTGATCCTGGCGGAAAGTTCTTTTGGCTCGAACGGCTTTGTCACGTAATCGTCGGCTCCAGCTTCCAGCCCCGCTACCACATCGTGCGTATCGGCCCTGGCGGTGACCATGATGATTGGAACGGCACTTCGCTTTCTGATCTCCCTGCAACATTCAAACCCGTTCATACCGGGCAGCATAATATCGATTATGACAAGATCAAAAACTATGTTGGATGCGGTAAAAATATCGATCGCACGTTCACCGCTTTCGGCTTCTGATATCTCGTTTCCTTCGTCTTCAAGCGAAAGACGCATGGAGGTGCGGATTCTTTCGTCGTCTTCGACTATCAGTAAATTAGTGGCCATAGTATATATTGTCGCACAGAAACATGAAATGTACGTGCTTATACTAAAGTTAAACATGTAAATGGATGATTGGAAGCTGGACAGCTATAAAAAATATTTAGCCGGTGAGACGGCTAATACGGCGCGCGCCTATTTAAAAGACATGGAGGGATTTGTAGTTTTTGCCCACAGAGCGGGTATAGATTCTCCCGTGAATGTAACAAGGATTCTGATCAGGCGCTATCTGGCTAATTTGAATACCCGCCGTTATGCATCGTCAACTATTGCCAGAAAGTCCTCGGCACTTCGTAATTATTTTCACTGGGCCAGACGAAACGATTTTGTGCAAGAAAATCCGACAGTCTCGCTTAACGTTACTTTAAAAAATGGACATTTACCGGATGTCCTTGACGCAGCTACGGTTTCTGCAATTTTAGAAGGAGAGCCGTCGAAGAGAGCAGAGAAGGCAGTTGGAAAGCAAATAAATGTCGACCGGTATAGCCTAAAGCGAATTCCTCAAGAAAAAAATCTTTCTTTGTCGCCGAGTACCTCGTCCAAAAATAGGAAGTTCGCCATGTCTAAGCTCCGCGATGATGCGGTACTGGAAATTATCTACGGCTCCGGTCTTCGTGTCGGTGAATGTTGCGCGCTCAATCTGTCAAGCATCGACTTTTCTGAAGGTTCTTTGCTGGTATTCGGAAAGGGATCCAAAGAGCGTAAGTTGCCACTCTCGAGAGCCAGTTTAGAAGCTCTCGATATCTACCTGGGTGATCAAAACGGGAGGGGGGCGTGGCTGAAAGCGGCTCAATCTAAGCGTGAGGAAAATAAAAAAGCCCATCAGGAGGCTGCCAATCAGGGTTCCATGAATGGTTCAAAGATCAGAGTGCGCACAAGTTTCCGTGAAGATGCTCTGTTTTTCAACTTTGTAGGTAACAGACTTCAGCCTCGAGACATTTATAGGTTGTTGAACAAGCGTACGGAGAGGCCCGTGCATCCTCATATGCTCAGGCACAGTTTTGCCACCCACCTACTTGATAACGGAGCCGATCTCAGGGTTGTCCAGGAGCTGCTCGGACATGCTAATTTAGGTACAACTCAAATTTATACCCATGTTTCCAAAGAGCGGTTGCTGGCAGCCTATAAGGACTTTCATCCGCGAGCTAAGTAATTTTTATCAATTATTTAGAGTATCTATGCGGCAGGATGAGAATTTGTCTGTTGCGAAATCTTGTTGCCAAATCGAATAAATCATTGTATTTTTTGTTCCGGCGATCTAAAACTTACAGCGCAAGGCGAAATCAGGGAAGCGACATATAGCCTATATGGCGAGGGTTAGGGGTTACATCTTAAATCAAACCCGGGAATTTTCTATTACTACTCAGACCGGGTGGTAATCTTTGCTAACATGTGATGGCTTGCATGGACTTTTATCTTGGAAAATAAATAGAAGCTACGCAACGGTAAATTAAAAACTAATCCGATCAAGCCCACGGTCGCCATTTTGGCGTGCTGGTCGGATGATTGAAACCGCTGGGAGGAATATATATTATGGCAGTCGTAAGTATGAAGCAACTTCTGGAATCAGGAGTTCATTTCGGACATCAAACAAGGCGCTGGAATCCAAAGATGAAGCGCTTTCTATACGGTGAGAGTAACGGCGTATACATCATCGATCTATACCAAACCTTGGAACGCTTGGAAGTGGCTTACAGCTTCGTACGCGATACTGTTGCCAAAGGCGGAACCATTTTGTTCGTCGGAACAAAAAAGCAGGCACAAGATCCGGTTGCCGAATATGCCACATATTGCGGCATGCCCTACATCAATCAGCGTTGGCTGGGTGGGATGTTGACAAATTTTGAAACTATTCTCGGTCGCGTCAGAAAAATGAGCGAGCTCGAATTAGCCAAAAGATCCGGCGAATTCGAAGCCATGCCGAAAAAGGAAGCTCTTCTTTTATCTCGAGAATTGGAGAAACTGGAGCGTAACCTGGGAGGCATACGCCGCCTAACAAAATTGCCTGACGCCATTTTTGTGATCGATACGAAAAAAGAGCACATAGCGGTAGTAGAAGCCAAGAAGCTACGGATGCCCGTTATTGCCGTTGTCGATACCAACTGTGACCCAGATGTCATAGATTACGTGATCCCCGGTAATGATGATGCCATCAGATCTGCTAGGTTGATGTGCCGGGTCATGGCAGATGCTGTCCAAGAGGGGAAGTACATTTCCCAGAGGGCACCTCAGTACAAGAGCGAACCGGCGGCATCCACAACGACATTACGCGATATCGTTGCCGGCAGTGCCGGGACAAGTGCCGTAGCCGATGACAAGAGCGAGGAAAAACCGCCTGTCGCAGATTCTACGGTAAAAGATTTAACAGTAAAAGATTCAGAGGAATCTGATTTAGCAGTAGGAGATACAAATGCCTGAGATAACCGCAAAGGATGTACAAGCATTGAGGCAAGCAACGGGAGCGGGTATCTTGGATGCCCGTAAAGCTCTTGTGGAATGCGACGGCGATTTTAATAAAGCAAGCGACTGGTTGAGGGAGAAAGGTCTGGCCGGCGCCGCCAAGAGAGCCGACCGGGAGCGCACCCAAGGAGCGGTGGCAGTTTATGTCGCGTCCGATCACAAATTGGGAGCTATATGTTCCCTGGAGTGTGAAACCGATTTCGTGGCTAAATCCGAAGATTTCGTGCGGCTTTTGAACAAAATCACAGAGTCCTTGGCCAAAGACGGAGAAGATGTTTTGGCATCCTTTTCCAAAGAGATCGATGATCTAAAAATTGTTTTAAAAGAAAATATAGAAATAGGAAAATCGGCACGTTTTGTCGCCGACAGCGATTCCGTTTTGGGTAGCTACCTGCATGTTCAAAACGGACGCGGGGTGAACGGCGTGCTGGTTGAAATTGCCAATGCCACGGAGGAATTGGCGCACGATCTGGCAGTTCACATTGCTTTCGGAAAACCTACCTATTTGAAAAAAGAAGAAGTGCCGGCGGAATTGGTTGCCAAAGAACGT
>JAJZMK010000046.1 GCA_021798275.1 Actinomycetes bacterium | reverse complement strand
GTTCTACATCTTCAACGGTGACGTCTTCTGGCATGTTGACAGTTTTGGAAATCGCTCCCGATATGAAAGGCTGAGCGGCTGCCATCATTTTGACGTGACCAGAGTAATGGATGGTATTGTCACCCATAGAACAGGCAAAGACTTTCAAATGCTCCGGCTTGAGAGACGGTGCGCCTACTATCGTTTTTTGCTTGTCAATCCAATCGATGATCTTGACTCTTTCATCTTTTGTATAACCAAGCTTTTCCAAAGCACGGGCCACTGTCTGGTTGACTATCGACATAGTCCCGCCGCCTACCAGTTTTTTGGTTTTAACAAGAGCAAGGTCAGGCTCGATCCCAGTGGTATCGCAATCCATCAAAAATGATATTGTTCCGGTCGGAGCAAGTACCGTCGCCTGTGCATTTCGCACTCCGACAACTTCAGCTAGCTCAACGGCGTTGTCAAATGCTTCCTGAGCTGCGGTTAACAAATAGGTGGGAGCCAGATCTTCGTCTATTTTTGCCACCGCATTGCTGTGCATTTTCAGCACTGCAAGCATAGGTTCTCTGTTAGCTTCATAGCCTTCAAAAGGCCCTTTCCTGGAAGCTATTTTAGCGGATGTAAAATAAGCGTGACCGGTCATCAGAGCGGTTATCGAAGAGGCTGTCGCCCTTGCTTCATCTGAATCATAAGACAGACCGAGCGCCATCAACATAGCGCCGAGGTTTGCATACCCGAGACCTAATTGTCTGAATTTTTTAGTTGTCTCCTTGATCTTTTCCGTAGGGTAGTCGGCGTTGCCCACCAAAATTTCCTGAGCCGTAAATACTACTTCCACGGCGGATTTGAAAGCATCGACATCAAAAATACCGTCTTCTTGTAAGAATGACAAAAGATTGAGACTGGCCAGGTTGCAGGCACTGTTATCCAAGTGAACATATTCACTACAGGGGTTACTGGCGCTTATGCGCCCCGTATTGGGAGCGGTATGCCAACGATTGATGGTGGTATCAAATTGAAGACCGGGGTCCGCACATTGCCAGGCAGCTTCGGCTATCTGCCTGAAGAGATCCCTGGCTTTTACGGTTGTGACTGGTTTTCCGGTAGTCCTGGCAAGCAAGGGCCATGAACCGTCGGCGAGAACCTGTTCCATGAAAGCATCCGTTATCCGGACGGAATTGTTGGCATTCTGATACTGAACGGAAAAACTGTCTTTACCGTCTAAGTCCATGTCGAAACCGGCTTCTTTCAAAGCCCTTGCTTTTCTTTCCTCTATGGCTTTACACCAAATAAATTCGTAGATATCAGGATGATCTATATCAAGGACAACCATTTTGGCGGCTCTGCGGGTTTTTCCGCCCGACTTGATCGTACCGGCCGATGCATCGGCTCCGCGCATGAAGCTGACTGGTCCAGATGCCGTACCGCCGCCTTTCAAAGGCTCTTTCGAGCTTCTTATTCTGGAAAGGTTCACACCCGCTCCCGAGCCACCTTTGAAGATGATACCTTCTTCCGCATACCAATTTAAAATGTCCGTCATCGAGTCTTCCACGGCCAATATGAAACACGCCGAAGCCTGCTGGGGAACGTCTTTGACGCCTATATTGAACCACACCGGAGAGTTAAAAGCAGCTTTTTGAGTGATGATCAGGTACTTCAATTCGTCCGAAAAAGCTTCCGCTTCGGCGTTGTCATTGAAGTAACCGTCTTTCTTGCCCCAAGCGGTAATGCTGTCTACGACACGATCGACTACTTGTTTGAGAGAGGTTTCACGCTCCGGCTCCCCCAGATTACCGCGGAAGTATTTTTGAGCCAAAATATTGGTGGCGTTCATGCTCCAAAATTTCGGTACTTCCACGTCCAACTGTTCAAAAGCAACCTCGCCCGTACGATAATCGGTGATCCTCGAATCGCGCTTCTCCCATTCCACCATGTCATATGGGTGTACACCGGCGGTTGTAAAATGCCTGTGGATTCCGATCTCGCTGCGATCGACTGTAAGTGCCATCTTTTTTTCTCCCTCTTCCTTCTCTAGCTAATTTTTATTTTCAACTTTACAAATTATTCAGATAAATACCGAACTACATAGCAAGCTGTCAAAACTGAAATTACAAACATGTAATTTCAAAGTTGTAACTAGATAGATTACGCCCCGAATGAGTTCGTGTCAAACATTTTTTACATTAATTCATTTTATTTAATTTGATAATATTTATAAACCAGATGCTAATAATCACCAATTGGTATAAGGATTACTTTTCGTCGATGACAACATCTCACCCGATGAAAAGTAATCAATTTGTAACCTCAAAGCCCCCAATTTTACTTCCATACCCACATGACCAAAATCGGCACTTGTCGGGAAAAAGTATTTCGATGTCTCCTCAATAATTACCGGGGTTCAAAATAATTACCCGAGCTCAGGTAAAGCCTTTTTGATATTTCTGACAGCCTGAGCTATCCTCTGTTCATTTTCGATCAGAGCAAACCGCACATACCCGTCTCCTCCTGGTCCAAAACCGACTCCCGGAGAAACAGCTACTTTGGCTTTTGAAACCAGATGTTTGGAAAACTCCAAAGAGCCCATAGCGGCATACGGCTCGGGGATCTTAGCCCAAACGAACATCGTCGCTTTAGGTTTCGGAACGGACCATCCTACTCGTGCCATACCGTCACATAGAGCATCGCGCCTGGCTAAGTAAATTTCATTGACGGCTTTTGGATAGTCAGGAGCTTCATTCATGGCCACTATGGAAGCGATCTGGATGG
>JAJZMK010000087.1 GCA_021798275.1 Actinomycetes bacterium | reverse complement strand
GTCGCAGAATGAGATTTCTTTGCTATAGCGGATTGACCGGGGCCGCTCTTGTGAGCAACAATATAACTGCTTCCCGGGTCAGCTGATTGTCCGAATTTACCGGACTTCATGACACCCGAGAGCCTGTCTCCGTATTCATTGATGGCATTTTTTGGCAGATAACCGGAGTTATTTACTTTTCGCCTCGTCCCCGAAATGGGCTTTCTGTCTCCGCTGTCTTGAATATAGGAATTTCTGCCCGCCGCGACCGATCCCGATTTACGGGATGTCAAGCTTGGGGTTCCATCGAAATTCCTTCTATCCCCGGATTTTTGCCCATAGCTTTTCCGCAAACCGTCAGTTCTGGCCATGTAGATCTGCTTAGCGCCGTTTCTGGCAACAGAACCCCAAGCGGGAATTTGCTGGTCGACTTTGTCATCACGCTTTATATAAGAGGCCGTGCGCTTAGCAAAACTTGTCCCTTGACGCTCAAACCTTTCCGAACGGTCCGGATATTTTCGGTATCTGGTGGGAGCATCAGAGCGACTTGGGGTCGGTCTGTCGCGATCTTGTCCGGTGTCCCTACCGTATCCTATGCGCTCGCCAGAGCCACCCTCAGGTCGCCTGTCATAGCGGCTTGTCCTAGTGTCTCTTGGAGAAAAGAACCTACCGCTGTTTCTTTCGGAGTCCCTTTCGGGTCTGTTATATCGCCGCTGAGAGTCATCAGGAGTTTTTCCGCCGTTGCGCCCCGATGGTGGATAGGAGTTACCCGAACGACCTCTCTCGGGATAGTCGTTACGATTTCGACTAGAATTGTCACCGCGTGCCGATGGAAACCGTCTCTCTCGTCCGTCAAGCCTCCCTTCGGCCATAGGTGAATCTTTACTCTTTTTCCAATTTAGGCGTGAGTCATAGCCAGCTGTTGTATGTCTCGATTCAAAAGACTTTTTATCTGACCTTTGATGACTGTCACCATAATTTCTACGACTGCCGCTGTTGGCAGGAATGCTGTATCGTTTTCCCCCATCAACAGGCTGGGATTTTACATCACCTTTAGAAGTGGGTCGCTGTTTTGACTTAAAATTGTTCTTTTCATAATCAGCAGGGCTACTGGCTTCATAATCCTCTTCATTAGTGTTTTTTTTAATCATTAAACTCAAATTCTTTCATACTAATATATTGCTAAAAATTCTTTCCAAATGTCTTAACGGATATCTTGGCAGATCCCGATGACAAAAGACCGGTAATTTTCAAAAACCGCTACGTATCAACAGAGTACAGCCCAACGTAAGCTACCACATTTGTATTTATCTACAAATGCGAGTCGACTGTCAACATACAGGTCAATCCGTTTTACTCTGCGTGTTATGGATAATACCCACACAGCCTAATATCTGATAAGGACCGTAGTAAAAATTATAAATTGCCTGACACTTT
The DNA here is from genome assembly GCA_021798275.1 of Actinomycetes bacterium. Lineage (GTDB taxonomy): Bacteria > Actinomycetota > Acidimicrobiia > Acidimicrobiales > Bog-793 > JAJZMK01. The sequence continues at coordinate 1,376 of JAJZMK010000087.1, read as the reverse complement.
GACTTTCTTTTATACGTATAGACACAGGCCATTTCTATAAATCGCTCCTGTGTTTAGATTCCATAAATATCTGTGGATAAAAATCCCTCTTGCAAACTACAGCATATCTTGCTCTCAATGAACTCTCATATTTTGCCAGTCAAAAAGAGGCTCGAATCATATATTACTATAGATACCTAGACTCAAACGATATTTCATCTAAGACAGCCAGGCTATAGCACCTTCTAAGAAAACATCGATCACAGACAGGCAGCAAGCTTAGAAGAACGGTTTCAATCAGGAAATGGGGTAGGAAATATTTACTCTCTGGGTAGTCCCACCCCATAATTGTATGAATTCAGCATTCAGTGAACCTTCCCCACGAAGGTTCACAATATCCAATCTGTAGAGCAGGATAGAGAATCTATAAACAAAACCATAAATACTAAAAGTTTAGAGTCTCAAGTGGGACCCTCGGAGAAATCAAATAGAGATATAACCATGACTATGGAATAGCACCCGGCTATTAGTTGTTGCAAATAATATCAATAATTGAAAAGGGGTAACAAAATGAAAAAGTTCGACATAGCATATCTGATGGCCAAGCCAGGCGGGAGATTATTAAGAGTGGCTTTGGGTCTTGTAATAGTCATAATAGGCCTTTCTCTAAGCACCGGAGCCGCCAGAGATATCGTAGTCCTGGTAGGATTGATTCCGATATTAGCCGGCGTACTTAATGTTTGCGGCTTAGCGCCTCTGGTTGGAAAGCCTTTTTCGGGTAAGAAATGTCTCCGATAAATTAGACATATGGCCGACAAGAAATACCGTCGTACCGGTAACAATTAAGGTGAAATAAACGGTAAGGATACTTTCGAAAAGTAACCGTTTACCCAGAGTCTCAAGTTGTATTGATAGACAGACTTTCTTTTAGGAAAAGGGTACCGATACACATAGGGACAAATAAAAACCCCGTTCTGTCAGAGACAGAACGGGGTAAAATAAATCCGGCGACGCCCTACTCTCCCAGGGGGCCTCCCCCCAAGTACCATCGGCGCTGGCAGGCTTAACTTCCGTGTTCGGGATGGGAACGGGTGTGACCCTGCCGCTATGGCCACCGGAAATCTTTATCGGTATAATAATACCGAAGATCCATAGCCCTCGAGCAATCCATAGCGAGCACAAGCATAAAAACAAGCCCTCGGCCGATTAGTACCGGTCGGCTGAACGCGTTACCGCGCTTACACCTCCGGCCTATCAACGTGGTGGTCTGACCACGGGCCTTACCAGGTTAACCCTGTGGGAGATTTAATCTTGGAACGAGCTTCGCGCTTAGATGCTTTCAGCGCTTATCCCTTCCGCAGGTCGCAAACCAGCCGTGCCCTTGGCAGGACAACTGG
>JAJZMK010000053.1 GCA_021798275.1 Actinomycetes bacterium | reverse complement strand
TATACGCATGAGAGGCTTGCTCATCGGCACCCCCATAAGCTTCGGTCTCTACGATCCTCAATACAACGTCTTCTCTGATGATTAACTTATTTAGAAGCCATCGCGCCACCACAGTGGGCGGAGATTCGAAAATCTGCCTATCTTGATCATTGAAAATATATAAAGCCATCTAGCACCGCTTTACAACTAGCTAAGGCAGCCAAAGGGGGAGATAGTTTGATGAGAACGATCTTATTTTAGGCAATTGCACAAATTGTAAGCATGACCGATCTCGGGATCTATCTAGACCAGAAACATTGACCGCATTGACAGGATTTTAATTACTCCCTATTTATACCATCGAGCTGATCAAGTAAATTGCGATCTGCGACCAGTCGCTCAGAAAAGTTATTCAATTGCTCTTTGACAGCTTTTATTCCAGCCCCACCCGGTGTCTTCCGTCTTTGCACGGCTACTCCCGGTTCCAGAATTTGCACCGCTTCGGGACCAAGATCCGGATGAGCAGCGACCAACTCGGCAAGATCGACTCCTCTTCCGAGAGATTCTCTAACTATTTCGCCGATGATTTTATGGGCTTTTCTAAAAGGAACCTTTTTCTCAACCAGCCACTCCGCTAAATCTACAGCCGCCATCTCCGGCGAATCGGCCGAACTTGCCATGACATCGAGATCGAACTCAATGGTTTCCATCAGACCTATGAGCGCAGGTAAAGCAAGCATCAATTGATCAAGGGCGTCAAACAGAGGTTCTTTGTCCTCCTGTAAATCCCTGTTGTAAGCCAGAGGCAACCCCTTCAGTGTGGTCAGGAAACCAGCCAAATGTCCTATCAATCGACCGGTCTTTCCTCTGGCAAGTTCAGCGATATCCGGATTCTTCTTTTGTGGCAGCATTGAGCTTCCCGTAGACCAAGAGTCATCCAACTTATAAAACCCGAATTCACTGCTGGAAAACAGCACGACCTCTTCTCCGAGACGCGACAAATGTACGGCCAGCAGAGAGCAGTCAAACAAGAGTTCGGCCACAAAATCTCTATCGCTTACGGCATCGAGCGAATTGTCAAATCTACCCCTAAAGCCAAGTTCTTTAGCCGTTAAATCAGGATCTAAAGGTAAAGACGAACCTGCCAGAGCTCCGGCTCCGAGTGGGGAAATATCCATACGTCTGATAGTCTGAAAAATTCTGTCGACATCACGGGCAAGAGCCCAACCATGCGCCAGCAGTTGATGCGACAACAAAATAGGTTGAGCCCGTTGCAAATGAGTATAACCTGGCAAATAAGCTCCCCCGGCTTCTTTGGCACGCTTCAGCAGACATTCTTGCAATAGAATTACTTGCCTGGCCAGTTCTTTCGCTTGACGCTTTGAGTAAAGACGCAGCGCCGTGGCGACCTGGTCATTTCTACTTCTTCCCGTATGAAGTTTGGCGCCTACTTCACCAATGATCTCGGTAATCCGCCTTTCAATGGCGGTATGGACATCCTCATCGGACGGATCGAAACGAAAAGTCCGCTCTTTTAATTCACTATCGACCATATCAAGGGCTTTGGTCATTGCCGTAACTTCTTCGTTATCAAGAATACCGGCAAACAACAGGCCTTGGACATGGACTTTTGAAGCAAAGATATCGTCCTCGGCCAGCCGCTTGTCGTAATTTATACTGACGGAAAAATCCATCATCTCTTTAGCTGGCTCTACGTTAATACGACCTGACCATAACGTCATAATTAATTTCCAAATCCTTGTTTATTTTTTATTTTCGCGTCGATGAAACCGTAACATCCAAATGTTGAGGTTTCCGATATCATGCGATACAATTTAAACGGTCACTATGATAATTTATAGCCGATAATGTAAACAGCTATTTATCGTTATCTGTTTTGCGTTGTCGCCTGGCCCATGTGGCAATACCAAGGCCGAATACACGAACAAATCCTTCGGCATCTTCATGATTAAAGGAATCGGCTTCATCATAGGTAGCCAGGTTATAGTCGTAAAGGGCTTTGTCACTGCGCCTTCCTATTACCTTACCGGCGGGCCCCGGCCCAAATTGCATCTTAACTTCACCGGTCACATATTCTTGTGTAGCGGACATAAAAGCATTGAGCGCCTCCCGCAATGGCGAGAACCAGAGCCCGTCATAGACCAATTCGGCAAAACGCGGCTCCAGCCTCAATTTCTCGTGCAACACATCTCTTTCTAGGGTAAAGGATTCTAGGTCTTGATGTGCGGCGATCAAGGCCAAAGCGGCTGGGCATTCATAGACTTCACGGCTCTTGATCCCTACCCTTCTGCTTTCCACCATATCTATGCGCCCAAACCCGCATGATCCGGCAATTATATTCAGACGATTGATAATGGCCAACAAAGACATCTTTGTCCCGTCCAATGAGGAAGGCACGCCATGTTCAAAACCTATAATTACTTCCCTGGCTTCTTGGCTTTTGTCTTCGGCGCCAAGTAAACCGGTATAGGAAAAGACGTCTTCCGGCGGTTTTATCCAAGGGTCTTCAAGGATGCCGCACTCTATCGCTCTGCCCCAAAGGTTTTCGTCGATCGAATATATACGATCTTTGCTGGCTTGGATCAAAAGATTATTTTCCTTGGCATATACAATCGAATCTTCTCTGGTCATATTCCATTCCCTGACCGGCGCTATTACATCTATATCCGGATCCAGAGCAATGGCACCAACTTCGAAACGGACTTGGTCATTGCCCTTACCCGTACAGCCGTGAGCAATGGCAGATGCAGAAAACTGTTTGGCCACCTTGATCAAATGCGAGACTATTAACGGCCTTGACAGAGCCGATACAAGGGGGTATTTCCCCTCGTAAAGTGCATTCGCCGCCAGGGAAGGTCTTACATAGTCATTAGCCATTTCTTCTTTGGCATCCACAACGACGACGTCAACGGCACCGGCTTTTATGGCCCTCTCCGAAATAGCGTCGAAATCGGTATCGGCTTGCCCGACATCGAGTGACAGAGCTATGACGTCATAACCTTTAGTCTCTTTCAACCAATGAACAGCCACGGAAGTATCCAAACCTCCCGAATAAGCCAGTACAACTTTATTTCTCATTTTATAATTTCCTTCCCACATAAAGATGCCGGATATACATTAGCTTTATCACGCGAAGATATGTATGTCTGTCGTATCTTTATGTAATCTATATGCATTATGTTCCAATAACTAAGTGCTCCACCTGTAACAGGTAGAGATTTACATCGAGTATTCCAAGATTCACACCTGCAACACAGTACCTACCGGTTCCGTTTGCAACAATATTTTTTAAAAACCCGGTTTTCCGGTATTACTCCATACGCGCCAATTCGTGGAGTTGTTTGGCGACTTTTACACCTCCTTCAAGGTCTTTAGTTACGATCAATACCGTATCATCACCGGCAACGGTACCTATGACGTTTGCCAAATTGCTACGGTCGAGCGCAGAGGCTACCACATGGGCAGAACCGGGGGGAGTGCGTACCACAATCAAATTGCCGGATATATCGATATCTATTACCCATTCCCCAAGTACTCTTCTCAAATGATCGAGAGGTGCTATCCTGTCTTTAGGCAATTCAGGTAAAGCATAGACTTGTCCATCGACGTTTGGTATCCTCACCCTTATTACACCCAATTCCACAAGATCTCTTGATATGGTTGCCTGGGTGACACTTATACCTCTTGCTTCAAGTAGATCTACCAATTGCGGTTGACCGGTAACGATATGATTCAATAAAATATCGGTTATTTCATAATGGCGCTTTTGTTTAGATACGTTTTTCACCTAAGACCTTTCTGTTGACCCATAACCGGCTATAAGATAGGCAAAAAGACCGCGCATTGCATGCATCCTGTTTTCCGCCTGATCAAAAACCAGGCTCTTAGGTGACTCAAAAACCTCATCGGAAATTTCCTCGCCACGATGAGCAGGGAGACAATGCATAACCACTGACGTCTTTTTAGCGTGCTCCAATAAATTTTTATCGATAGTGTAGCCTTTGAAATCGCGCCGCTTCTCAAGCGCAATTTCTTCTTCTCCCATCGATACAAAGACATCCGTGTAAAGGACATCGGCATTCTGCACGGCTAAAAATGGGTCATCAAAGATTGATATATTCTCAGCTGATTTGAGAGGGAAACCCCATTTTATCTCATGTGAGGAAGCACCCATGTTTCCCGGCAGTTGCTCACTGTCTCTGTTATGGCTACTTTGGAAAGCTTCTCTTATAAAAACAGCCTTTTGTAAATACTTATCAGGTGCCGCTATCGCCAAGCCAAAACCCATGATTTTGGCTGCGTGAAAAAGAGAGGAGCAGACGTTATTCGGGTCTCCTATGTAAGTGACATTGACATCTTTAATTGTGCCAAACCTCTGTTTTATGGTGAGTAAGTCCGCCAACACTTGGGTGACGTGATCCCTGTCGGAAAGCAAATTGACAATCGGAACATACTTATCGGATCTATCTACAGCCGACGCCATTCTTGTCAAGACATTATGATCGGTCACTCTGGCACCTATCAGGGAATGAAATCTGGCCAAGACACGAGCAATGTCCTCAGCCGTTTCTCTTTTATCAATACCGATTTCCTGTCCGGAAATAGTTATGGGATGGCCTCCCAATTGAAATACCGCCATTTCAGCAGCATTTCTTGTCCTTGCCGAGGGATGCTCAAAAATAAGCGCCACGCCTTTGCCTTTTAGCACAGGTTGCGGATTTTTATCACCTGATAGTTCTAAAATATTGTATATATCCCGTTCCGACAAATCAGATACTTCCAATACGTGATGGGGATGAAAAAGGTTAGAGTCTTCCATCTAAGTCAACCTACAATCGACAGTAAAACTTTCCGGTAGCAAGAAAATCGCTGCTTGTACTTTATATATCATATGATTCTCCGCCAAGTAATTTGGCCATAATACCTACGGCTTCGTCAATGTGTGATTCGTCGATAATATAAGGGGGAGCCAGTCTGATTACGTTGGAGGATTGAGCGTTCAGAACAAGCCCCAGAGACAGAGCTTTCCCGACGAAATCAACGTTATTTATCCGAGGTATCAGTTTGATGCCGAGAAGTAGCCCTTTACCTCTTACTTCTTCTATTCCAGGCAGACCTGACAACCTGTCAACCAGGGCTGCCCCAAGAGTCTTGGCCTTTTCCGGTGCCATAAGTGTAACCAATTCCTCCAAAGTTGCTTTGGCTGCAGAAAGTGCCAGAGGTTGCCCGCCGAAAGTACTGCCGTGATCACCGGGGGCAAAGTTGAGCGCTACATGGTCTTTTGCCCAACAGGCACCTATAGGCATGCCGTTGGCAAGGGATTTAGCCAAAGTTACGATGTCTGGCAAAATATGATCATGTTGAAACCCAAACCACTCTCCCGTTCTGCCGAGACCGGTTTGTATCTCATCGGCGATCATCAAGACACCGTAGCGGTCACAAAGTGATCTGATATCTTTTAAATAATTAGCGGGAGGGACCACAATGGCGTTTTCCCCTTGGATCGGTTCGACCAAAACAGCTGCCACTAAATTGTAAGTTTCCGTGGTATCAGCACTAACCTGATTTTGAGCCAGAATATTTTCCAATGCATCAATATCGCCGTATGGAATATGGATAAAACCCTCAAGCATGGGAGCAAAGTCCTGCTTTTTACCGGGTTGTGCAGTTGCTGACAGCGCCCCGAAAGTCCTACCATGGAAAGAGCCGTCAAATGAAATTATTTTATACGACCTGCCTGCCCCGCATTTACGAGCCAGCTTCAAGGCACACTCTATCGACTCGGCACCCGAATTGGCAAAAAACACTCGGCCCATGCCTTCAGGTGTAGCCTCACCTGAGGCGCTATCTGATTTCAATTCCCCGAACATAATCAGAGCGTCTATCAGTTTTGCCACTTCTTCTGCTAATTCATTGTGAAACAGATTGGATACGTGCCATAGCTTATGTGCCTGCTCTGTGACGTGGGCGACAATTTTTTCATGAGCATGTCCGAGAGATGTTACGGCAATGCCGGAAAGAAAGTCCAAATATTTACGGCCTTTCTGATCAAACAGATACGGTCCTTTACCACTCACAAACGTGACGGAAGCCGGTTTATAGGTGGGCATCAGGTATGACTGTACTTTGTCTTCGACTTGCCCCATATGGGTCAACTCATCCCTTCTTTTGTTTTATATGTTGTACTATATGTATCATTACTTTTCATCGAAGTTGCTCTTTCTGTGATCATCGTGCCTATACCATGCTCGGTAAAGAGTTCCAGGAGCAAAACGTTTCGTATGCGCCCGTCCAAGATATGGGCAGCTCTTACCCCTTTTGATATCGCTGTCACACAGGCTTTTGTCTTTGGCAACATTCCCCCCGTAACGACAGAAGAACTCATTAGATCATTCAAGTCGTCCACACTCAAGCGCTGTATGAGACTGTCCTCGTTGTCTATATCCGAACGTATTCCGGCTATGTCGGTCAGGAGAACCAGTTTCTCTGCCTGCAGTGCTCCCGCCAATGCTCCGGCAACGGAATCAGCATTAATGTTATACATCTGCCCAGCTTTGTCGCTGGCAATCGTCGCGACCACCGGTATCAAACCCTGACTGAGCAACTGATCCAATATAGAGGTGTCGACACTCAATACGTCGCCTACAAAACCAAGTGTAGGGTCTACGGCTCCGGCATTGATCAAACCGGCATCTTCTCCGGAAAGACCTACGGCCAACGGACCGTGTTTATTGATCGCTCCAACGATATCCAAATTGATCTTTCCTATTAAAACCATTCTGGCGATATCCAAAGTCTCGGCATCTGTTACCCTCAGACCATTTACGAAAACAGCCTCTTTACCCAATCTGTTCATGAGCTCTCCGATTTGAGGGCCTCCGCCATGAACCACGACAACCCTGATGCCGACGGCTGCCATCAAAGCGATATCCGAAGCGAAACTTGCCAGAGAAGATTTCCCTTGATCGTTGCCATTTTGGTCTTTGTCGTATAAGGCGTTACCGCCGTATTTGACAACAATGACCTTATTATAAAAACGTTTTATATACGGCAATGCCTCCGTAAGTACTTTGGCTATGAGAAGCGGGTCTGTCTTGTTATCCATTTTAGGAAGTCTTCATATTTTCGTCTATATAGCCATGCCCGAGATCGGTTCCAAGCAACATTCCTTTTCCGGTTCCCATCCCTAAATCACAGGTTATTTCGATCTCATCTCCTGCCATATAAGCTGTTAATTTATCCTTGGTCAATGCGTCTATATCCTTTGGCATGCTATCTGCAAAAATACAAATATCGCCGTAAAAAACGCGAACGAGATCCAAATCAAAATCTATCAATGATGCCCCCAATTCGGATAAAACTCTTCCCGGATAAACATCTTCTCCATATATCGATGTTTTCACCAAAAGACTCTCTCCTATTTGTCTGGCGGCAATTTGTGCCGACGCGTCGTCTTTTGCCCCAACAACCTTATAGCGTACGAATTTAGTGGCACCTTCGGCATCTTTGGCTATTTGCGTTGCCAAATCCATACATACAAAATCCAAGGCCTGCTCAAGTACATCCGGACTCACTTTTCCACTTTTACCCGATGCCAGTAGACATACCGTATCGTTTGTGGAAGTACAACCGTCTATGCTCAATGAATTAAAAGTTTTACCTACGCTCTTTGAGAGCACCTCTTGTAAGACATCGGGCGAAACATCGGCATCAGTGGTGATAACCGCCAGCATGGTAGCCATATTTGGGTTAATCATCCCCGCACCCTTGGCCATAGCTCCTACTCTTATTCCGTCCATTTCTATTTGAGACTGCTTGGGATGAGTATCGGTCGTCATGATAGCGGTAGCGGCCAATAAACCGTGCCCGTAATCAGAACCTGAGGTTGTCACCAATTCTGCGATCTTGGATTCGATTTTCTCATATTCCAATTGCATACCGATAAGTCCCGTGGAACAAACCAGAAGGGACGTCGTATCGATATTTAATTCCTCCGCCAGGCAAGCAAGCGTCTTTCGTGCCGCATCTTCCCCGGTACGTCCCGTCGCCGCATTAGCACACCCGCTATTTAGGATAACTCCCGCTGAAAATCCTTTTGAGGCCGTAAGATTCGCTCTAGATAAATTGACCGGTGCGGCGGAAACTCTATTCTTTGTAAATACAGCCGCAGCGGGGACGCTTGCGGCATCGTTGGTTACGACGAGAGCCAAATCAAGATTCCCGTTACTTTTTAGGCCGCAGGCCAAACCCGACGCTTTAAAACCTTTTGCAAAAGTTACGCTCACGGAATCATTCCAATCTGTGTAAGTCCCATACTCTCTTCAATCCCTAAAGCTATATTGGCTGATTGTAAAGCTTGTCCCGCCCCACCTTTCGTTAGATTGTCAATGGCGGCAAGCATAACCATATAACCGGTCCTTTCATCATAGCGGGATGTTATCCTGGCCATATTCGAACCGTAGCAGTCTTTGGTCGAAGGAATGCCGTCGATGACATCGACAAACGGTTCGTTATCGTAATAATCTCTCTGGAGAGAAAGAAGGTCACCGGTTGTGACTTTTCGATTAGTTTTTACATAGCAAGTCACCAGGATCCCTCTTGTCATGGGGAGTAAATGAGGAGTAAATATAATTTGCCTTCCTATTACTTGTTCCATTTCCGGCGTATGCCGGTGATCCAAAAGACCGTATGCGGTAAAATTCTCATTTACCAAGCTATGATGAGTTACGTCGGTAGCTTTACGTCCGGCGCCGGAAGTACCGCTTGCCCCATCGACGACCACACAGTCTTTCTCGTCTATGATTTTGGCATCGACAAACGGTTTCACGGCCAGAGAAGCCGCCGTTACATAACAACCGGGTGAGCTTATCAGCGCGGCATTTTTGATCTGCGACCTGTAGAATTCCGGCAGTCCATAAACCGACTTTGACAAAAGTAACGGATTCTTGTGCTCAAAGTGATACCACTTCTCATACAGCGCTATATCTTTCAGTCTAAAATCGGCACCTAGATCTACGACAAGTGGCACCTTGGCAACAAGTATATCCATGACATCGGCAGAATGTCCCGCAGGCAGACTGACAAACAGTAAATCCAGATTACCAACAGAGTTCGGATCGAAATCGGCAATTGTCAAACCTTTATAGAAAGCATCAAGACCAGGGTAAAGTTCTCCCACTGTTATGTTGGTATTACTGTGAGCTTGCAGCATACTTACTTCCATCTGAGGATGTCTGCTCAGCAGTCGTAACAGTTCGGCTCCCAAATATCCCGATGCCCCGATCACTCCTACTTTTATCACCATGCCTCCGATAGAGAATTGTCGTTGTTGGATATTATAGTATATAAAATCATATGTATGTATAACTATACACTATTATTTTTAAAATACCTCTCCTCTCAGACACACGCTGTAATGTGTCAACCGATCTTGCAAAACAACAAACTTCTCTGATTCTCTTTGCTAATTATCATTTTTAAAGAAATGGATTTTTGAAAAAATATTTTTCTGGCGTGACATACTCCTTGACTTTTGCCGTTGCTATTGTTAGCGAAAGAATATGAGAGCTTTATAAATCTTTTATCGAAAGGATAAAGACCAGATAGATGGCTGGCCGACGACGCAGACAAATCGCAACATCCACCTCTTGCAATCACTTCAAGGTAATTTCTCACAAATTAAAAGTAAATTCCCATACCGGCTATTTCGGCTTGCTATCGATAATGCTTGTTTCTATTATATTCATCGCCCCCTTTGGGATACCCCAAAGGGGAAACGACCTGAGCGCCGCCCATGACGATACCTCGACTTCATTAGCTCTTTTTTATTCCGCCAAAAGCGTATTGACAAAACACGACTACAGCATAAATACCGCCATTAGAACAAGCAAAGTACGGCCCCTGCAAAGAATTCTTGACGACCAAAAGAGTCATTTGTTGTCTGCAAACTCTAGGAATCAAAAAATTATATCGAAAAGTGCACTATGTCCTTGGACAACAAATTACCAGCTCACTCACTTTAGTCCAGCCAAGCTGGCTGCAGAAGTAGTCGCCAAAATGAATCTCTTGGATATGTTGGTTATGGTCAACTTATATCATCCCAGACATTCTTATGAAAACGCCACAGCGCCAATTCCCTCTCTTTGTATACCGGCTTTTACTCTCCAAGACGGTCCAAATGGTCTCTCTGCCGGGGATACAGGCGTAACACAATTGCCTGCATCTCTTGCCTTGGGAGCTACTTTTAGTACCAACTTTGCACAAAAATACGGTCAAATCATAGGTCAAGAAGCTCGTATGCAACAAGTAGATGCCGTTCAAGGTCCAAATTTAAACCTGGTGAGAGTACCGGAGTGGGGCAGGGCCTATGAGACATACGGCGAAGACCCTTTTCTTTCCGCCGCTCTTGGCGTAGCGGACTCGGAGGGAATTCAATCAGAACATACAATGTCGGTGGCAAAGCACTTTACCGCTTACACCGACGAAACGGGCAGGATAGCTCTTGATCAGGAAGTATCTTCGAGAGCTCTCATGGAGGTGTACCTAAAACCATTCAAAGCAGTTGTTCAACAAGCTGATGTAGCGGCAATCATGTGTGCATATGGTTATATCAATAATGTAAATGCCTGCTCCGATAAATACACCTTCACATTACTTAGAGAGTTTGGTTTCAAAGGTATCATCCGCTCTGATCTTGATGCCGTCAAACAGCCGTTGAAAGCTTTTAATGCCGGCCTTGATCAGATCAAACCAAGCGCCGGTCTACCATTGGCGCTAGGTTGGATAAGCGGTAGGCTCCAAAAAGACAGGCTTGTCTCGGCCGTCAAAACGATACTTACCGAAATGTTTATCTACCACTTGATTCCGGGACAGAACCCACATAAATTCGGAGTCAATACGATAAATAGACAAGCCACCAATTTTGCCTACAATCTGGCGGCCAATTCTACGGTCCTACTGAAAAATGCCAATAATTTATTGCCTATTAATATCAAAAAAATAGATCAACTATATAAAAGAAAAGGCCACCGGGGTAGACCAAAACGAGCGCTGAAGACCATAGCCGTGATAGGAACCGATGCAGCCTCTCAGGCGATGACTGCCGGTTATGGAGGAGCTCGCGTTACCGCTCCTTTTCTTGTTACACCGCTTGAATCTCTCAGGCGCTACTTCCAAAAAAGACACATCAAAGTCACATATTCACCGGCAGGGCCGTCTGCAACGCAGTTGCCTGTTATCAGCTCCAAGCTGCTGGCGGGAGAAAGTGTACCGGAGAAGTACTGGCCCACGCACCCACACTCCAATAACGACGACATATTCCCCGACCGATACCTGAGATATGACAAAGTACCGCCATATGCTCTCACCGCATCTCTTCCCGCTCCGCCGGGAAAAGGTAACGACTGGAATGTTTGGTCGGCTGAACTTACACCGACTAAAACAGGTCTTTATGATTTCTCCATATCTTCCATAGGAGACACTTGGATATATCTCGATAAAGCAAACGTTTTTTCTCAGAAAGGACTTGGTGCTCCTTTCACCGGATATTTTGCCAGCTATCTCACTAAAGGCAAACAATACAGACTAGTAATGCGATGGTTTGCCACCAACAGTAGACCGGCGCCGCGGATAGGGATGGAAGATATTACCCCCCAAATTGACGCCGCTGTCGCAACGGCCAAAACAGCGAAAGTGGCCGTTGTTTTTGTCAACTCTTTCTCAAGTGAAGGAGTTGACAGGAGCGGCTTGTCTCTCCAAGATGCCGACAATCAATTGATAAGCGCCGTCGCCAAAGTAAACCCCAGAACAATTGTGGTGCTAAATACCGGAGGGGCGGTATTGATGCCTTGGTTAAAAAACGTGAGTGCAGTCCTGGAAGCATGGTATCCAGGGGAGGAAGACGGCAATGCCATCAGGGCAGTTCTAAGCGGAGAAGTCAACCCGAGCGGTCATCTACCAATTACATTCCCGGCTTCTGACAGTCAGCCCTTCGGTAACAATACAAAAGCTTGGCCGGGAATCAATGCCAAGGTTTCTTTTTCCATAAACGACGGCAACGGCTTGGAAATAGGCTACCGCTACTATGAAGCACACCACTTACAGCCACTGTTTCCTTTTGGATATGGGCTGTCCTATACCACGTTTTCGATAAGCAATCTGTCCGTAAAAAATAATTTGGGACAGATTGTCAATCTTGATCTAAATAATATCCCGCTTGCATTTAAAGGAAATGCCGATGCCTATAGCGTCAATGTTGAGGTTACGAATACAGGTAAAGCCTACGGATGCGATGTCCCACAGATATATTTACAATTCCCACATAACGCCGGTGAACCACCCAAAGAATTAGCTGGTTTCACAAGAACATGCCTATCATCTGGAGCCAAAAGAACGGTCACCATTGAAGTACCTCTCTATAATTTAGAGGTATATAAATCAAACCACCTGTCGGTTCCAACCGGGCAATTTAGAATCTATGCGGGATTCTCATCGGAAAATACACCTCTGGTAAAAAATATTTACATAACCAGGTGATATATACTTCTGTTCCTCTGTATCTGCCAGAGGAAAGCAGGCAAAGGTATTGCTATGTATTTATCGTCTCGAAAGGAGGTAAAGGGGCATCATTTTTATCCCTCTAAGAGTTGTCTAAAGACTCTCTCAACCCCTTGACAAATTCGGTTATCGCCAGCAGATTTTCACTTTCAAGAATTCTTCTGACCAGTGCCGAACCGACCACAACCCCGTCGGCCGTCTGGCAGACAGCTTTGGCCTGAGCGGGATTTGAGATTCCCACTCCCACCAGTACTGGTTTATCTGTATGGGATTTCAATCTCGAGGCCAAGACTGTTGCCGACTCGGATAACTCTTCTCTCTCGCCGGTAACACCCAGAAGACCAACCGCATAAACAAATCCCCTACTCTTTGCCACTATGTCGAGTAAACGCTGATCTCTGGTGGTAGGCGCTGCCAATAAAACGGTGGCAAGCCCTGAGCTCTCCCCTACTTTTATCCAGTTATCGGCTTCATCTAAAGGTAGATCCGGTAAAATCGCTCCGGTAACGCCACTTTTCAGAAGTTGCTCGGCAAATCTTTCCTCGCCCATCCTGTAGACCAAATTATAATACGTCATAACCGCCAACGGAACACCGGCATCTGTCTTGGACAATTGGGTCAGTATAGAAAAAGGGGTTGCGCCGTTTTTGAGAGCTTCCATCGATGCTTTCTGGATAACTGGGCCGTCCATAACCGGATCGGAAAAAGGTATTCCGATTTCTATAGCGTCCGCACCGGCATCAGCTACGGCATGTAGGGTATCCAACCAATGGCTATTCAGTCCGCCCGTTATGTAGCAGACCAATAATTTTTTTCCCTCTTTCTTCTTCTCCCGAAGACGAATTTCTAAATTATTCACGGATTCTTTGTCAGGTTGCGTAATCATATATCTAATATATCCATCACTTGCGAGACATCTTTATCTCCCCGACCCGACAGTGTCATCAGTACCGTTTGACCTTCGACAATTTCTTTATTTTTCACAGCGCGCAGTATATATGCCAAGGCATGTGCCGGCTCCAAAGCCGGAATAATTCCCTCCGTTTTAGAAAGAACCCTAAAAGCATCCAAAACTTCTTCGTCGCTGACAGATTCGTAACGAGCTCTCCCGATATCACCGAGATAAGCATGTTCGGGACCTATACCGGGATAATCAAGTCCGGCGGAGATGGATTCCGCTTCCATAATTTGTCCATACTCGTCTTGCAAAAAGCGTGACCGCATGCCGTGTACGACACCGGGTATCCCATTACGCATCGCGGCTCCGCCTGCTGCCTCCACGCCTACGAGTTGACTTTTGGTATCGACAAAACCGGCAAATGTCCCGATGGCATTCGATCCACCCCCAACACAGGCAACCACTATATCCGGGTCATCGCCCGTATTCTCCCTGTATTGCTCTCTGGCCTCGTCGCCTATGATCCTCTGCAATTGTCTCACTATCAAAGGATAAGGGTGTGGACCCATAGCAGAACCTATACAGTAATGGGTCGTCTCCACAGTGGCTACCCAATCTCGTAAAGCTTCATTAACGGCGTCTTTCAGTGTGGCGGAGCCAGAATATACGGGAACAACTTTAGCACCCAAAAGTTTCATTCTGAAAACATTTAGAGCTTGACGACCCACATCAACGTTCCCCATAAATACCACACATTCCAGGCCCAGTAGTGCAGCGGCAGTAGCGGCAGCTACGCCATGCTGACCCGCACCGGTTTCGGCTATAACCCTGTTCTTCCCCATGCGTTTTGCCAGTAGAGCTTGACCAAGCACGTTGTTTATCTTATGTGATCCGGTGTGAGTAAGATCTTCACGTTTTAGAAACAATCTAATACCTAGCTGCTCTGAGAGATTGGCACAAAAAGTAAGAGGTGTAGGCCGCCCGGCGTAGGTATGTAGTAGATGATCCAATTCTGCTTTGAAAGCATCATCGGCCATGGCATCATAAAAAGCTTTTTCCAAGTCGTTACATGCCGGAATCAGAGATTCTGGTATAAATTGTCCGCCGAAATCTCCGAACTTCCCTTCCTTTAGATGTGATTGCATCCATTGGGATTTACGGGGAGCTGTATCCAGATAATCACTGTCGGTAGTCAACGCTGCCTAAACCTTTCACAAGCCTATAATATATGACTCTAAGTATAGCTACTTTCCAGATATTGCAGCCAAAAAGTTTCCTTTGATTCATCTCATAACCCTCCGGGTTCCAAATAGCAAGCAGATCCCTTCGCTAAATCCGGCTAACAACCGGCGAAGAGTGGTGAAGTATCAAACGGCCCTATAAGTTGGTCAACAAATCTCTCAAGCTCAGCCGTGGATTCGATATGACTTACCCCAAATCTTTGACAAGATAATAAGTTGATTAGTATATGTAAGTTCAGTTTCAATCTATGGATTGATACCGACAAAAATTATTCTCGTTCAAGCTCTTATCTATAATAAGTACCGCTACAAACATAGAAACATTACTTATTAATAACATTGACAATGATAGAAATATTTAAGAGGTCATCAATCCGGTTCCGGGAGTCTCTTCGGAGCTCAATGGGTCTTTTTATCTAAACTTTCTTTTGCATTTTTTATAAATAACCTAAGCTTTCTGGGGTCTTTGATGCCGGGTTTTTCTTCAACGCCACTTGATACATCAACTCCCCAAGGTTGTACTTTTTTTACGACATCGGCAACATTATCTGCATTCAGGCCCCCTGCCAATATCAGCCGGGACGATATCGGGAATGACCCGACTCTATCGTAATCATACACTTCACCGGAACCTGGGGAGACTCCGTCAATCATGATTGCGTGGACGGGATAATCGTTAGCTTCGCTCAGTTGTGGCATATCGAAAGAAAAAGCTTTGATAACAAACGATACGGAAGATGCTATCTCTTTACAGTCTTGCTTTGTTTCTCTCCCGTGTAGCTGTGCCCCTTTTAAACCTGCCGTATACACATCTTCTATCACTTGCTCACTTGGGATATTACGAAATACCCCGATAGTCATGGTGTCCTCCGGCAATCTCTTGACTATATCGGCTACAGCCTTCGGCCTCATCTGTCTGGGTGAAGGCGCAAATACAAAACCGATCGCATCGGCGCCAAGCGCAATAGCCAGCAATGCGTCAGTCTCATTTGTAATACCACAAATTTTAACAAACACTACAAAAGTCCCCGATCTAAAGTATGTGACTAAAAAGAATCCTGTGGCAAGACATGCATGTCCGCATCAAGGAATCTGCTTAGTAACTAAATACTACTTGCATAATAAAGTCATTGCCATCATAGGTTGCATACTTCCAGAGCTTACCTCTATGCTACAACTGCCTTTGACAGCTATTATAACATTAAATGTTATTATTGGCCTGAGATATATTTGCCTGAGACATTGGTCGGTAATAATTGCATAATGGTCTATTTCATAAAGCATTTATACTTATTTCTAAAAAATCGCTATCATCAAAACGTTACATATGCAGATCTTTCACACTTGACTTTCCGGGGGGCAAAACCGCGGCTATTGTTGTATGTGTGGCGACTTATTTGGACAACATCCTAACTTTCCATCGGGAAAGAGCTCTAAAAGAAAAGGAGTCTTTACCGCTCGATGAATTAGTCAAAAAAGCCGACGACTACAATACTACAAACGGCCTACCTCGGAGTCTTTCGGCACATCTACAAAATAATACGGAAACGCCAGAAGACATACCGCGACTGATAGCGGAAATCAAGAAACATTCTCCCTCCAAAGGCAATCTCCAAATTGGCTTGGATCCCGTAGCTACCGCCAGAGAATACGAATCCGGCGGAGCTTCCGCTATTTCTGTACTAACAGATGAACCTCATTTCAAGGGACACTTATCTTACCTGGAACAGGTCAAAAATGCCGTGGCCTTGCCTGTTTTACGAAAAGACTTTTTGGTTTCCAAAGAGGATGTCTTGATCAGCCGTATCCGTGGCGCAGATGCCATCCTGTTGATCGTTGCGGCGCTTTCTGACGAGGAACTCGCAACGATGCATGAGACAGCTCTCAGCTTATCAATGGATGTCTTGGTGGAGATCCATGATGAAAATGAATTAGCAAGAGCAATGGCGATTAAACCGGCGATCATAGGCATCAACCAGCGTGACCTACATAGCTTCGCCATAGATACCAAACGGGCCATACGCCTACGCTCATCCATAGGAACCGACATCATCACCGTAGCGGAATCCGGCATTAATTCATTCGCCGATATGCTACTTTTAGGATCCGAAGGCTTCGATGCCGCTCTCGTCGGAGAAAATCTTGTCATCCAAAATGACCGTTGCCTGGCTGTTCAAAAACTCCTGGGAAAACAAACGGCTATTTAATTAACCTACCAAACGTTACTTGTATGAACAACCGTTTTTTGATTCGCCGCTACGGGAATTTCAACCTTCCTCACTTGTCGGTTCATAGCACTCCAAAGCCACTATAAAAACCGTGCCTCTGTTATTTTCTACGGGAGAGGTTACAAATACTTCCCCACCCATGGCTTCGATTAATTCTTTTACTATAGCCAGGCCAAGACCGGTTCCTTTACCTTCTCTTAGTACCCTTCTGTCGGAAGTATACAATCTTTCAAAAACGTGGGGCAAGTCCTCTTCGGCAATCCCAAGACCGTCATCTTCCACATGGATATAAAAGTACTTTTTCTTGCCGTAATTTTTATAAAGAGCGGAATTTTTATACGATTGATTTTCAACCAACAGTGGGTTTATACTGTCGCTTACCATAATTACAATTTTAGACTTGGTAAACTTCAAGGCGTTTTGTATTAAATTGGCCACCACCTGAGATAACCTGTCGCCGTCTGCCAAGGCAAGAATTGTATCTTGATCGGCATAAAAAGTTATATCCACCATGGACTGCCTAGCCTCCATCGTAAAAGAAGTGGCTGTTTGCTGCACACAGCTCACGGCATCCATAACGTCAAGCCGGAGAGAAAAACGTCTGGCCTCTAAGTATGCCAAATCCAAAAGATCTCTGATCAGTCTTTCCAATCTGGAAGATTCGGCAACGAGTACTTCGGCCGCTTTGGAAGGATCGGGAGCCACGTTGTCTGCAATAGCCTCGGCAAAACCGCGTATCGAAGTCAAAGGCGTCCTCAAATCATGAGAGATTGAAAGAAGAAATTGTCTTTCAAGTTGCCTTGATTGGGAGACTTTTTCCGCCATCGTATTGATCGCAGCTTCCAGTAAAATAAGTTCCGGATAGTCGCCTTTCGATCTCGTAATCCTCGTATCCAGATCACCGGAGGCAATTGCATTGGCTGCTTTGGCTGCCCTTACTACGTGGTTTGAAATTCTTTTCGTCGTATACAAAGTTCCTACGACAGCAACCAAAAGAGCGATAAGACCAGCTAAGGTAAAGTATTTTACACTCCCGTAAGAAAATGCTATCTGATTGATCAGTAATATGGAGCTTATAACTTTACCACCGGCCGCTTTAGTGACGCTATAGGGAGCAACGGCGAACGCCAGATTCCCGATCGCTCCCGATATGGGTTTGCCTTTTTCCAACTGAGCCATGTTGAGATCAGATACATTAATACCGTCAGGCAGTTTGTCTTCCAAATGATTATTGGAGACAACCAAAATTCCGGCGCTTTTGTCTCCGGCTATCTGACCGATGGAATAAAGTATTTCACTGAGCAGGTTGAGATTAAGGCCGTCCAAATAAGAGGTGTTTTTTATTTCGTCGGCGGTAGTGGTGGCTTGTGCGAGTACCCCAGACACGGCATTTTGCTTGTCGGCATTACGTACCAGAATAAAGCTTATCGTACCTGCCAGGGCCAAAGCCACGACCAAAATAACCACCATCGCTATGGTAATTCTGGTTCTCATTACGGCCTATCAACCTGATCAGCCACAGCGATAGCCGACTCCCCATACGGTTGTAAGCGGAAAATCATCACCCAATTTACGTCTAAGTTGTCGTACGTGCACGTCAACGGTTCTTTCGTCGCCGTACCAACCACTACCCCAGACGGCATCAAGTAATTGCTGGCGGGTATATGCTATCCCGACGTGTTCGGCAAAATGTGCCAGCAAGTCGAACTCCCTGGCCGTCAACTGCACAATATCGCCATTGAGGGTTACTTCACGCCGTACTACGTCTACCACAATATTACCTATGTGAAACGGCCCTTCTCCCGTCCTTGGTTTTCTGTCAGAACGCCTTAAAATCGCTTTTATCCGCGCTGCCAATTCGCGCGGCGCAAAAGGTTTTGTGACATAGTCATCGGCCCCTAATTCCAAACCTATAATGCGGTCTATTTCATCATCACGGGCCGTTAAGATAACTATAGGTATCTCCGTTGTTTTTCTCAGTTCCCGGCAGACCTCTAAACCGTCAAGTTCACCTGGTAAACCTATATCCAATATCACCAGATCCGGTTGCTGTAGCTTAATCAGCTCCAGTCCTCGTTCTCCGTCGGTAGCTTGCAAAACGCGAAAACCAGCATCGCGTAAATAAATGTCGATGAGCTCGGCAATATGAATATCGTCTTCAACCAAAACTATGGTTCCGTGTTCGTGTCGCATGGATGTTTTATCGGCTGGATTGGTCATCTTAACAGTTTGTCAGCAAATTGGTCATAAGTAAAACGCTTATATCAAGAAACTGTACTTATTTCCAAATAGTCGCCGTCAAATGAGCAAGTTAGGCTACCGGGGTGCCCCGGTAGGGTACTCATAACATCAAGATCGATGTGCTCTGACTAAAACCGCTACCGTATTCATGGGTTTTCTTCCCTAAAAAACTTTGGCACCGGCACCATATATCTAAGCAAAAACGAGATTTTGCTCCATTATCAGCTGGGAATCTCTTTGAGTTCGGCCCCAAAGCAGTTGACAACCGGTATTTGAGAAAGTATCCCTTGTCCGTACAATATAGGCGGAGCAGTACTCCCGGCGCTTTGAAAGATTATATCGACTGATTCACCTGGTTTTATATCTCGTTTTACAAAAGCAAGAGCCAGCTGTAGACCGGGTGTGATTTTGGAAGCGGAAAGACTTGTTATCCGCCCTATCTCTTTATCGTTGGAAAAAATTCTATAATCTTTTTTTATTTCTCCCGCATCCATGTTTCTTCTTACGTTTTCGATGCTTTCATCGTCGATAAAACTTTTTTGGTCTTTTTCTAAACGATCGGTATAAAACTTTTCAATCACAACCGTCGTCAACGCAAAAGGAACGTTGTTGCCTCTGGCATCAAGCCGGGCCACCAATTCTTGTCCGGTATAGCAACCTTTTGCATAGTCAACGGTCTTGTCGTTGATACCCAACGAAGCGGGTAAAACTTTATCTGTAATTTCATAGCCCATCTTTGGTATGCCATAACATATCCTGGCAAGATCAAAGGTTTCTTTATCGATAATTGCAAACTCGTTGACAAAGGAGTCGATAGCAAGTCGCATCCCGTCTTCGATATCAATCGATGCTCCAGAGTTGGGTATCAAAATCTCATATACTCTAGCTCCACTCCAGAGCTTATTTGCACTCATCTGAGACGGCCTATCCGGCACGGTTTCTAGATCAAAGTGATACTTTGATCTATGTAGAATCTTCGAGAGGTAAAAAAGAATATAATCCTGATATAGACCAGATACCGTTTGCAATTTATGAGTATCATCCAAATTGAAAAGATAAAGACGCGATCCTTTGTCTTCTATCAGGTCAGCTTTTATCCGGATCTTAAATCTCTTGAGCCTCTCTAGCAATTCCGGACCGAACCCTGCGTCTACTCCGAGAAGAAAACACTTGTCATTAATTTTCTTGACCGACAAGAGGGCATCAACGTGTCCTTTCGGCTCCAGAGCAAACGCCTGTCTGTCTTCCCAAGGGGTTTGTTTTACAAGATCCTGAGTTATCTGCCCTTGTAAGTATGAGAGGGCATCGTCTCCGATAACCCAAATCAAATCGTGATCTTCATATCTATAGGAAATAGCACTGTAGAGACTTTGCAGTCTGATATCTAAACTAATGTCTTCCATTTAAAATTTCCAAACTGCGACATCTTCAAATAATAAGGTAATTAATATAATTTGAAATAATTGATTGCCGCTCCAAGTATCTACCGGCCACTATATCTAATTACTCTCAGACGATACTATAACGTCGGACGAATTGGCGTCATCGCTATCGTCTGAGTGGTTATTTTCCATAGACTGAGCCGATCTGGCTTTATCCTTGGCAATAATCTTGGCTCCCGCCACGGCGGAAAAAACGGCTTGAGCTTTGGCCATACACTCTAAATCTTCTTTTTCCGGTACGCTGTCGGCCACTATGCCGGCTCCCGCTTGAACGGAAGCGCTACCATCTGAGGCAACGACCAAAGTCCTAATAGCAATAGCCGTATCCAGATTACCTGAGAAATCTACATAACCGACCACACCGGCATAGGGACCTCTCTTGGACAATTCAAGTTCGTCTATGATCTCCATTGCCCTTACTTTAGGGGCCCCGGAAACCGTTCCGGCAGGCATGGTAGCTCTCAAAACATCGATAGGTGTCAAATTATCCTTTAACTGTCCGGACACTTGAGAAGTCATATGCAGGACGTGACTGTAATATTCGATGGTCATCTGCTCTTCCACATGTTCACTGCCAAAATTGACAATGCGACCTAAGTCGTTTCTGGCAAGGTCAAGCAACATAACGTGCTCTGCTTTTTCTTTCGGGTCAGCCAGCATGTCCGCTATCAACTTCTGGTCCTCCTCCTGACTGGCACCCCTTCTTCTGGTTCCTGCTATCGGCCTTGATATCACTCTGCCTTGATTCAGTTTTACCAACGACTCCGGAGAGGCTCCGACTATAGTTACGCCTCCTTGTCGCAAAAAATACATATAAGGACTTGGATTTACCTGTCTCAGCACTCTATAGACATCGAAAGGATCGACATCTAAATCGATATCAAACCGCTGCGAAACGACTATCTGAAAAGCATCGCCTGCCTTGATATACTCTTTGGCTTTTACAACAGCTTCTTGATAATCTTCAGATGAGGTTACCCTATGTATATATTCTTCGGACAAAACGGCATTGCGATCCGGTGGATTCGAAAGCGGATATACGGAGGGTTTTTCCAAATCGTGCTGCAATCCGTCCAAGTGTCCTTCCGCTGTAGCATAAGCGGCTCTGAGCCAGTTTTCATTTAAAGATATGGTATTTGCCGTTCCGAGATAACCGTCTCCGGACACCAAAGGATTCTGTTCCACGGGGGTAACGGGGGACGGCATCAAAACATTGTCAATTAAAACCATCCTGGAACGGTGATGATCAAAAGCCACCAGTTCCCCTATAATGGACAGGACGGCATTTGGTATATTCCTCGGATCGTTTTTTTCCGGAGGAAGCTTTTCCACTTCCCGAATCACGTCGTATCCTAAATAACCCACGATTCCACCCTGCAGGGGTGGCAATTCGTCTATAAGTGGAGACTTAAATTTCAAAAGAAGCTCTTCCAGACAGCTCAAAACACCGTTATTGAGACGCATGGCCGAAGGTAGCGTCCCGGCAATGACTTCAACGGTGCTCGACTCGGAGATAATAGTGGCGGCCGGTGCCCTACCCACAAACGAATAACGGCCAAACTTCCCACTATGGTCAGCTGATTCAAGTAAAAAACCGTCTCTGTTTCCCACCAGGAGACGGAAGGCATCTACCGGGGTGACGGCATCAGCTAAAAGTTCTCTCCAGACCGGCACAACCGTAAATTTAGATGCCAGGTCTTTGAAACCCTCAAAGCCTGGACTGCTTTTTCCTCCGAAATTATCCATGTGGACTCCGTAACTCTTGGTATAGCGTCATTTCCTGCATCCGGACAAAAGCTTAGCATCAATAGTTTTTAATTTTAAATATACTTGTCCCAAATGGACTATGACCATTCAAACACTTGCCGGCATCCTACCTTGCTTCATCACCGGAGGCATCGACTGAAAAAAATATGCCTACTTCGTTATCTCAAAACAGGAATTTTTGCTTTGAACGATTTACAATGTATCGGCATTTATCTCCAACGATCTAAAAAAGCAGGAGCGCTCTCCGGTGTGACAGGCCGGACCCTCTTGGGTGACCATAAGTAAAATGACATCGGCGTCGCAATCATAATAAACTTTTTTTACCCATTGCCTATTACCGCTAGTTTCTCCCTTACACCAGAGCTCTTGTCTACTGCGGCTGTAAAACCAGCTGCGTCCGCTCTCCAAAGTTTTTCTCAAAGCCTCTTCGTTCATATAGGCAACCATCAAAACTTCCAGGGTATCGACTTCTTGTACGACGGCAGGGATAAGTCCGTCTTTATCATAGTGAATATCTTTTAGCGCATCGCTACTTACCATTCCGGTTTAATCTCCCGTCTCTCATGATCACCAGATAGTATTATATACCCGGATGTGATACATAGCTTTTTACGCAATTTTGAGATGAACGGATTTTATAATCCGCTTTGATTACCGCTTGTAGGCAATAGGCTCTAAAGATAGAGACCCGTGCCAAAATCATTCCTCTCGGCAGCCAAAGCGTGAATATCGCGTTCACGCAGCAGTAAGTACGTTTCGCCCTTGACCTCGACTTCGGCACACTCGTCGGCATTAAACAACACGGTATCGCCTACTTTAACACTGCGGGTGCTCGGCCCTACCGCCACCACTTCTGACCAACTGAGTCGCTTGGCAACTTGAGCCGTAGCCGGAATTATCATTCCGGCGCGCGAACGACGCTCCCCTTGAGAAGGGGGAACTTGAACCAACACTCTGTCGTTTAGCATCGTAACCGATTGCCTGTTTCCCTGCCCTAATGTCACTTTATAGTTCTCGAATCCTTATTTAGCGCTCTGTCGCGAAAGCAGTGCTTTCAGCCAAGAACTCATACCTTTATATCTTATTTTTATACAATTCTAACGCATACCTAAGACATCACACCGGTATCGGCCTTACCGACAGCCCATTGGCTGTTAAGTAATCTTTAACCTCTTTTATACTTATTTCGCCGAAATGAAAAATGGAAGCCGCTAGGAGAGCATCGGCATGTGCCGTCTGTACGGCTTCCAACATATGCTCCAATTTGCCCGCTCCTCCCGAAGCTATAACGGGTAAATTCGTTATCTCATGTATCAGAGAAAGTAACTCCAGATCATAGCCATCTTTAGTGCCGTCTTTGTCCATTGACGTGATCAGTAATTCTCCAGCTCCCAGCTCTTGCGCCTTCGTCGCCCACTGTCTGACATCTTGACCCGTGCCATGGCGTCCGCCGTGAGTATAGACTTCAAAAATAACTTCTCCCGCTTGATCAAGTTTTTTAGATACATCAATTGCTACCACAACGCATTGATTGCCAAACTTGTAAGCAATATCGGAGATAAGGGTAGGATCTGCTATCGCTGCTGAGTTTACGGCCACTTTATCGGCCCCTGCCCGTAGTAATTTTTCCGCGTCTTTGACACTTCGTATGCCACCCCCAACGGTCAGGGGAATAAATACGGTATCTGCTGCTTTACGGACAACGTCTATCAAGATATCGCGCTCTCCGCTTGAAGCCGTGATGTCGAGGAAAATTAATTCATCGGCTCCCTGTCGTTCATAAGCCTCGGAAAGCTCGACTGGATCTCCGGCGTCTTTTAAACTGACAAAATTAATCCCTTTAACGACACGTCCCATATCCACATCCAGACAAGGAATAATTCTTATGCTTTGCAAATCGAGATCGCCTCTTCCAAATTAATACTGCCCGCCAATAGAGCTTTTCCTACAACTACCGCAAAGAGAGACTTACCGGCGCTTACGATTTCTGATAAATTTACCAAGTCCATAAGCGATCCTACCCCTCCCGAAGCGATCACCTTGTGGTCGGTATAGGCCAATATCTGTTCATATCCTTTGATATCCGGACCGGCCATTGTCCCGTCTTTGGAAATATCGGTCAGCAATATCGAGGAAACGGGTAGCGGTGCAAGCTTTTTCAGCATCTCCTCGACGGAAACAGAAGTATTGTCTTGCCAACCGCTAACGGCCACTTCTCCTATACCTGTTGCCATAGAGACCCTCTTTTTGTAGTCAAGTCCGGCTATCACTTTATCGGGATATTCACTGATAATATCAGCCGCCAAATCGAAATCGCCAACGAGAACTGTCCCCAGGATCAGATAGTCAATACCTGCGTCATAGAGCATTTCTACCCTGTCCCTATCTCTGATTCCCCCGCCGAATTCGATCTCGATCTGAAAATCGGCAAGAGCTTTGACGATTTTTTTTACCAAGGCATAATTTGAGTCTTGGCCTGTTTTTGCGGCATCAAGATCAACTATGTGGATTCTCTCGGCTCCAACCGCAGCCAGATTGTCGGCAATGACAAACGGGTCCCCATATCCTGTTTCTTGGTCAAAACGACCTTGATAAAGACGAACTACCTGTCCGCCCGAGAGATCCATTGCCGGTATACATAACACTTAACCAAAACTCCTTGTAGTAGCGGGTACGTAAATTACCTTTATAACAACCAAATATAGCACCGCATAAAATAAAACAACCCCTTAGCTCAAGCTTCGTGAGGCAAGAGGGCAACTATCTAGCAATACTTTCCCAAAGCAAAAAAGTAAAATTGATCATTGCAATTTAGTGGAATTATCGCCAAACATACAAGTTTGATCAATATGGTGCTGAGAAATCGTATATATCTAACGATACAGCTCCGGTATTTAAAGCCCTTTGTTATGTCCGGCCACAAAACCGACAAATTGGCGAAGCAACGTCAGCCCCATCACACCTGATTTCTCAGGATGAAATTGAGTTGCCCAGAGTGGGCCGCGCTCAACGGCGGCTACAACTTCTTCACCGTATTCGCAAGTGGCTACCACAACCGGATTCTCTAAAAAACCTATCGGATAAGCCGCATATGAATGGACGAAATAAAACCACAGATCCTCGTCGCTAATCTCTCTAAACATTACCGAACCGGGTCGATCCGATAGCTTTAATTTATTCCACTGCATTTGCGGAAGTCTCTTTCCCGGCGACATGGCCAGAATTGCTCCTTCCAAAACAGACAGGCCGGGGATACCGGGACTCTCTTCCGATTCAGAAAAAAGCATTTGAAATCCTACGCAGATACCGAGCAGAGGCTTTTCTTTCTCGATTGCGTCATAGACCACATGATGTAGACCCGAATTCCTGAGAGCATCAGCACATGCCCCAAAAGAACCGACTCCCGGTAAAACAAGTGCTTCGGCATTTACCGCTTCGTCCGGATTACTGACAAGTCTGGCTTGGGCGCCTACAGCCAGCAGGGCTTTTTCCGCCGAACGTAAATTGCCTATTCCGTAATCCAAAACGGCAATCACAATACACCTTTGGTCGAAGGTATCTCTCGTCCTTCTATCTTAATAGAAGAAGCAACGGCTCGCCCCAAAGCTTTAAAAATCGCTTCCAGAATGTGATGAGTATTTTTCCCATACGCGAGGTTAACGTGCAAAGTAAATTGGCCGTTCGCTGCAAAAGCACGCAAAAACTCTTCCGCTAGCTGCGGTTCAAAACCGGGATTACCAAGAGGCAAAGAGCTCTCCGTCTCGACATTATAGACCAGATATCCCCGACCCGATAGATCGATTACGACTTGAGCGAGAGCTTCATCAAGAGGCACAAAGGCGGAAGCAAATCGAGAAACACCTTTTTTATCTCCCAGGGCTTTTGAAAATGCCTGCCCTAACGTAATACCGACATCTTCCACACTGTGATGTGTATCGACATTGATATCACCTTTAGATTTTATGATGAGCCCTATGCCGGAATGTTTACCCAATTGAGACAGCATGTGATCAAAGAACGGAATACCGGTTTCACACGATACCCCGAGAATTTTGCCTTCAGCGGTTGCGTTATCGCCGGCATTTTCATCCAAATGGACTTCTACATACACATCTGATTCGTTGGTTTTTCGGATAACTTTCCCGTATCTTGAGTTCAAACCATCAATGCTATTTGACATTCGTTTTCCTAATTGTTGTTGGATAACTTTATACCCGTTCTCGTCTGAGACAGTGACAAATAAAACTGAATTCTAGCACACGGGAAAAATAAAGCTTAGCTGTCCCTGTTGATATAACAAAAGCAACTCTTCATCTGGCGACACCCGACGGTATGGCCATATAAAGATCTTCTCCTGATGCGATATTTTATTCTCTCAGGCGAGCTATACACATCCTCAATTGCTCGCCGCTACTATATCTGTCAGTGCATTCAGGAAAGATTGATTTTCGCCATGACTGCCGACGGTAACACGCAATTTATTGCCGATTTTTGGGAAAGACGTTACGTCTCGTACCAATACGTTCCGGAGCAAAAGCTCATTCCAGAGATACTTGGCATCTAGAGTAGTAGAGCCGAACAAAATAAAATTTGCCTGTGACGGTACTACGTCAAAACCGAGAGAAGTCAAACGCTCGGAAATGATCTCACGCTCGCCGATAAGTCTTTTTACCCTCTCATCCATTTGCGCTGCAGCACCAAGAGCAACCCTCCCCGCTATCTGTTTAAAAGAATCCAGGTGATAAGGGAGGGCTACTTCCCAAAGAACATCGGCAATTTCTTTATCACACAATACATATCCGAGCCGCAATCCGGCCAAAGCCCAGGTCTTTGAATAAGTTTTTACCACCAGCAAAGATTTATGGCTTGTCAAAAGATCGGCCGCCGAAAAAGGAGAAAACTGTCCGTATGCTTCGTCGACTATGACAAGTCCCGGAGCATTGGCAACGATTTCTTCAATGATCTCTCTGTCTTCTACCCGTCCCGTGGGGTTATTTGGTGAACAGATAAATATAATTTCCGGCTTGGCCTGGAAAAGATCTCCCAAGACGGATTTTTGAATAAGAAAATCCTCGCCTCGCGGAAATGCAATTACATTTGTGGAAGTCAAATTGCATATATGACTATGTAATAAATAAGTAGGTTCAAAGATGGCCGCTCTTCTCTTATGACCCCCGTAAGCAAGGAGAATCGTCTGTAAAACTTCATTGGAACCGTTGGCCACAAATACGTTTTCGGGTTCCAGATTATGAAAATCGGCTATGGCTTTTGACAAAAGACGGGCTCTGCGATCCGGATAACGGTTCCAAGACAGTGCTTTTATTTCTTCATATACAGCTTCCAAAAAACCTTCGTTGGGGCCCTCCGGAGATTCATTGGTATTCAGCCTTATCTCTACATCCACCTGGGGTGAATGATATCCTTCCTGAATCGAGATGCCTTCCCTGGGTAACATTAGCGATCCTTTTGTATCGATATCTCCGTCTATAGTATGCTTATTTAGACCACGTAGGGCTATTTATCCTCATCAGTACCGATTCTTTGTGAGCCTCCAGACCCTCTGATTCGGCAATAGCGGCTACGTAAGGAGCAAAATTAACCAACCCTTGGTCTGTCAGAGAAATGGCGTGAACTCTTTTTATAAAGTCTTCTACTCCTAGGACGGATGAAAATTTAGCTGTTCTAAAAGTTGGCAGTACATGGCTCGGACCGGCCAGATAATCTCCTACACTGGCCGGAGCGTAGAAACCCATAAAGATTGCTCCGGCATTCTTAATGGACCCCAACAAAGAGTCGGGGTCAGCTACCATAAGCTCCAGATGTTCCGGGGCAATTTCATTGACAACCACGGCGGCTTGCTCAAGATCCTTTGCCAGTACTATATATCCACCTTTATCAAGTGTCGATTCTATTTGCTGTCGCCTTGGTGCCACAGACAACAATCTCTCTATTTCCAAGTTGACTTCATCGGCTTTTTCTTTGGAATCAGTTACGAGCCAAGCGAGTCCGTCGGGACCGTGCTCAGCTTGAACCAAAATATCCATGGCGGCCCAGGCTGCCGGGGTGCTGTCATCGGCCACCACAACGACCTCCGAGGGACCGGCGAAAGCCGACGGTACACCGACTACAGACCTTACTTTGCTTTGAGCTATCGATACCAGCTTGGAGCCGGGTCCACAAATAACATCTACTTTTCTTATCGACTCCGTCCCGTAAGCCATGGCAGCTATAGAGTGTGCTCCGCCGACAGAATATACTTCATCCACCCCCGCTATAGCGCAAGCTGCCAGTATTTCCGGAGCTACATGCCCGTTTGAGGAAGGAGGGGTGCAGCATACGATTCTTTTTACCCCGGCAACCTTAGCTGGAATTGTCGTCATCAAAACACTGGAAGGATATTTTGCCCGTCCGCCAGGTACATATAAGCCTGCGCTTTCCACCGGTATTTCCATATGTGAAATGGTTATACCGTTGTTTTCATATATTCCAGGTAAACACCCGCGGTGCTCATGAAATTTAGTAATGGAATGTGCGGCTGCATACAAGGCTTCAAGTAATGTTGGAGAGATCAAAGTTTTACTTTGCTCGATCTCCTCTTTATCCACCGCAAGCGCCGATAATTTAACCCCGTCAAAACGTTCGGTCAATTCAAAGAGGGCAACGTCTTTTCTTTGTCTCACATCTTCTATGATGTCTTCCACTGTCTTTTGGTAGTCTTGGCCCAAAAGATCGGGACGTGGCAGATAGAGATCTTCGTCGT
The DNA here is from genome assembly GCA_021798275.1 of Actinomycetes bacterium. Taxonomy (GTDB): domain Bacteria; phylum Actinomycetota; class Acidimicrobiia; order Acidimicrobiales; family Bog-793; genus JAJZMK01. The sequence continues at coordinate 38,337 of JAJZMK010000053.1, read as the reverse complement.
CTTTTACCGATCTGATATCTAGTATAGGTAGCACAATATTAGCCTAACCATTTAGAAAGCTTATTTTTAGGTTTTTATAGATTTGAACATGTTTTTCACCAAAGATAAGAGTCATACCTACAATCATAATTGAACATCCGATGGACTGTCCATTCCCACGACTTTCTACACAATTTTTAAGATATTCAGAGATACCCTGACAGTTGTCCTATGCTTACAGCGGTCAGGTATCTCGGAAACACATCATCAAAAAGTAGGTTTTTACCAACTAATTAAAATACTCATACGTAAAGGTTCCTGTCGATTGAGATAGGATTAGACTTAGATTTTCCGATACTTATTTATACTAAAATTCATTTCTCTCTCAGTTACAGCTTGAAACGTCTTTATGTCGAAAAGTATTCACCGCTCTAAAAATATCGAAAACATAGAGCTAATATAGAGTGATGACGGTAGACAGATCCGAACTATCTTCCCTAAACTCTCTTTTGCTGCAAGTACACGACAGGGTATCGACAATGGCTAAATTGGCATCCGATGCCAAAGACGAAGAAAGCGCTTACGAACTTTACAATATTGAACGCCACCTGAGTACTGCTAATCATAGGATGGAAAGACTCCTGTCGACCAAATGAGGAGACGCCATATAAAAGATCGCGCAACCGGTTTTCACAAGATAAAACGCCATAACCCACGAAGGGTCATGGCGTTTTATCAGCGTTTCAAAACAGTAGGTGAGTCATAAATGTTATAGCCTTTTAGGAAGTCAGCTACAAACCAAAGCCATTCCCACTTAGACCTCTTTATCACCCTGATCTTCAGCGATCGGCAACTCCGGTGTAGTCGTAAATGGCATAGGGCCGCGATATCCACCTACCCCTGACAACACACCCCAACAAGCATAGGTAAGAAAACCAAAACCCAGAGCTAAAATAAAGTTCGACAATGATCCCACCACTCTCAGCCCTGTCACTGTCCCATGGGAAGAGGAATACTCCCAGCCTTGCACTATTGCCGTAAAAATACCCCAGGCACAAAATACTGCCGTTCCCCTCACGACTTGACGGGTCATAATGGAAGTAAATCGTCCTGCCTTATAGGAAAATGACACCACATAGACCAAAAGACCAAATCCTATAGCGGAAATGATTCCGCTTGCTATAGACTCCGAGGAACTTAGCGTGGTGAGGACTCCTTGGCCTACCGCTATCGCTATTGTCGCCACCGAGCTCATCAACCAAAGCCTGGCGTCTTTTGGCAGCTGAGGATTACTCTGCTCAGCCAGAGAAGCTTCTCCGGCTTTATACAAAAGTAACAGCCCAAATAGTCCTATACCCACCGCTACGGCTACGGAATAATTAGTGGCGGCGTTAGTGGCAACATTAATGGCTTCGATTAGATAACCGATTGTTATCAAAAGGAAGGAGATGACGACCCCGGCCAATTCACCCGTTGTCTTCCAGTCTTTTTTTAAGAAGGACTCCCAGCCTTTACTGGCAGATATGACGAGAAGACCCAGAGCGGCTACAAACTCCAGCCAGAATAAACCGGTTTCAAAATCTTCACTTGTCGTAGTGCCGGTCGCAAACAATGTCTGATACGACAAAGTAGCGTATGCTAATAAAGCAAGTACCTGCGCTAAAGCGAACACTGCCACACAGGTGGTAATAGTCATCATGGCGCGCTTATCTTTGAGCAATTGGACCATAAATTAAATTCCCTCCTTACGTCACCGATTAGCTATTAAATCGATAGGCGTTATCATAGTTGATTATATGGAAGGATGCATATAAATTGTATTAAAAACATACTTTTGCCTCTACCCTATCATGACTATCTATCATGCCTAGTGATCGAGTACGGTTCTTTATAAAAATGTTGCCTTGATTTTGATCGGCACCTATTCCAAAAGCAAAAAAGCTTTTCCATCCGGATCAAATATCAACGACAGGCATCCGAGAAGAGGGACAGATGTCAGCCAAAATACATTCTTCACATTTTGGCTTTCTGGCAATGCATACCTTCCTACCGTGCAAGATTAAGCGCAGACTGAAAGCTCCTCTGTCCTTATCACCTACCAGTTTGTTCAAGTCTGCTTCTATCTTTTCCGGATCATCAAAAGCGGTCAAAGCCAGTCTCTTGCTAAGTCGCTTGACGTGGGTATCGACAGGTAATCCAGGCAAGGAGAAACCTACGCTCAGCACAACATTGGCTGTTTTCCTCCCAACCCCGGACAATGTCACCAGCTTTTCTATATCGGCAGGCACGTTTGAAGAAAAATTTTGAACCAGGGCTGCTGCCATTTTAATAATATTGCTGGCTTTGGAGTGGAAAAACCCGGTAGATTTGATGATGTCGGCTACGTCTTCGATGTCAGCAGATGCCATCGCTTCCGGCGTAGGGTACTTTTCAAATAGCCTGGGGGTAACCATATTGACTCTTTGGTCCGTACATTGCGCCGATAAAATCGTGGCCACCAAAAGCTCAAAAGGGTTATTGAAAGTCAAAGCACACAAATCCTTGGCCGAACCGGGATACTCCCGCTCCAGTCTTTTCATTATCTCCAGAGTGCGAGTAACAAGAGCAACATTACTTTTACCATCTCTCTGTTCTATGGAAGAATTTGACGGTTTCATTACTTATACCAATATAGCCTATAGTGTTTATTAGATAGAAAAAACTCTTGCCAACTAGTCATTGGACTATTAATCTAATAGAATTCTAAAAACGATACCGAACGAATCGAACAGCAAGTAAGGGCATATGGGTTTCATGCGGACTAAGAAGAAGGTGGAAAATCATCTGGTATTAAGAAAATCTTACACATATTGGATGCTTACGCTTCTGGTTGTCATCGCATTAAGCGGATTCGGTTTATCCATCAATGCCGAGGTTCATACCCCCCATCATAACAAAAAACAAAGTTCCTACCATGGCCGACATAAAAAGACCCATAAACTCACCAGGAAGCCTGTAATCACGACACCGACGACCACTATTTTGGAACCATCGACTAAGCACCCTCTGAGTATTCTGTCTATAGGCGACTCGCTGGGAGAAGACTTGGGATATGGCTTGCAAGACATTATAGGCACAAACCCGTATATACATCTTACTTTGGATTCGGTCGGATCAACGGGACTTGCCAATACGGCTTACTACAATTGGCCTGTTACTTTCAACACGGAACTGGAACGCGTTCATCCACAAATTGTGGTCGTGTTGATAGGAGGAAATGACTCTGTCGGCTTTGAACAATCCGGTCAGGTGGCATACTTTGGCACTCCGTTATGGTATAAAGACTACAGTTTTAGAGTCGCCGAAATGATGAACGAAGCAGCTAGGGCTAAGTGCCATGTTTTCTGGGTAGGGGTTCCGATTATGGCTAGCTATTCCGTCCTTAGTAATGTAGCGATGCAAAAGTTAAACAGCATCTATATTGGCGAAGCTAAAGCCTACAAAAATGTCACCTATGTATCATCATGGAAGCTATTTCAAAATTCACTTGGTGGCTTCACACAATATCTAAAAGATCCGGAAGGGATGCTGACAACGGTACGCGACTCAGACGGTGTACATATAGCACCGCAAGCCGGACAGGAATTAATCGGTTCGTATGTCCTATCCGTCATCAATAAAGTGGAAAAGTTCCACATATGCCCATCTAACACAGATTACTGGCCCGAATTCAACGTCAAGGGATGTCCCAACTGAATCGATATCTTGAGTTATACAATTACCGATCGATTGCGGCCACCAAGATGTCGTTTATAAAGTCTATAGATTAGAACCGGGTGTACGATCTTTGCCGGTAAGCAGATATTCAAATAGGCCGAAGACTAAGGGCTCGGTATATTTTTGCCTGATAAAAATCATTGACCGAATATATGAGGCTGGCTCATAGAACTGCCGGCGGGTAAGTCTCGGTAAGATACTATATAAACGACTTTACAGAAAATAGCCCATGACTAATATAATCTATATCCAACCAATTGAGAAACATGATCACAAGCATTACAAACAGATTGCATTTCTCTATCATCAATCGCTGTTGAAAGATAAGCACGAGCCACTTAACGAAGTAATGCTTTTATCACTGATACGTACCGCTAATAGCTCCGATGCCAGAGAGATTTTAGAAAATTATTTCCCCGACGCGACCCCTAAATATAATGATACAAATATCTGCTACTTACCCAGTATACAATTTTCCTATTCGTTTTTCGCATACGCTAAGCCCGAAGTAGGTTTACATGACTTAGATGATAGAGAGCAATACAAAACCTCTTCTTCTGATTACATAATGGCCTATGATAGCGATCAACGAATTTCACCTGATGACGCAATTGGTTATATGCAACTATCTTATGGTCACAAGCGTTGGCATTTAGCTACTATATTGAACATAGAAAAAGAAGTCGACCGTCTACGATTGATGGACATATTTCTCAAAATTGCGATCGCATATGTGGAAGAAAATGGTGGTGGGACTATTCAATTGTTCGCACCCAAAGCACCCTCTACAATATGTGAAGCGGCTCAAAAACTTCTTTTCATAGAGTCTTCGGTTGTTTTATGTATGCACAAGCACTTGGAGAAATACAAAAAATACGATAGTAATTTAAATCTTTCTTCTTCCGTTAAGAAAAATATATCTCCGGTATATGAAATAAGAACTTTTCGAATTGGTCATGATGAGCAAATATGGCTGGATCTCAATAACCGTGCTTTTGAAAGTCATGCCGACCAAGGAAAATGGAACCGAGATGATATTCTTTGGCGGGAGTGCCTTTCCTGGTTTGATCCCAACGGGTTTTTCCTTCTGGAAATTGATACTAAGCTGGCTGGATTCTGTTGGACAAAAATTATCAAAACTCAGCCGAATGAGCATCCGCGAATTGGCGAGATCTACATACTCGCTATTGATGCTGACTGGCAAGGATACGGACTTGGCGAAAAATTATTATTAAAAGCTATATCCTACCTGGCAGAACAAGGAGTAGAGATTTGCTCACTATATTGTGAATCTTCAAATGTCCCAGCTATCAGACTTTACGAATCTATGGGGTTTACTTGCGACCATAAAGACATTTTATACACCCTCGATACTAAAGCGGTAGGATAAGATACAAGCACCTTGACTTACCTAACTAATACGACATAGACGATCTGAGAGATTGCGATGCGACATGTGTTGCGTCAAAAGAGGGAGCGGATATTTCCGAAATATGAAAACTTTATCTAAAACAATAACATTTTTCATTCGCCTAATGAGGAAAGAGGGTCCATTGAGACGATGTAAAACTTATTTTCATATAACAGAACTCCTACATTCTCAATGGACGGCTCAATTGATAATTTACATTGGCGATTTTAGAAAAATAAACATGGCATTACCTTCGATGGGAACATAAAATATACTTTGTATCAGATTTAAGCCACAGATGCCTAGAAATATAAACCAGATCCCTGACGAAGTTAGGGAAGTTTAATTAGGAACGCCAAAGGCTGACTATAATTACCGCTAAATGGGATTATACGACTTTGATCAAGAATGGTTTGAAGACTTTCTGACTGAATACCCGGCTTTTCGAGTCAGACAGCTTATGCATGGGCTTTACGGCAATTTTCTTCTCCCGGCTGATATTGTAGGCTTACCTGCTCCCTTGAGAAGTAAATTATCATTAGAGGACAAGCTAAGGCCGACTTTAACCGAACTCGCACGCTCTTCTTCCGATCGAGGTCAAACAACTAAATACCTTTTCCGACTTCACGATGGTGCTCAAATTGAGTCTGTCCTCATGCATTCACCCAAAAGGTCTACCATCTGTATCTCATCCCAGGCAGGTTGCGCTATGGCCTGCGAATTCTGCGCTACAGGCGATGCGGGATTCAAGCGACACTTAAGTGTAGGAGAAATTATTGAGCAAGTCATAGTGGCAGCTCGTGATGCTAAAAAAGACGGAAGACGTCTAGACCATATCGTATACATGGGTATGGGTGAGCCATTGGCAAATTACAATCCCGTTTTGGCAAGTGTCAGAAGACTTTTGGATTATGTTGGCCTTTCTGCCAGAAAAATTACTCTATCAACGGTGGGAATAGTTCCGGGTATCAAAAAACTATCCGGAGAAAAATTACCGGTAAACTTGGCGGTGTCACTACATGCAGCCAATGATACCTTGCGATCCCAATTGGTTCCGATAAACAAGAAGTACCCGATTGACATGCTCATTGAGGCCTGTCGGGAATATCTGGAAAAGACTAACCGAAGAATATCCTTTGAGTGGGCTTTGATAAAAGATGTTAATGATTCAGAGCGCGATGCTTTGGAACTTGCCGACTTGGCCTTGTCTCTTACGCCAAGCGCTCATGTCAATTTGATACCGCTCAACCCCACGTCGGGAGGAGAGGTTTTACACTTCTCCCCATCCCCGCTCCGACAAATTCAAAATTTTTACTCCACTCTTTCCGGACTTGGAGTAAATGCCACCATTCGACGGACAAGGGGCCAAGATATCGATGCCGCCTGCGGACAGCTATCGGCAAGAATAAGCTTAAGTCGCCGGTCAGATTACTAGACTCTCCGCATAGTTCTTACCCTTTATTTGGATAAGCACTATGTCATTATTACCGCTTTATATTTCACAACCGCTTTCCAGGAAATAAAAGGAGGATTTTATTTGAGCTTCAAGCCAATTTGAATAAATTTTATCTGAGAGATGATTTTCGTCATAAGTAAATATGGTTCTAAATATTGACGTTCCGATAGCGGCGAGCAATTTAGTATTGTTAATCTTTGTTATATAAGAATTGTATTCTTCTGCCGAAAAACCCTGTTTGATCTCTGTTTCGGAAAACGAAGTCAGATTATCAGGTATTTTTATTCTTTCACAAAATATGTTTGCTACATCATTTTCCCAGTGATGTAAGCTTGTAATCAATCTGGCAGTAGTACGTTCCGTGCCGATTTCCCTCATCGCACTGTTGACCACGGTTGCCAATCCGGTATTTTCTTTGGTGAGCACATCGAGCATAGATCTCTTAAAAGCTTCCAGGCATGACTCCTCCGGTGGCTGGTTTTGCAAAACTTTGATAATTTCATCAAGTGAAGCTATGACCTTTGCCAGTAGTAAGTCTTCTTTTGATTCGAAATACCTAAATATAGTCCTTGGGGATATGTCGACAGCAGAGGCAATCATTTCAATTGTCGTAGCCTGAAAACCGTATTTGCCGAATAGTTCGGAGGCTGCTTTTTCTATTCTAAGTTTAGTATCTAATTTGTGTTTGGCTCGCAAACCTATTTCTTCATATTCCATAATTCCCAATCCGCCCATTATTTCCTCCGTTATCACATCATGGAAAGAATTAACTTTCCGGCCAATTCATAACCCACCACCCTCGTATCCAGTTTTCAATCATTGATGTCAATTAGCAATTATGCAGCTATCTATACCTAATACTCATAGGATATTAAGACCATTTATCGAGGGCCTTAAGCCCCTAACAGATATAACGTGCATTACATGTACTCGGTAAAAACGAGACGGTAGCAAAAGTTAGAACTGGTTGATACCCTAGAAAAGACCCCTGTTTGAGGAAAACAGTCCTTGATAAATACCTGGCTGACGCCACAGCTGTAGCAAATCCCAACTCCTCAGATATTTCCACTCTGATAATTGAGCTTGATCGGTACCGCTATAGTCCTTGGCTCAGCTTTTATCACCAGCACACTTTTCCTCTGTGCGATAAGTATGTATCGGTTTGATAGATAGAAATCAATTACACCGCCAAAGAGTCGAATCAGACGGAGACTTCCGCTTTTTGGGAAAAGTAATGAAGGTGCGGAGCGTTACTTGGCTATAGCGGACACAGGAATAGAAATGTTATTTATACAATTATCAAATACGACGTAAAGGCTTGTCTACAGGTATGGGAATAAGCCCATTTGATCAGTACTTATCCGTATGGACATCTTTTTACTACCTGAATAAAATATCCGTTGATGGCTCTATCAAGGCATCAAAGAGCCGAACTGTTGGGGTCATCTCAAAGCGTAAAAAACCAGGAAATTATTGTTCCCGATATTAAATAAAAAAATGACCTCTTGCATACTATGGCAGATAAAGACGTGGCAAAATATTTATATGGCATATCCACAACCCGTAGAACGTAAATTTTTCCCTGCTAATCAACCGCAGACTCTCCAAGCAGCCGTTTGGATGCTGTATCTGACCGGTTTTCTGGGACTGATCAGCGGTCTCGCTTACGGCGGATACGGACTAATAGCAATTTTACTTCTGGCGGGCAACCTTGCCGGTGGATACGGTATCTCCAATGAGAAAAAATGGGGGTACTTTGCCGGTGTCGGAGTATCGGTTTTATCTTTGATCTTGGCTCTCTCTTACGGCTTAGCTTCGGTAAACATCATCAATATTATCTTTACCGTCGCCCTGATAGTTCTCCTGCTGCACCCCATGAGTAGGACTTATTATAAGACATGGTTTAAGTAAGAACTAAAAGCCGCTAGGCAGACCTTAGTCATAACTTCCCGGCAATAATAAAAGCTAAATTCAAAAGCCCTATAGAAATAGTGTTTCTCGAAAGAGAGCGCCTACTTCATAGAAATCGTTCATAAACCTCATATATCTATCACTCAGATAATACTTTTTGACTTTCGCTCCCTCTTTCACTTACTCGGGTGAACATGTTTTAGATTTATGGGCTTTTTGGTATTTGTTTGGCTTTATTATAGGTAATTGTGAAGAACCTCCTATCAAATCTGCGAGAAGGACCGGTTTTGTGAGCAATACATCCTTTCTTCCCCTGGGAGATGAGAAAACCCGTTTTGTTCAAGGAATGTTTGACGACATCGCCAATAGATACGACCTTCTAAATAGTTTTATATCCCTAGGCCTTGATACCTATTGGCGCCGTAGAACGCTTGATATGCTGCTTGGCACCCTTGAGAAGATGGACGTCGTCTTAGATCTTGCCTGCGGTACGGGAGATTTCATGAAAACTCTGTCTGCTAAAAACATAAAGACCGTAGGAGTAGACTTATCGTTGGCCATGATGCAAAATGCCAAATTGGATACCGGTAATCTTATTCAAGCCCGCGGCGAACTGCTTCCGATCAAAGACGAAAGTATATCTGCCGTGGTAAGCGGATTTGCTCTCCGCAATTTTACGGAACCGGAACTGGTTCTACGGGAAGTATTTAGAATACTTATTCCTGGTGGCAGGATAGCTTTACTCGATGTTGGACAACCCGGTTCGGCTTTAATCAGCTTTGCCAACAATATATGGTTCAAACATGCGGTACCTTTGATAGGCAAGATTTTATCGGATAAAAATGCCTATGACTATTTACCGCGCTCTGTCGCATATTTACCAAGCAAACAGGATTTCCAACAGTTAGCAGCGAAGGTCGGCTTCTCACAAATAACACACCGAGAAATATCGGGTGGGCTGGTACAGGTATTTTTAGCAAGCAAAAGTCGTACAAAAAACTATCCGAAGGCACGCGTTGCGATAAATGTCGAGAAAGAACAAACTCAATGACTGATAAGAATAAGCTGTATTATTTCGGTAGATTTATATCGGATTTAGAATTTGCAAAAGCCAAGAATTATGCCTACTCCGATGGCATGGTCTTAGAAAATGACGCCCTGTCTATCTTTGCCTTCGATGTCGCCCACACCTTCTACATAGATCGCGGCCTGGCAGATATCGAAACTTTAGAAACTGTCCAAACTACATTAGACTCCCTCCTGCGAGTAGATATCTCTGGTCTAGACAAAGACGGCAAGTCAGCAGACAAAGAGCACGCCGTGATAACCGGCAGCCCTGATTTACCGGGGAGCGAGCAAACAGAAGAGACTTTTTATCCGATGGCCATAGGAGCATTTGATTTTTTGCCAAATGCTCCGACCAAACTGTACATCCCAAAAGTAACATTTATCAAGAAAGCCAACAACCGCCCTATTGTCATTGTTGTATCCCCTACTGATGATTTGATTGATATATACAGAGAGCTATCTGATTACTTCAAAGCTAAAGCTCCAACAAAAGAACGTCTATGCCCGGACGAATTTCACCTTAGTACATCTTTTAGTCATGAAAACTTCCTAAGCACAGTCAAAGACGGGTTAGACCTGATCAAAAATAATGTTTTGACAAAAATAGTACTGGCCAGAGAAGTAACGGTCACTGCCAACAGAGCATTCAATAGGCGGGTAATATTGGAAAGACTTCGCACACTCCATCCTACCTGTCTAACTTTTGCCATCGACGGCTTCGTGGGAGCGAGCCCCGAGCTATTGATACAGCGCGATGGAGATCAGATTATCTCCTCGCCTCTGGCCGGAACCGTCGCAAGATCGGGAACGATAGATGAGGACAAGAGGCTGGCCGACGATCTGGCAACTTCTGAAAAAAACTTGGCCGAACATGGATATGTTGTCAAAGACATCATAGAGAAACTGTCTGGATTTTGCAAGACTCAGCCTTCCCACCCATATCCAGAACCCCTTTTCTTGCGCAATGTAACACATTTAAAAAGTACCATTTCTGCTCAACTCAAAGCACCTTACCCGAGTGTTCTAAGATTGGTCAGCATACTTCACCCCACTCCGGCTGTAGCCGGAATACCCCAAAAGCAAGCACTGGAAGCTATCGAGCGACTTGAAAATTTGACGAGAGGCTATTACAGTGCACCCATAGGCTTTGTTCGAAAGGGCGGAGACGGGGAATTCTATTTGGGAATCAGGTCGGCAAAAATAGAAAAAAATAAAGCTACTTTAATTGCCGGAGTTGGTATCGTAAAAGATTCAAACCCCGCCGACGAATTGACGGAGACCCAGTTGAAACTACAGGCTCTCCTTGCCGCTATAGTCAGACCTTAGACACCTAAGATAGTCGATCAAAAAATGAGTTCAAATACCGCTTATCTGTTGTTTGATGATGCCTTATACTAAGGATCCTTTGCATCTTGAAGACTTTTGCTATACTGGCACAAACGGTATAACGGCGGACGGGAGATTCTGATCAAGATAGTCTGCCGGTCACTGCATATTTACAACAAGCGAAAGGACAAAGTCAGGATTTTGTATGAAAAATACGAAAAATGATGGATGTAAATCAAAATAAAACATATGCATAAACAAAAATCGGATGTAGCCACAAGAGAGACTACTCCTCGTAGCGATAAAAAATCCTGGCATAAGCCACATATTCCGGCTCCTCTGCGACACGGAGCAACTTTATTCATCATTGCAATTTTGGTTGAGTACTTGGTGATACCAAAATTGGCTATAGCCGGTAAACACTTGAATTCTCTAAGCAGAATAAACCCCTTCTGGATCATAGCCGGCTTCTTGTTGGAAGGTGCTTCGCTCTGGGCTTACGCCATATTAAGTAGATCTCTTCTTCCCACAAACCCACCCAAATTGTTTACAATTTTTAGAATAGACTTAGCTGGAAATGCAATAGCGCATATAGTCCCCGGTGGCACGGCGGGAAGTGCCGGTCTTGGATTTCGATTATTAACAAGCCGGGGGGTTCCCAAGCAAGACGCAGCATTTGCTATAGCCACCCAGGGAATAGGTTCTGCCGTAGTCTTGAATATTCTTCTATGGATTTCTATCTTTATTTCAATCCCGATAGCCGGTTTGCATTCCGCCTACGAATCCATAGCCCTTTTGATAGGACTTATAGCGTTACTCATGATAGGTATTTTGGTATTTGCTCTCGTCAAAGGCGAGACGGTAACAACCAGAATCTTGCAAGCCATATTTAGGCCGATACCAAAAATTACCGAAGAACAAGTAAACCGTTTTGTTCTCAAAGTAAGCTCTTCGCTACGCAATCTCGGAGGCGACAGAGATAGATTGAAGTCGGCAATATTTTGGGCCGCGCTCAATTGGCTGTTTGACGCAGCCTCTTTATGGGCTTTTTTGGCCTCGTTCGGACATTTCGTACTTCCTTTTGAACTATTTGTAGCCTATGGCGTAGCCAATGTAATGGCTGTCATACCTATCACGCCGGGAGGACTATTGATAGTTGAGTCGGTATCGTCAGGACTTCTGGCAAGTTTTGGGGTACCCTATAGCATAGCCCTGCTGGCTGTGCTTGGTTGGCGATTTGTCAATTACTGGCTCCCTATTCCGCTCGGGACTGTAGCTTATATCTCATTGCGCGTCGAAAAAGGATCTCGTATGCGAAGTGGGCGAAAAGTTATACAGGAAATGGCTCAGGAAGCACACGTCACAAACCCAGAGGGTTGAAAAAGTCCCGATTAAAAAGCCTTTGCAAAAACAACTAAGCATGAATCATAGCTATAGCTTTTCCTTCTGGTAAACTGCCGGCCACAATTTGGCTTTGATAGAACTAGTAGGCAATCAAAGCCAATAGCAAAATGTACCCCTTATGATAAGTCCTATACTAAAAGAGGCTTCCCTATTTTCATGTTTCGCACTTTTAGAAACATGAAATTGACATTTGACACATCTGCTCCTACCCGCACAGTAAATCTTGATAACAGCGAGGTAAAACAGATTGTAGGGTTGACTAATGTTCTTCTCGGATATATACAGCCATCAGGCACTGTGGCGCAAACCGAATTTGCCTCTCATGCTCTGTTTTTTCTTGTCACTTCCACCCGGATCTGTATCATCCGGATTATCTGTCTCCTCACCTAGAGAATTCTTACTTTCCCCGTTTTCACCCAGATATTTTTCATCGACAAATGTGTCAAGATTGTGTTGGCTGAATTGAACGCTGTCCATAGCGTCATATAAAGCTTCCGCATCAACTTCCGTAATGACTACCTGCTCTACCTGTTTTGCTTTTTTGACGGAAGCTGAACGCGGAGAAACGGATTGGCTTACAAAACGGGTACCCGAATTTGCCGTTTCCAATTGGGCAACTTTTGACCCCAGGTACTTAACAATATCAAATCCGTCAAGAAGCTGTATGACTTCTTTAGCCGGGTGAGGCCTGGCAAATAAATATCCCTGGACGTAACGACACCCCATATCGGTCAGTATTGAGAGCTGCTCTGCCGTTTCTGATCCTTCGGCAATAAGTCTAAGTCCGAGAGCGGCAGCCATATCTACTATTGCCCTAACGAGAGCTTCCGCTCTGGCATCTTGTCCAAGCTCCGCTACAAAACTCTGATCGACTTTGACAACGTCAACCGGATAATGCGAAAGATAACTGAGAGATGAATATCCAGTTCCAAAATCATCAAGCACTATATCGACTCCGGCTTTTCTAAGCTGAGAGAGAGTCTCCGGCACCAAAGGATCGTCCATCAACATAGATTCTGTAAGTTCCAGCTCCAAGTCACCTCGACCCAGCCCAGCTTGTGACAACAATGAGGAGACGTCGTTGACAAGTTCTTGACCGAGACCCAATTGGTATGCGGAAAGGTTTACGCACATTCTAAGTTTGGCGGCTTTTGGATTGGCTCTACGAAAGCGTACCAAATCTGCTGTTGCCCTACCTAAAACAAAAGTTCCTATTTCATCTATCAGAGCAGTCAATCCCAGTTCTTCGGCCAGGGGTATGAAATCTCCAGGCATCACTATACCCCTGGTGGGATGTTGCCAACGCACAAGAGCTTCCAAAGCGTTCACTTCACCGGTTGTTATGTCTACAATCGGCTGATAGTAGACTATAAATTCTTCTCTTCCGACAGCAGCTCTGAGCTCGCTTTCTTGAACCAAGCGCAGTTCCGTTGACTTACGCATTGTCGGCTCAAAAATGGCTATGCCGCCACGGCGGCGATCTTTGGCTCGCTTCAACGCAATTTCAGCATCTCGCAACAAAGTCGAAGCACTAATACCTGTTCTGGCCATTGCTAAACCGGCTGTGGCGCCCAAAGACAGTCCTTCAGCTATGGAATTAAAAGGCTCATTCAATAAAGCAAGCAATTTATTGGATTTAGCCAATGCTTCTTTATCACTTTTGCAGTCGGGGAAAAGGACCGCGAACCTGTCTCCGACAAGTCTTCCCAGCACTTCAGGCGGCTCTATTTTAGTACTCAATCGCTCTGAAACGGCTATCAGAACCAGGTCTCCTTTTTCATGACCCATAGATTCGTTAATTTCACTAAACCTGTCTAGATCAATTATGAGGATGAATGGACATGTTTCTGATGATGTAGACCTGGCAAGAAAAGACGTTATCTGCTTTATCAATTCGGCCCTGGATGCGACTTGCGTTAAGTCGTCGAGTTCCGACGCCGCCCTGACCGCCTTCCTGGAAGATACAATACCTGCTCCCTGAAGCTCGTGTAGCTCTAGGAATATTGTTCCGTCAGGCATCAACGATGTCCTTACCCGCGCCCAAAACACTTCTCCGTCAGATCTTACGAAACGTTGATCTGTTGCTATTTCCGGGATTCTTCCCTGCTTTAACCAATTAAGCCTTCTCTCCCAACTTGGATCATCTTCTTTGTGTATGACCTCCGTAACATGTTTACCGATGGCTTCTTGCATGGTAAAACCCAGGAGGTGACAAAACAGTTCATTTACCCTTGTAAACCTGGCATCAGATCCAAGTAACGCTAGGCCTCCTGGAGCAGAAGAAAACACTCTTTCCAATTCCCGCTGAGATGTAGCCAGGCGAGACTCGACAAGCCTCAGGATACCGCCGAGGAGCACCAGCGTAGCGAAAAGCAGTACACCTTGAGATATGCCTGCAGACGTGGAAAGGTTGCTGCTGTTGATCTGCAGCATAATGGTGGCAAACGCACAGGCTATCGTCAACAAAGCAATGGATATTAGCTGCCTTAATGTGAAAAAGGCGCATCCGGCCAAAAAAGGCCAGAGTAAAACTATATGATATGCTCCCGAATATTGATGTGAAAATACCTCAGAAAAAGCTATAAGTATCGTACCTATACTGACCAAAGACGGTAGATCGTCAAGCTGTCTGTATCTCGATGGGATTAGCTTGATGGCTAAAGCTATTGCCACACATGCGGATGCTGTTACAATCACCCCATCTACGTTGGCTCTGAAATGACTGAACATCAAGGAAAGAAAGAAAACCAAGGATGAAATTGCCAAGACCGAGGACAGTACGTTGAAAGCAAAATCCGCTCTGGCATTACCGGTTCCGATGGCCTGTGGGTCACCTTGCGAGATGAGGTCAGAGTCAGCACCTATATTTTCATGGCGCATTTCCCCCCCGTTCTTTTGGTAATGCCACCAGATACTACTTCATCACTATATTTATTTACAAAAGCCGAACCTCGATCACATATTATCGAAGCTGAAATACAGTGTAGCAATACAGCTTGTATTCTATTGTCTCCGCTCCGACTCGATAAGTCAAGTAATTTTTTCATGAGGTAACTTATTCCTTTTTACCCGCAATATCAAAATCGCCGCAATCAGAAAGCAAAACAAGACCAAAAGACACCACTACCTGCTTCATTATCACTAACGGAACTCTATATAGAAATTATGCCAAGACATACAAGCAAAAATGACCCATTCTCTCATCAACTTCTCAAGCAGTATCGCCATAGGAGATATGCCATTTGAATACTATTTCTTTAGTAGAAGATATCTTAGCAAATTATTTGTTCCACAAAACTAAATTGCTAATGGCAAAATCATTTAGTGCTTCAACGCAAATCATATGAATGAGGCTGTAAGACAGGAATTGACCACCTGTACGGCTGAAACCTCGGAATTCTTAGATTGGAGGTACCACCACCGGATAAGAGACCCAGGGACTTCCTGTCGGCATTGTCGTTCTCACCCCAATCTTACCAACTCAGCAGCTTCGGGGTGCTTTGGCCGCCGCTTGTCCCCGGACAAACTAAGTACCGGTTCCAGACAACTTTCGGCCTCTGTCTAAGACAAGAGCGTAAACGCGATGCCAAAACACCATGTCTAACAAATTGATGCTGGGCTTGGCTTTTCTCCACAACAGCTATATATCCAGGTAGCATCTAGGGTAGAGGACAAACACCTATTCTTTAGAATAGTTCCCTCGCTCACCAATATAGTGTGGCTGAAACTTGACCAGCCGGACGTCAATATTCAAGCGATTGAACCAATTTTTTACACCTCGGCTTTTAGTCGGTATGCTCGCAATCTTTAGATCCCCACTTTGATCCGGACCCAGCCAAACACAGGCTCACGGATAGCTTCCACCTACACGGCGACTGGCCGAGCCAATATTCATCTTCACCACATATATCTTGAACCTGGCTCGATTGAGAGTCATTGTACTTTCAAGCTATGTTGTGTTGGTTGCAGACTAATACTTTGGCTGCTTTTTAGGTGTGTCTATGGTTCTGGATCTCACTGTTTTGGTCCTCTGTGGCGACACAAACCTACTCCGAGCGAGGTTGAGACAGCTAACTGGTGCACCGGTGTGCCTGGGTCTTCAATCGGATCTAATCGGAACGAGAATACGTTCTAGTCCCCGGAGCTAACCATAACATGACGCTCTTGAACCAGAGCCGAAGGGGTCGGTCTTTTCCAGATGATATCGATCAAGCGATAGCGAACCTTGACACGAACATTTATAATGCCTATTTTTGCTTCGCAATGTAGCATCTGGATGGGAGAACACCTCTCAACGCAGCTTTTAGTCCCGCAGAGACGAACCAAAACCGGCCTGCGACACCGACAGGAGAGGTCAGTATGAGAATTTCTACACAAGAGACGAAATAATCACCCTTTCAACTGCCGGAAAAGCGCTGAAATATAAATACCGGAAGTTAGTTCTGGCAGCGGATCAAATGATGCCTAACAGAGCAGGTAGGCTTACTACTAGGCCACTAGGACATGATGCAGGTATGATGGATGGATTTATCAGGAACTTTGTGACAAAGATCAAAGAGATTACACTTCAATTGGGAAATCAACATTGGCCTTCCACTATAGATCATTCCCAGCATCTCAGAAGTTACCAAAATCTTCACCAGCGAAGAATCTATTAAATGAGCTTGCTCAGTAGCAATATATTTTTATACCTACTTATATACGATCCTCTGATTTATGATACTTCCCGGCATGATAAGTTGCAACTTGCATAAATATCTCCTGAGAGCTGATAGCTTTATCGGACGCTACTCTTTCCCACGTAGCGTCCGCCTTAAGCTCCCATGAAAACATATCATCAAGTAAGCAGATTTGCAGAATACCTTCCAATCTGGCACATAGATATCGATCTTTTATGGGGACTACCGCTTCAATCCTACGATCTAGATTCCTCTCCATCAAATCGGCGGAACCTATAAAGTACTCAGCTCCAGGATCTACGGAGCTATCTAGATACCCCGGATACTTGATACCATGCTCAGCCGGTGTGAATCCTTCCGAATCTTTTAGATATGAGCGGTCCGAAATCTTACCCATACTTACTTTTAACCTCTCGGCTAAGGTTAGTTCAAGAGAGTCATGGGGATCCGCTTTTGATTTTCCGAACCTGTATATTCTGGAATGTTCCAAAAATCTACCTACCGTAGAGCGAACCGTTATATTTTCAGATAGACCGTCGACCTTAGGCCGAAGTGAACAGATTCCCCTGACTATCAAAAGGATTTTTACTCCTCGTTGGCTGGCCTTATAAAGACTGTCGATAATCTGAGGATCTGTAAGGCCATTGACTTTGATGATTATTTCTCCGTCTTCACCTACCAAAGCCTGTTCTTCTATTTTACTTAATAGAAAATTCCTTAAGTTTTCCGGTGCCAGAATCAAAGATCGGGTTTTAGAAGTCTTGGAAAAACCAGTCAAGTAATTAAACAGGTCGGTAAGATCCGCTCCCAGATCAGGCGAAGAAGATAGAAGGCCTATATCTTCGTAGGTGCGCGCTGTTTTGGAATTGTAATTACCTGTTCCGATATGAACATATCTATTGAGCTTATCGTGTTCCTTTCTGACTACTAGGACTGTTTTGGAGTGTGTTTTTAAACCCACTAAACCATAAACTACATGCACCCCAGCACGTTCAAGTTGTTTAGCCCAAGCAATATTTTTTCCTTCATCAAAACGGGCTTTCAACTCAACAAGAGCGGCTACCTGCTTACCGGATTCAACCGCTCTACTCAAAGAAGATACAAAAAGAGCATCACCCGATGTTCTATACAAGGTCTGTTTGATGGCCAGCACGTCCTTATCGTCTGCCGCCTGTGAAATGAAAGCCTCTATCGAAGAGGAGAACGATTCATATGGATGATGGACCAAAATATCGTTGTGCTGCAAAAGAGAGAAAATATCTGTTTGTTCTTCCCCCAAACCGGTCAGGTCTAAGGTCGTTACGGGAGTCCAATCAGGATATTTTAAGTCCGGTCTATCCATTTCGTAAAGCATCCACAGAGAAGAAAAATCGAGCTGGGACTCATATTCATAGCAATCTCTAGCATCCAGCTCAAGTTCCGTTAAAAGCACTTCCCTGGCATCTTGGGGCATATCCTCCTGCACTTCTATGCAGACCGCCCTACCAAAACGCCGTCTCCTTAGCTCTAGCTCTATAGCTTCCAACAGGTCATCAGCTTCATCCTCGTCAAAATCCAGGTCGGCATTCCTGATCACCCTAAACATATATGCGCCTTCCACGTCCATATGGGGAAACAGGTCATCCAAGTGAGCAGATATAACCTGTTCCAAGGGAACAAAGATGTTTTCTTCGCTCATATAAACATACCTTTTCAAGAGTGGAACCGGGACTTTGACTCTGGCAAAACGCCTTTCACCATTAAATCTATCCACCACGAAAACGGCTATATTCAAAGATAAATTTGATATATACGGGAAAGGATGACCCGGATCTACAGCCAAAGGCGTAAGAACGGGGAAAATCTCTTCTGAAAATATAGAGTAAAGGTGGGCTTTATGTTCGGATGAAAGCTGGTCGTAATTAGCTATTCGGATGCCGTTTTCGGCCAAAGCAGGGTGAATTTCCTCGGCAAAAATTTTATTTGCCCTTATCGTACAAATTCTCACCATGTCTCTAATGGCATCCAACTGTTCTTCGGCATGCATGCCATCCGGCGAAGTGACTCGGGCTTTTGCCACAATCTGCTCTTTGATGCCGGCCAGACGAACCTGCAAAAACTCATCGAGTCCGGTAGAGAAAATTCCCAAGAATTTAGCTCTCTCTAAAAGAGGAAGATTAGAATCGCTGCTCAAATCAAGAAGTCGCATGGCAAAAGAGAGCCAAGATATTTCCCGATTCAAAAATCTGTTTGGCAGATCCAAGGTAATTTTTTGTTCGCCGCAAGATCGAGAATTACCAGAAGAAGAAAACTCATCTATGTCACATAGATGACCATCGCTATAGTCATTCGATTGCATAGGAGAACCGTTTCCTACATTTCCGGGAGTCGTATCGTAAGTGACCGCTTCGTCGATATCGGAGCCAAGAGGTATTTCATAACGATTGGTAGTGTCTGTTTCCCATTCGCTTGCTATATCTTGATCACTCATACTTTCCATCACCCACCAGTTAATATAAAAATACCAATCGCCATAGACATTTCACAAGAATCTTACCGTAAGAGTTTTATACCTACCAATAAGATAACACGCCAACGTGTAATTGGCCATACATACAACTCTATAACGGCATAAGTACATTTACTTATGCCGGCATGAAATAATCAAACTACTTTGTAGAGTCAGATTTAAAAATAGTATTCAAATCCCATATCCAACAAGGTAGGTCTGATTCCAAGCAACAAACAACCGAGAAAGATCTTTACCGAACTTGCTATCTCTATTTTTGGTCTTCGTAATAGCTATACGATATTCAGCTAATCGAATTCAGAGAAAGATACCTATCCATTTTCGCTTACAGGTATATCTTTCCGCCAAAAGCTACCCAAGTAAGATAAAACTTTGTTAATCTGGCATGGTGGCAGTGACGACAAGCGATTCGATTCGAAAGCAAACAAGAATTGCCATACGTCGCTCTTACGTCTGGCGAAACGAAACAGAGAAAGTAGCAAGGTTTCTTAAATCCAAGCCGCGCAGACGCAGCGAGGCGGGCTTGATGCTAGTAGGCATAGTAATAGTATTTGTCGCTATGACGTTGACCAGCTTGGCTATCACAAATAAATTGCCGCATCACTTATATATTCCTATTGCCGTCATGGTAGTCGCTTGTATAGTTATGCAGGCTGTCAACCGTTATCTGGTACCATTTGCGGACCCCGTTATAATCCCTATCACTTTGGTTCTAAACGGTATAGGCTGGATCATGATCAAGCGGCTTGAACCTCCCGCTGCTACAAACCAGTTGCTATGGACGCTGGTGGGTTTTATAGTCTACACATTGACTTTATTAATAGTTCGCAGGTCCCGTGATTTGGAACGTTACCGTTACCTGCTTGGATTTTTCGCATTCTTTCTTCTACTCACTCCCCTTATTCCACATTTTGGCTACAGCGTAAATGGCGCCAGACTTTGGGTAAAATTGGGTTCAACTTTACAATTTCAGCCCGTTGAAATAGCAAAAATACTGCTGGTTATTTTCTTTGCGTCTTTCTTTGCCGAAAAAAAAGAGATGCTGGCAATACCAACGAAGAAAGTCGGGAATTTCCTACTTCCTGACTTTAGGGTGCTTGGGCCGGTTGTTTTAGCCGCTGGAGCTGCATTGTTGATTATTTTGGCGGAAAAAGATATTGGGTTTTCACTCATTATTTTCTTGGTTTTCCTGATCTCGTTGTGGACCGCATCCGGAAAATGGGGATACATCATCATAGGCTTGCTGTTGTTTGGACTGGTCACTTTCCTGGCTTCGCATATACTTGGCCAGGTGGGAGGACGCTTTGCAGTATGGTTGGATCCCTGGAAATACTACAACACATCAGGTTATTATGCAGGATATCAGCCTGTTCAAGGTGAACTGGCTTTTGGGCGGGGAGGGTTGTTTGGATCCGGCCTAGGTCTGGGACTTGTTCATTACATACCGAGTCAGGGAGCGACCACACCCCTTCCCGTTGCGACAAGTGACTTTATTTTTGCTGTTTTCGGCGAAGAATTGGGACTTGTTGGTACCGCTGCATTGATGGTCGGCTACATACTTATCATAGGGGCCGGCATCAGGGCGGCAATGAGAAGTAGGAACGACTTCGTTAAGTTGCTCTGCCTCGGCCTAGTCCTAACTTTCGGCCTCCAGACTTTCTTTATCATGGCCGGTGTTACCAGGTTGCTACCTCTGACGGGAGTGACATTGCCTCTTATGTCTTATGGAGGTTCATCGCTGGTGGCAAATTATGCTCTTATAGCCTTATTGATGAGAATTTCTCACGAAACGAATCTGATACCAACCTAAATTGTCTGATACGACTCAATATATGTCTTGGTATCATCTTCACGGAAGCTTTATCTAATGCTTTCGGTGAGAATTTAAAGATCCCAGACAAAAACTAAAGTGGCTATCAACAGTGCTTTATTTATAGTTTGGTAATAGAAATTCAAGATAGACTAAGTATGTGAACAGCAGACATAATACCGTAGTGGTTATAAATTTCGGCGCTCAGTATGCACAACTTATTGCAAGAAGGGTACGCGAAGCTCATATTTTTTCTACTATAATGCCTTATTTCGTCCCCGTAGAAGAAATAGTGGAGTTGAAACCCTCGGCAATTATCCTTTCCGGTGGACCGGCCAGTGTTTTTGAAACCACAGCCCCTCAACTAAATAAGGATATTCTGGATCTCGGTATCCCTATCTTGGGAATTTGCTACGGATTTCAAGCCATAGCTCAATCCGTAGGTGGATCGGTAGAACACAACGATATTGCAGAATATGGCAGAACAAAAATAGAGGTAACCGACCCCACCAGTTCTTTGTTTTTAAACCAACCGATCAGCCAAGAAGTATGGATGTCACACAGAGATACTGTAGCAAAACTACCGGAATCATTTACCGTCACCGCCAAAAGCCCAGTAGCGGCAATAGTGGCTTTTGAAAATAAAGAGCGGAGCATATACGCTACCCAATGGCATCCCGAAGTCGTCCACACCCCTTACGGACAACGTACACTGGAAACATTTTTATACGACATAGCCAAATGCGAACCAACCTGGATGCCGGATGAAATTATAGAACAGCAAGTAGCGTCCATCACTAAAGAAGTCAGTGACTCCCATGTTCTTTGCGGGCTTTCAGGTGGCGTAGATTCAACCGTGGCGGCGGCAATTGTACATAAAGCGGTTGGTGACCAACTGACTTGTGTATTTGTCGACAATGGTTTACTCAGGGAGAATGAAAAAGAACAGGTCATATCAGCTTTTGCCGAAACCGAGCACATAGACCTCCATGTTGAAGATGCCAGGGAAGAATTCCTGGAGGCTTTGAAAAATATCACTGATCCCGAGACAAAGAGAAAAGTTATCGGGAACGCATTTATCCGCGCCTTTGAAAGGGCAAGCAAGAAAGTGGCGCAGCAAAAACACATAAAAGGATTTGACTACCTCGTACAAGGGACGCTTTACCCAGACGTTGTAGAATCCGGAGACCAGACCGGTACCTCTGTCATAAAAAGCCATCACAACGTAGGTGGTCTGCCCGATGATATGGAATTTAAACTAATCGAGCCATTGAGGGATCTATTTAAAGACGAAGTGAGAAACATAGGAGCTTTGCTTGGGATAGATGACAAAATACTTTGGCGCCACCCTTTCCCGGGACCCGGTCTCGCCGTCAGGATCATAGGTGAGGTTACAGAAGACAGACTAAAAATACTGGCTACCGCAGATAGGATTGTGACGGAGGAACTAAATGATGCCGGGGTGGACAGATCTCTCTGGCAGTGCCCCGTGGTCCTTCTTGCTGACGTCAGATCAGTGGGTATACAAGGCGATGCCCGGACATACGGTCACCCTGTGGTGATCAGACCAGTCACGAGTCAAGATGCCATGACTGCCGACTGGGCAAAACTCGACTATGAATTACTTTCCAAAATATCCTCCAGAATCACAAACGAAATCCACGAGATAACAAGAGTGGTACTCGATATCACAAGCAAGCCGCCGGCCTCGATAGAATGGGAATAATCGTAGATAATACCTTGTGCCCGCTTGAGCATATAATTTTTTAAAAAACGAGCACCTATCAAAGAGCTTTACTTAGCAGGAAGCAGATTTTTTTGACAAAATTATTAATCAAAGATGCAAAGTTTTTCGACTATCCTTTCTACAGTTTTTACCACTTATCAATGGTAGTCACTTGCTCACAAAGAATATGATACGGAGAAAAACTCGGTTCTGATTGGATTGACAGCTCCCACGACTAAAGCCGTGGGATTTTGAGACTAAAGCTGCCTTGGTCCCCACAGGGACTTCTGTCTTACTGCCGTCGTCGTCTCGCCCGGATAACAGCCCCGCCGGGTTTTGACGTGCACGATCTGGGTTCAAGTTCTTGGCTGCGTTTTTGTCTCGGTCCATCTCTAGACCACACTCCTCGCAGCTGAACGTTCGATCTGACAATTCCAAACGGGTCTTGGCTATCGACCCGCACCTACCGCAGCGCTGCGAGGTATACGCAGCGTTCATCTTCACTACCTCGGCACCGACCTTTCTCGCCTGGTGTTCGGGCACCTTTAGGAACTTCGACCAGCTCGCATCTGAGATCGCAGCATTCAATCCGGCCTTCGCGCGCTTGTGGACCACTCTCTTGGACCTGGCCAGCATGTTCTTTACGCTTAAGTCCTCGACACCGATGACATCGTAGCAGCGAACGAGCTCTCGTGCTTGCTTGTGGGCGAAGTCAAGTCGTTGTGCTGCTACATGTACATGGACGCGAGCAAGGTGCCTTGTGGCCTTGGATCTGTTCTTCGATCCTTTTTTCTTTAAAGAGACGTTGCGCTCAGATCACACCGGGGCTTTTTGTGCTTCGCGCAGGTAGCGCGGGTTAGAGATATCGCTTTCTTCATCCTCGGTGGTCGCGAACATCTTCAAGCCGACATCTAGTCCTGTTACCTGACCGGTTGGGTTTAGTCTTGTTTCTGGTACTTCGATGGATACGACGAAGCTAGCGAAGTACCGACCGCAATGATCGCGATAGATCGTCACAGAGGAGGGCTCAGAGGAAAGCTCTCTTGACCAGATCACCCGAAGACCGATACGGCCTCCCTTTACGGCCACAAAGAGCTTAGAGTCGCGAATTGAAAACCCATTCCTTGTCCATCGTGCGCTGTGGTGGGTGCCCTTCTTCTTAAAGCTGGGTCTTTTTGCAGGGTTCTTCTTATCGAAAAACGCTGATATCGACTTGTACAGATCGCGTAGGATCTGCTGTTCTGAAACCGATGGTATAGCCTTTAGCCAGTCGAGCTCTTTCCGGCGTTTGGTCAAGGTTCTGCTTGCTTGGGAAAAGCCGATGCCGGTCTTGTTCTTTTTCCACGCTTCGATCCAATCTGCAAGCGCCTTATTCCAAACGAAGCGGCAGGTGTCAAACACGTCCTTTAGTGCGCGTTGCTGAGATGGCGAGACCCTGAGAGGAGAGTTGTAGCGGACCTCTTGGCTTGGCATCAACCAGCCAGCTTCAGATTCCAGACGTAGCGGCGAACAATCTCAAGGGGCACATAGCGAGCAGTCGAAACGAACCACGACGGGCTCCAAAGGGTGGGGAGACGACGAAGGCGCGAAAACTCAAGCTCTAAGTAGCCTGGACGAGCGACCTTTTGGGAGCCGTAGCGCTTTAGGTAGCGCTACAGCAGGTGGAAACTCGACGAGCAGGTGTACGTGGTCCGCCATTACCTCGACCTCGATCACATTGCCAGATAGCTCAGCCACAACTAAAGCGATGATCTCCTTTCAGTCGCACCTCGACCCAGCTAACCAATACGCGACGACGATATTTCGGACACCAGATGATGTGGTACTTCGCCGAGTACACCGTCTTCTTCGACGACCTGTAGGCCATGGTTAAGAGCATGGCACGCCGCTGTACCACTTACTCCTTTGGAGCAAGTGGGGCTACCTCGCATGGCTAAAGCCGTTGGCTTCCCGCCCCACACCCCGATTTGGTGATCTCCACAGGGTAACATCAGCCCTGACTACTTGATAATGCGATAGTCAACGAGAAGATATCCACCGGGCGAAATCTTGCTTTGTATTGGTTCTACCAAAATTGTCGATAAACCTTCAAGGAGTTTTCTTCCTCGGCCTACTATCTTAGGCATTATCACCAGCTTTAATTCATCAACCACACCGGCAGCAAGTAGTGACTGAGCAACCGCTATACTTCCATGCACTCCTATATCTAATCCTGGTTCACTCTTGAGTTTATTTATAAACTGGGTCATATCGCCTTCAATTGTAACCGTATTAGACCACGTTCGATCGAGCGCTGTGGATGTGACTACATATTTCATGACCCCGTTGATAGAACTACTAAAAGGCTCGAGATCGCTCTCTGGCCAGAATTCGGCCCACTCATTGTAGGTACGACGACCCAGAATGACGGCATCTTGGGTTCCGATGATTGATGCGAGATTATCCCCATAGTGTCGTCCCAATCAAATTGCGGATCTTCCGCGACCCCATCCAAGGATAGCAACCATACAGTATGACCTTCCGCACACCTCTACCTCCAATTCGTCCAATTCGTTATCAGTGTGTTGCACATTAGAAAAATCATGATTTGTGTATTGCTCCTAGCGCTGCTGAGTTTTTAGGTTCTCTCATCAAGCAGGCCCTACTTATACTGCTTTTGATTCTAAAATAGCTTTTCCGATTCCCTAGGCCATACAGTCAATAGACCATTCAGCCCTCATTAGCCCACCAGACGACCCACTCCAAAATGGCCACCTTGTCTCTGACTTGATGGCGAGTCGTGACCCATAACAAGCCCTTATTTCAAAGACTCGTAGGTTTTTAGCCATTTACATGATCGTAACCTACTCTAACGCTTCCCACAGCCATGCAATACCAATTGACAAGTTATAAAGACATTGATCCTGAGTAGTCAATCCATGATGCATCGCTTACACTTTCCCTTCAGAAAAGACAAAAAGTACAGATTGCGACTTGAAATAGCTCGTAGCCTTTGTCATCTGCTATGAGCTAGATCATTAATTAAACCCGCGTAGTATGACCTATGCTTTTTGTAAACAATGTTGAATAGGTAATTCAACTCTTTCCTGATAGCAAAAACCTAGATATCTTTCAAACTAACCAGTTGGGTGTTTAGGGAGACTGCTTAGTATTATCTGAAACTACCACTAATTAAACTTCTAATAAAAAAACGGCCATAAGTCGTTATGTCAATACATCGGTATAAGGATCCAAAAAGAGGATGTAGACTGCAAGCTACATCAGAGCACTAAGCTGATAAATAAGCTATGATTACTGATAGTTAGCTTTTGAAAAAAGCTGCATGCATACCGAAGCGCTTATAATTACTTTATGATATAGGGGTTGCACGCGTCAAGTAGCGGATTTCATAGAATATATAAAAGACGACAAAAGGTAATTTATTTAAGTGGTAACACAATTTTTTGAGACAACCAATTCAGTTGTCTCAAAATATACGACGTTGAAAAAAACTCCCGTATGGGCCAAGCTAAGACGAGTAGACTTCTTGCTTATCTTAGGCGTCATCGCCATCTCGGCCATCGGACTCATTATTGTCTACTCGGCAACAAAAAATTACTACCCGTTAGAACCAACATACTTTCTAAAGCGACAGATCATATACGTTGTGCTGGGATTTGCCGTGATGCTTATCACATCTTCTATTGATTATAGACGGCTTGAATATCTGGCATATCCGCTGTATGGATTGACAGTTTTGATGTTGATAGCAGTCTTTGCTTTTCACTCGCAAATCTCTACCGCTTACAGCGGACCTTCAGCCAGCGCTCAACGATGGATACCTCTTGGTCCTATACAACTTCAACCCTCTGAAATCAGCGTTATAGGTGTGATATGTGCCATAGCATGGTATGTACAGTCAGCGGACGGAGATCTCCGTCCGCGGAGAATACTCGTTCTACTGGCTCTCGCCGGAATTCCGGCTCTTCTTATCGTCAAGCAACCTGACCTTGGGACAGGAGTTGTTTTGAGTGTAGTGGTTATATCTCTTCTCGTCGTAGCAGGAGTACGCTTAAGATTCCTTTTTCTATTGGCTCTCATTATCGGCGGAATCGGATTTTTGGCAATTCATGAGCACCTTTTAAATTCATATCAGCTGCAGCGACTGACCAGCTTTTTCAACCCTAATGGGGCATCGGCAGCTTCCAAATACCAACTGACACAGACTGAAAATGCCATAGGACTGGGAGGAGTCAAAGGTAGCGGACTTTTTAAAGGGTCCTTGGTCAATCTATCCTATATCCCAGAATTGTATGCCGACACCATATTTGCCGCCATAGGTGAGCAACTCGGATTCCTTGGTTCACTACTTGTCATAGGTCTTTATGCCCTGATAGCTTTTAGAATCATCCGGGCAACGAAATACTCCAAGGACATTATGGGAAAGCTGCTTTGCATGGGTGCTTTGACATTTATAGTCTTTTCAGCGTTCCAAAATATAGGTATGGATATAGGACTTATGCCGATTACGGGTATCCCGCTTCCCTTCATCTCTTACGGCGGATCGGCTATATTGGCGTTTTTTGCTGCCGTAGGCTTGGTTTTAAACGTTGAATACAGAAATACAAATGCCAAGAACAAAAGGTGGATAGCCTAAATTGTTCATGAGCATCGCTCATGAACAAAGTGCTTTACCGACAACGAGACTCCACTCAAAATATTTATCAGACCAGCAAGTGGGGGTTTCTCTAAAAGCGATTTCTATATAGACACTACAGAGGTAGTTAAAAATAAAACACAGCCGGCAAATCTAGTATAATTTTTTTACCGGCTCACACTAAATCCGGGACAACTCTCAGAGGTAACCAATGATGGATTTCAGCGGTCAGGAAGCAGAATCTAAGGACATCAAAAACGAGGACCGCATACCGAAAACAACGATTACCGGAGCAGATCAAAAAAGCGAAATCCCCATACCAGACGTCTCGCTACAAATGAAAATCGTCAATGTAGGTATCAATTTACCAGACAGCTACCCAAAGATTACTCTGGAGGAAATTTTGCCGCCTCACCGCAGGCTCACCATTAAAACGGGAGCCATGGAAGGTATAGCCGTATCATATGCCCAGAATAAGATACAAACCAAGAGACCGCTTACGCATATTTTGATACTTGATATCTTAAACAATTTTTCTCTGACACTTGAGCGTGTCTTGATCACAAAAGCAATAGGCGAATTATTTCTTACGGAAATTGTAATCTCTGGTCCAAAGGGACAAAAAAGAATTGATGCTCGACCTTCTGATGCCTTGGCAATTGCCTTATATCATACCCCGGAAGTTCCAATTATGGTCAGCGAAGAGGTTCTCATCTCTCGGGGATACTGATATCTCTTGTCAAAGCACTTTAGTTACGCTACAGCGCCATATGGGAAAAGGTAAAAAATTATCACCGCTCAAAATATGTAGCCGATATCATCAAGCTACTCGATATTGTTTAGCACCGCTTCCCACATAACTTGAATCGGGGCTTCATATCCGGTCCAAAGGTAAAATTGTATGGCAGCCTGGTGTATCAACATTCCCAGTCCGTTTCTGACTTTTGCACCCAACGCCCCGGCCATTTTCATCATCGGCGTTTCCAAAGGAGAGTAAATCATATCAAACAGCCAATGGCGCTCCGTAAGAATATTCTCCAGACAATTCAGGCGACTTGCCGACAGCTCATTATTATCGGTCATACCAACCGGTGTAGCGTTGATAAACATATCGGCTTTGGCCAATAGCTTGATATCTTCTATAAGACCATAATTGCTTCGTCCGGGGGCCAAATTTGCGACCTCGCGAGCCATCTCGATTCTGCGACCCAAAACAACTACTTCGCTGACTCCGGAATTGCCAAGAGCGAGAACGGCTGCCCTGGCAGCACCTCCGGTTCCCAAAACAACAATCTTTTTGTTGAGCGGAATGAATCCCCAATCCAAAATATCGTCCAGGAGGCCTTGGCCATCCGTGCTGTCTGCTACTATCTGCCCATCGATAAAGCTTATAGTATTGGCTGCACCCAATTGCTCAACCGTCTCGCTCTTCCTATCTGCCAGTGCATAAACGGAGCCCTTGTGCGGCATGGTTACGGAAAGACCGCGAAGCGACAGAGCCAGAGCACCTCTGATGGCTTCAGCAATATTACTTTTCTTGACTAAATAAGCACTATAATGCCAGTCTAAGCCCAATTGTTTGTAAGCAGCGTTATGTATCACCGGTGACAGTGAGTGCCCTATCGGATCTCCTATGATGCCTGCCAGCTCTGTCATTGCATAAGCCTCTCCTGATAGAGATTTTGCCAAAGATCAAGTTTTGGCCAAACCAAGGTTGATTGCGCTACAAAATACGATTTTTCCACTCCGATATGAGATAGAAATTACTTTATCGCGTCTAAATATGCTTGTAGAATAATCGCTGCTGCTTTGTCATCAATGGTCTGAATTTTTTTCTTAGTACGCAGTGGTAAGTGCTTTCGCGAAATTCTCATATCGTTTTTATTATCGTGTGAAGCATATGAAAGCACATCACCTGTCGTGATCGTCTTGCCGCCAGTTTCTTTAGAATATTTCTCTTTTTGCGGAATTGACAATAGCTCTGTAGACCTCCTGGTCGTTTCAGTTATGAGACTTACAACCTGCTTACTTGAGTTTCTCTCATCCCAAAACAACCACTCTATATTAAATAGTTGAACAAGATTTTCTGCCTCTTTATGGATATTAGAGGCTGCCTGTCGTATTTTGCCATCGAGAGATACCGGGAGTCCGACTACGATCAAAGAGACCTCTATAGAATCCAAAGATCTCTTTATACTTTTGTATGTCTCGACATAATCAGGCATCCGGTTTATTACGGCCCACGGCATTGCTAAAACTCTGTTGGAGTCAGAAACAGCCAATCCTATTCTTTTAATGCCTAGGTCTAAAGCAATTATTCGTCCGGAAGACATTTTTTAACTTTACCATCACTGCAGGAAAAAACCCACCGTAAAGTTACCTCTCTTATAGATATACAGACGACAGAGAGAAGCTCTTTTCTTTCCGACTCAATACAGGAAATATAGAATTAAAGACATGAGATGACCTGTTTGTAAATGGTTTTCGAGATACGTGTCAGAGAAAAAAGAAAGATTACGCCACTTACGCAGTATAGGAGGTCAATTTGTTCAAAGCGGCTTTGATCCCGGCGATATCTTTGCCACCGGCCACCGCCAAGCTGTCTGACCCTCCACCCCCGCCACCAAACAAAGGAGCGACTTCAGTAATAATTTCTTTTGCCTTATAACCTTTCTCCGGATTCACGGCAACTACCAAAGATACTTTTTGTCCTTCGTATGTGCCGATGAGGGCTACAAAATCGATTTTGTGCGTATTCGACAATGCCAAAGCAATTTGTCGTAATTCTTCCGATGTATAATTATCGATCCTGGCAATCAGCGATCCCTTATCAGATTTGCCGGCTAGGTTCTTAACCTCTGTATGCAGCTTTTCCGATTTTAATTTATCCAAAATTTTTCTGGCTGACACTTCGGATTGTTCTAATTTATCCAAAGAGATCAGCACCTGCTCTCTTGAGGTATTCAATTTGGCGGTTATAGATTGGAGAATATCGTCCAATGTCCTTAATTCATCCAAAGTATTGGCCGCCGTCGTTGCCTCAATACGGCGCGTATTTGCTCCTATGGATGTTTCCGAAATAATGTGAAACATGCCTATCATACCTAAAGCGTGAACGTGGGTACCGCCGCATAACTCCGTGGAAAAATCACCGGCTTTTACGACTCTAACTCTATCGCCATATTTCTCACCGAAAAAAGCTATCGCTCCGGCCGATTCCGCTTCATGCCTGTCTGTTTCGTAAATATCTACCTCTTCATTATTGAAGATATGAGAGTTAACCAAATCTTCAATCTTGATTTTCTCTTCTTTTGTCAGAGGGGCAAAGTGATTAAAATCAAATCTGAGACGATCGGGAGCGACCAAAGAACCGTGCTGCTTGACATGGGTGCCGAGTACTTGCCGTAATGCGGCATGCAAAAGATGAGTAGCCGTATGGTTTCTCATTGTTCTGGCGCGCATCTCTTCATTTACTTCCAGCTGAACTTCTGCTCCCACATCGAAGATGCCTTTTAGAAAACGACCTCGGTGAACAACTATTGAAAAAGGGCCCATCTGGGTATCAAAGACCTCAAATACTACCCCAGAACCCTTGATAATACCTTTATCCCCAACCTGGCCTCCGCCTTCGGGGTAGAAGCAGGTGCCAGACAGAACAATATCATATATATTGTCCTTTGATGTCGGAAGGATTTCCAGAACTCTTGACTCCAAAGTAGTGTTATCATGCCACAAGGATTGGGTAATACCATAGTTTTCTTGCAATTTTTCAAAAACGCTATAGTTAACTTCGCCGTCTTTTATCAATTGTTTCCTGCTTGCTCTGGCCATCTCCCGCTGTGTATCCATCAACGAGGAAAAGGATTCCAGATCCACCTCTTTTTTCTTTTCATGGACCATTTCAACGGTAAGCTCGATAGGAAATCCATAGGTATCATGCAATTTAAAAGCAACGTCACCTGCTAAAATCGAGGAACTTTCATCCAAGGCCTGCCTAAGAAGACTTGCCCCCGACTTCAGCGTTTTTCTGAAGGTTT
This sequence comes from Actinomycetes bacterium, assembly GCA_021798275.1. Lineage (GTDB taxonomy): Bacteria > Actinomycetota > Acidimicrobiia > Acidimicrobiales > Bog-793 > JAJZMK01. The sequence goes on along the minus strand of JAJZMK010000053.1, from coordinate 6,629 downwards.
CTTCCTCCTTAGACAGAATTTTAGTTATCAGACTTGCATCCCTATCAAGTTTTGGGTAATCGTTTTTCATCAGTTGCGCAACATACAAACCAAGTTCCGGAGTCATCAAGCCCTCATATCCAAGATGATTGGCTCTTAGAACGGCTCTTCTGATTATTCTCCGTAACACATAACCGCGTCCTTCGTTGGAAGGGAAAACGCCGTCTGAAATCAAAAAGGTCATGGCCCTGGCATGATCGGCCAATATGCGTAAGTTGATTACCTCTTCTTCAAATTTATTCTGCGACAACGCGGCTAGCGCTGCTGCATGATCCATAATTGGCTTAATCAGTCCTGTGTCAAAGACAGAATCCACACCCTCTAAAAGAGCCAGTATTCTTTCCAGACCGGCACCCGTATCTATACTGGGCTTAGGTAGCGGCACCATATCGCCATTGCTCAGCCTCTCGTATTGCATAAAAACTAGATTCCAAATTTCAACAAATCTGTCTTCACCGCCAAATTTAGGACCGCCGTCTACTCCAAAACGACTTCCTTTGTCAAAATAGATTTCAGAACACGGCCCACACGGTCCGATATCGCCCATTTTCCAAAAGTTATCTTCCCCCATGACCTGAATCCTGTCATCGGGTATTTGGGCTATATCTTTCCATAACATAGTGGAATCTTGGTCCGACTCATGGACCGTAACCCATAATTTGTCCTTTTCTAGACCTAGAACTTCCGTAACGAATTGCCAGGCATAAGAGATAGCTTCTTCTTTAAAATAATCACCGAAGCTGAAATTCCCCAACATCTCAAAGAAAGTGTTGTGCCTTGCTGTAGTTCCCACCAGCTCGATATCGAGCATCCTAAAGCAACGCTGTATACTTGTAGCCCTTTTAAAAGGAGGTTTCTCTTCCCCTGTAAAATAGGGCTTAAAAGGTACCATACCGGCTATCGTGAATAGCAGTCCTGCTTCGGCCGGGATTAGAGGCCAAGGTTCAACCGGCTCATGAGCATTGGCAGAAAAATACTCGGTGAAAGAAGTCCTCAACCTAGCAGCGTCCCAACCCAACTTTTAGTCCTTCCTGGTAATACCTATAGTCGGTATGTTTTTTACGCTCCACATGGAAATCTTAAAATATCTAGATGCGGTTATTAAAACTCTAACAAGTTTTTACGGTACATATCGTAAAATTTACCGATGCCTAGTTGTGGAACGCTAAAGTACTACGACTGACAAAATTAAGACTCCTGAATCCTAGGGGCTATTTAGGAACGCTTTCAAAGAATCAGTTTTGGTATTTGCTATCTCCTTGTCCTCTGGTGGGACATAAAAAGCGCTTTTCAATTTTTGTATATGTAATTTATACCAACAAGCTGGCTCTGTAAGATTTCTGCTTCCACTAGGATACTTACTAACCGTAGATGCCTTCAGTCTCTATGGTAACGATAACCGGACATACCAGAAGGCTGATGTCATGATTGCTATACCTACCATTAGGGTTAGGGCTTATTAGAGCTCTCGCTTCTGTGCTCGCCGTGCCCCTAAGAAAAGGGCAACCCCAAGCCAAAGCACAATAACGATGATTGCTTGCCAGCCCGTTTCAATACGGTTGGTGGTAGCACCGGGCTGTAGTGCGGCAGGCATAATCTGCCTCAATGTCACCCCTACAAATGCCTGGCGCCAACCCGGGTAAGATGAAAAGCTCGACAGTATCCCACCAAGGACTAGATCTCCAACCAAAATGACGCCTATGGCAATAGAGCGAGAGGAAAACAGATTCGCTATACCAAAAGATATGATGGTCCATGTCAAGACATCCAGTATCACCCAAAGGTCAACGCGCAACATAATAGAAAATGTCAGTGCACTATGATTTGGTCTCGAGAAATAGCTGGCGACTCCAAACGCCAATAACGTTACCATCATGAGCTCAAAAATAACCCTTACAGATGCCAAGAGACCGCTTGCGAATAATGCGATCCTGGAACGTCCGGTGGCCACCAGATTTCTGAGCACACCGATGCTGAGATCACTGGCACCAGCCGTAGCGCCAAGCACAACTCCCGCTACGGAAGTAAAAAAGGCGATGATTGTTGATAAAGCCCCGAATTTGCCGAGGTGCCCTAAAGCAGTGAACCTGCTTGGATCCGTGAGATGCAATAGCATGATCACCAGAGAGACTATAAAAATTATCCCGAATGAGAACATAAAAGCAAACACATATAGACCTCTCCTATGTCGGAGAGTATAGACGCTTGCCTCGAAAATATTCATTTTCCTAACGTGAATACTGTCGTAGGAAGAAATGACCCAATGATCATTTTCAAGCGGTTGCTCTCTATTCTCCTCTTCTGTAAATGCCATTTTGTCTTGCTGCTTTTGTGTTAACTCGTATATAGGTTTGTCAGACTTTGCCATATGCTATAACTCTTTTCCTAAGTCTTCTTTTGGGATGCCGGTATCACATTCATGTAAAGGCGGGAGTGGCGCCCGACTCCCCCAATTTTCCCGACTCCCCCAATTTTTTGGTCAATTCCAGAAATCTTTTCTCTAGACTACGCTGGGAAGACCCTAGAGCGTAGACCATTATGTCGTTCTGCACCAGAAGATGATTTGTCTCTCCTATATGGCTTTTTGAATCGCTTCCTGCCGCAAGACTGTAGGTGATGCCGGAATCGGTAATTTGACACTTACTAATCCTGCTATCTCCCCTAAGCAATTCAAAAGCTTTTTCAGGGTCGCTGCACTCTATGACTATATCAATGTCTCCAGCGGCTATAATCTCTGACAGACGACCCTGCAACACAATTTGACCATCATCCAATATGGCTATATAGTCACAAGTTTTTTGAACTTCATCCAAAAGATGGGATGAGAGTAGGACGCTACGTCCCTCTGAGACCAATTTAGCTATAAGTTCTCTCAAAGCGTTCATACCGGCCGGGTCTAAACCGTTCATAGGTTCGTCGAGCAAAATTAGCTGTGGATCGGCAATCAAGCAAGCTGCTATCCCCAACCTTTGTCTCATCCCCATAGAATAACTGCCAACTTTATTTTTTGCATACGAAATAAGATCTACCAGATCAAGAGCATAAGGAATTCGTGTATGGCAATCGCCGCCGCGAGCTGCGGCTAAAATCTCCAGATTGGCAACGGCAGTCAGATTTTTATAGAACCTTGGCTCTTCGATAATGGCTCCAACCCTACTTAGGGCACTTCGCCTATCGGCAGCTACATCTTGACCATAGATTTCTACCGTACCTTTATCTTTGGCAGTTAGACCAAGTACGACTCTCATTAATGTGGTTTTACCGGCTCCATTTGGACCGAGATATCCGTATGAACAACCTTTTGGTATCTCCAAGCTGACATTATTGATAACTACATTACCTTTAAAGGATTTTACGAGGTCCTTAACTTTTAGGGCGGGTTGATTATCACCTGCTACATCAGAAGAACGATCTTTTACGCCTTGATCAATCACCATAAATATATCCTCTATAGATTGACAGACCAAAATGATCTGGATACATGTGCAGACTAGCACATCGCTTGAGAAAATGTGGTTATTGCCCGTAGAAAATTATGCCTGAGAAATTGAATACTTCCATATATATATATATATATATTGATTTATTGATCAAAGTTCGCAAAAAAATGAAAGAAACGTTTTTTCAAACATATCTTTATACCGGAGATTATCTGTAATAGCTTGCTCAAAGGTATTTTGTAAATTATGATGCTTCTTACTAGCAAGAAGCATCTTATTATTTTCTTGTAGCGTCTTGACACTGCTTCTAATATTCAACAGGTCATATAGTTGTAGTTGTGTATCGTATAAGTCAAGCATTGTATAGAACCACGTGCCACTTCGTATGCGCCGCTGAGATATACCCACTATTTTTTGTCCCTCTAGAAGGACCTCACCAGGCCCCAGACCGGAAAAGCATATTAGCTTTGACAGCGAACCGATAAGACGTCCTCTGTAAACCTCTGTATTGTCCTTGTTGTAAACAGAGTTAATAGTTTTTGACCAAAGCTGACCCAGCCATAAAGGAGCTTCCAGAATATCTTCCACATATAAAGGGTCTTCTTTAGGAATAAATACATCTATCCATATCTGCTTCCCGGGGAGCACCAAGACAGCACCGCCGCCACTTCTTCTCTTTACCACATTATAATTTATGTTGTTTGAAAGACTACTTCTAATCTCTACTTCATTTTGCGAGCTCCCGACCACCAATGCGGCGTCAACAGGATCACATACGACAACACTACGACATGATAAAGGATATATTCTATTGACTAGTTGCTCCGTCATTCCCGTTTGATATACGACACTAAAAGCTTTGTTTGAAGCCGCGTATTGCACTTATTTACCTATGAATCTATCTGAATATCTGGCCTTAGGAACAATTTTCCATGAGCAAAGCCGGCTCCCATTCCACTGTCTGTACATAGGGTTTCCATTCAGGACGTATCTCGCCATGAACTATGAAAAGTTGCCCTGCTGGTTGTGGTTCTTTTGGGATTTTATTTAGCTTGAGATTAGTCTCCGAAACCAACCTGCTGCCTTTGATGGCATTACACCTTCTACATGCCGCCACGACATTATCCCATGAATTTTTCCCACCGCGACTCTTGGGGATGACATGGTCAATATTCTCTGCTATCGCTCCACAATATTGACATCTGTTGTGATCTCTGATGAAAATTGCTTTTTTAGTAATCGCGATTTTGCGGTTGTAGGAGACCTTGACATAATTTCGCAGGCGGACAATAGACGGTTCCGGAAATGATTTACTTACAGAAGATACGGTTACACCCGTCCTATACACAAGCTCTGCTTTGCCGTAGAGTAAAAGCACCAATGCTCTTCGAGTCGACACGAACCCTAATGCCTCGTAAGTAGCATTCAACACCAGAGCTCGTTCCATAGACTATGATCTTTCAAAAACAGAGTGATCCGTTTTCACTTTAGCACCCCGCGATTTACGTTTCCAATTTGGGATATAGCCAAATTTACCACATAGAACCTTTACAAGCCCATCTAAGGGCACCTGACATTTTGATAGTTATCATGTTGTCTTCGCTTATACCAAATATACAGGCAAATCCGATTCAATTCCTATCTTATATACTACTTTGCAAATCGAATAGAAAAAATATCAGGATTGACATGTATCTCCGCTCACAAGAGGGTCAGTATCGCCTAGAAATACTTTGTGAGCGTTCATTGGCGCACCACTTCAGATATCCTATGACATCATGTCGTTTTAGAAATAACTGAGTACCGCCGTAAGCGGTTTCCATTCTAAAAGATATCCAACTCCGCCCGTTTTTATGTGCTTTATAGGTACTGTAGAAATTGCGCTTGGGAATTAAAAAATAGATCACGCAAAACAGAGCATTGAGTAGTCTCAGATAAGAAATGATTACTCTCACTTGACGATGATATGTATCGTCAGGGGTATCATCAGTTGGAAAGCATGACTCAGGATTGCTTGCGCCAAAGATGGGTTACCTTGTGTGCTATGACAGACAATTCTTCCGCTATAGGCTTATGGCGGATATGCTGGTTATTATCCTCGAAAGAAAGATCTCCACTATTTCCTGTGTCTTTATTCGTAGCGCGATAATTGCGTTCAAACATGAAAGCAGATAGGAGCATAACCATCAGTCCTATCGTGGCGAGTAAGAGCGAGGCACGAAAACTAAAAATCAATATAAAAAACCCGACCACGAAAGCTGAGGACGGCCACAGGAGGGAAGAATGGATGTGACTTCTTTCGAACCCGGAGCTTACTCTAGATGCGAATCCGCGATCGTACTCAAACAGCCTTTGCTCCATTTCCTTGAGTATTCTCTGCTCCTCTTCCGATAAAGACATCTTGCCCCCTTCCACTAATTCTATATATGATAATTTTTATGTCAACTAATTATTATATCAAAATCATTCGGCTTTGAGACCCAGGCTTTGTCTATAAATTATCTTTTATGATCTCACTTATATTTACAATACCGCAAGTTGATCGCCATGACATTACGGCTGTTACTCAAATAAAGTACATCTGAAACCCTAGGTATGGATTTTACCGTAGCAACGGGGTGATCAATATACCGGTGAACAGATGAAGAGCACATAAAGTGGCCTCTTACTGGAAAATCGGGACGACACAGGCTTGGCGAACTAAGCTCATTCTCAGTCGCATAGCTTTTCCGAATCGCCATTATCTAGAGAGATCTTCGCTTATTTCTAATAAGTCCAGGGAGAGATATTTATGAGCTGATTTATCAAGATGCCATGCCGATAACGCACTCTGAGACCGACACATCCCAAATCGTAGGGAAGATTCATATACAGCACTCCGGATGCATTCTAGATATTAATGACCTAACTGATTTTTACGACTGGATCAACTCTGCAAAGCAACTGCAAGACTAGATGAATAACTTTGAATCAATGGCTGACTTGAAAGCAAATTAACAATTTTCGCCAAAACCGTCGGAGACGTAAGATTTTTATCCAAATACACTCTGTATATTGGATAAAAATTAATCGTTGGTGGAGCCGTACCTCAGATACTTAGACCCAAAACGCTCTTTGATCTTTAAGGCCGTATCTTCCAATTTATGAGAT
>JAJZMK010000124.1 GCA_021798275.1 Actinomycetes bacterium | reverse complement strand
AATGTTGGGTGCCGAAATAGAAGACGGGGTCGAGTCGAAGTCCGGACTTATCGAAACTTTGGGAATGTTGCCCGTCATAACCAAGTTTTCTGAGGAAAAAATCATACGCCGCACATACGCCGTATCTTTGTTCTCCGAGCCGTGTGACATAGAGGGCTATGAGATTCATCACGGCACAATATCGCCGCAGCCGGGTTTGTCGGTAAATCCTTTATTCGTGCTGAACAAAAAATTTCGGCCGGCTGCGGAGGCAAAATCGTATTTCACGGACACCCAAACGGACTTTGCGTCCAAAATGTTCTCTGACAAAGACAATTTGTACGAAGGATGTTTTAACGCCGAAAGAACGGTTTTTGGAACTTCGCTGCACGGCGTTTTTGAGAACAACAGCTTCAGGGCTGCTTTTTTGAGACACTCCGCCGGAAGATCCAATAAAAATGTCAATATCGGAGCTTTTAATTACGAGGCACTGCGTGAATATGAAATAGATAAAATTGCAGATACATGTGAAAAATATCTTGACATGCAAGCAATTTTCAGACTTATAAATCATAAGAAATGAGGCTAATATGAATTACCCCAGACCAATCCCGCTGACGGGAGACGTCACGTCAGCCAGGCAGAGAAGAGCGGCGCCGGACGGATGGCGTTTTAACGGAGACGAAGCGCAGTCTTTCTATGACGTTTTGTATTCTAGACGGGACGTGAGAAGGTTTCGCCCGGATGCCGTGGACGAAGAGATCTTGGGCAAGATTCTGGCCGCCGCCCATGCCGCCCCATCGGTCGGGCACTCACAACCGTGGCGTTTTATCGTGGTGCGCGACGACGCTTTGCGGGCCAGGGCGGCCCAACTGGCCGCCAAAGAGCGCCTCTTGGCCGCTTCCAAACTCGACGAAGAAAAAAGGCGCCAAATGCTTGATTTTCAGTTGGAGGGAATCGCCGAAGCTCCGCTCGGCATCGTGGTGTGTTGCGACAGGCGGGTATCGCACGAACAGGTTTTGGGAAGAGCGACATACGTCGACGCCGACATGTGGTCATGTGCCTGTGCCATCGAAAACATGTGGCTGGCCGCCAGGGCGGAAGGTCTCGGTTTGGGCTGGGTGACCTTATTCAAAAGCCGGGATCTTTCGGAAATGCTTTCGATACCCGACGGCGTGGAAAACCTGGGATGGCTGTGCGTGGGATGGCCGGACGAACGGAATCCTCTGCCGGGTCTCGAAAGACACGGGTGGTCGGTGAAACTCGATTTGGAAAATCTTGTATATCGCGACACCTGGAATCAGGAGACAGACAAATCTTCCTTTTTGGTAACGGCGCCGGTGGGCAGTGAAATCGTGAATGTCAGGGACGATGCGGATGAATTGCTTTACGTTCCCGGTTCGTTGGGTCTTTTGGATAAGTCGATGGACAGGCTGCTGCAGCATGGCATTGACAAGGACGATAAAGCCACGATGGTTTTGGTGGCCTGCGATCATTCCGTGACCCGACATCATATATCGGCTTACGAAGCCGGCGTCACGAAAGATGTTTTGTCGGCGGCGCTCCGTTCGGAATCCCTTGGGGCGGCCATCGCCAAAGAGGTTTCCGTCGGTTTGCTGCCGGTGGACGTGGGCGTGGAAGGTGAGCCGGCACAAAACTGCCTGAGAATGGAGGCCTCTTCCGAGAGGGGGGATTTGATTCAAAAAGATGCCCTCTGCCCCGCCGATGCCGAGAAATTCTATAATTTTGGGCTGGACATCGCAAAAAAACTCATTTTGGAATCCAAAGTCCTGTTGTTGGGCGATATAGGTATCGGCAACACCACTGTGGCAGCGGCGCTTACTGCCGTTCTTTTGGATCTGGACGGGTCCCAATGTATAGGACAGGGAGCCGCTTCGGACTACTCGATTGCCCGCAATAAAATTGTGACGGTCGACCGCATCAGGGGAAGAATCGCAGCGGAGGGGAAAGACTCGGCCGGTCTTCGCGGGGATCCGGTTTTGACGGCGGCAAAAGTCGGCGGACCCGACATAGCATTTATGCTAGGTCTGATATTTGAGTTTTCCAGACTGAACGGCATCGTTATTTTGGACGGCTACCTGACCTCGGCGGCGGCACTGCTGGCGACTCATCTGGATCGATTGGTGGCCGCCCATCTTCTTGCGGCCCACAGAAGCAAAGAACCGGCTCACAAACTTATTTTGGACGCTTTGGGGTTGGAGCCTCTTTTTGATCTGAGGTTAAGGGCAGGAGAAGGCATAGGCGGTCTGTTTGCCTGGCAGATGCTTTCCGCCGGTTTGCGGGCCCGCTCTCATACGGGTAGAGTGGAAGAAAAGCAGAGTGATGTGGGCTAAAAAGCACCATCTCCTTGCTCGGGTGTACAAGCCTTTATGTATCGGTTAGAGTTGTGTAAGGTAACGACAAAGGAGAAGATTGATATGACTGTTGCGGTTGGAGACCCCACCCCCGATGTAAAAGTAAAAATGATTACTGCGGAGGGAGCAAAAGACGTCCTTACAAAAGACATTTTTGCCGAAGGCAAAAATGTCTTGTTTGCCGTTCCCGGAGCTTTTACTCCGACGTGTTCCGATTACCATTTGCCGGGCTTTATTGTCCGGGCCGATGACATTAAAGCCAAAGGAGTAAAAGGCATTTACTGTATTGCCGTAAACGACGGGTTCGTAATGACGGCCTGGGGCCAGTCCCGCCACGTGGACCTCGACTACATTACTTTGCTTGCCGACGGAAACGCCGATTTTGCAAAAGCCATGGGATTGGAGATGGACGGTTCCGCCTTCGGCCTCGGGATAAGGTCGCAGAGATACGCCGCCGTTATCGAAGACGGCATCGTCACACATCTCAA
>JAJZMK010000047.1 GCA_021798275.1 Actinomycetes bacterium | reverse complement strand
CACAGGCTGACGTCGACGCAGGTTCTATCTCCAACACCGGAACAGCTACCGGAACACCTCCAAGTGGACCGAATGTAACAGGTACCTCCACTGTGACAATCGATCACCACATAACAGTTACAACAAAGGCTAAACACCACAAAAAGAAGAAAGTTGAGAAGAAGAAAGCTCATAAGAAGCTACACAAGAAAGTCAAAGTGAAAGCCAAAAAGAAAGTGGCTCCTGCTCCTAAACCAACCAAAAAGGTAGTCGTGGGGGCAACCACTGTTCACACCGGTGAGCCATGGTCAGGTGCAAACCTCTACTTGCTCTTGCTGAGTCTTTTTGGACTGGTCTTTCTTGGACTGGGCCTTCTGAAAAAGAAAACTTTTATCAGCCGGGTATAACTTAGAGTACCATCTTTAGCGCATAATAACTATTCTCTCTTTGGTAGGGGATAGTTATTATGCGCATTGTTTTACTACTCAATAGCTATACTGAGTTTTGAGTTCCCTAAAGTGAATTGGATAAGTGAATATGAATTCTTCGATGCAAAATGAATTAGATATTTCTCTCCTAAAGCAGCGTATTCAGTTTAAGTTTAAATTATTTTTTATTGTGGGGGTACTTTTTTTCAGCCTGGCTACTCCAGCTTTAATTACCCAATCTTCTGCGACTACATCAACTAATAATTCACTAGATAGAAAACCTGTTCATTTGGCGACTGACCGCAAGAAACCACTTCATCCTAAAAAGAAAATTATTAAAAAAAGATACATATGCAATCCAAACGCAAATCTATATGGATACAAGGCTTACCTCGTAATACCTAGCATCAAGTTGATTGCACCTGTTGTAGAAGGAACTAATGATCCTCAACTTAACGTAGCGGCTGGTCATGATCCGTCATCCGTATGGCCAGGACAGCCAGGTACGGCTGTGCTGCAAGCTCACGATGTCAGTTTCTTCGTTAATATCGATAAGCTTAAATCAGGCTCTGTCGTTTACTATGAAACTCCATGCTATAGTTATACATTTGTCGTTCATAGTGCTTCTGTGATTCAGGCCGGTAGTCCTGTATATAATACAAGCAATGCAACTATGGTATTGGTGACTTGTTGGCCAACAAACGCGCTGTACTTTACAAATTCCCGCTATATCGTAGATTTGATTGAGGTAAAGGCACGAGCTGTAATAAAAATGCCAAAACCTCTTGAAAAAAAGTTTCCTTACCAGCCTCCCCCAGGAGTCCCAGTTCCACAGCCTTTAGCGGCTCAGGGACTAACGCTCATCACTAATTCTATTCCTATGGGCTTGATGACAATAGGCGGACGCCCTTCTCCACTTTGGATAGAATCACCGGGACCATTAAATATAGAGGCCAGTGCTCTTGCTGATTATATCGGAAGTTATAAAGCTTTGGACGAAGGACAGGTCACTTGGTGGAAAATGATTGCCCCAACTCTCAATCCTCCTGCGCAGTTTGAAGGTTATTCTACGATAGAGTATCTTTCTCCTATGAACGTAACTGCCGAAGCCCAGGGTACTAAAGCGACCGTAGCAATTCTAGCAACAGCAGTATCTATTACTGGTGGAAGAGATCCTGGTAGATACAATCTGCGTGTAGTAACAACCATAGAGCGTGGAAAATTATATATAACTAGCTGGATAATGACACCTGCATAACTAGTATTTACTATTGTAATGTTATTACTAAAGTATACGTTTTCAGCATAGGTTATTGTCATTGTATAAAATACAATGATTATTCCGAATAGCGTTGCTTATATACCCTAAATACTCACTTTAGTTTACAGTCTATTTATGTATATATTTTGTACATAAATAGACTGTAAATATATCGGATTTTCTCTAAATATTTATATCAAAAATTAATCCAATATTTAAATATAATTCTTCATCAATGATCGGTATTTAAGTATAATTATCTGTACAACACTCAATGCGGAGCTACTCTACAGCAAGTATGATCGCATCAATCGATTAAATTAAACAGTCACAATATGACTTGACAAAAGAGATGCTTTGTGAGTATGTTTAGCATTTGAACTACCTCCGGTTGTAATATCGAACCGCGGTGGTCTCAATTTAGATCAGCACGACGAGAAAAATCATAGTTCTAGTCTTGCTGTATGAGTGATTGGAGGCATTATGCGGTTAACACCTAGAAGCGAAGACCATTTTTCATTTGGGTTATGGACAGTAGGTTGGCAGGCAAGAGATCCTTTTGGAGATGCTACGCGCCAACCTATGGATCCGATTGTAGCCTTGCACGAACTTGCTGCGCGCGGTGCCTGGGGAGTCACATTTCACGATGACGATCTAATACCTTTTGATGCAACCCAGGCAGATAGAGATAGAATTATTAAATCTTTTACTAATGCGTTAAGAGAAACAGGACTTGTAGTTCCCATGATGACGACCAATTTGTTTACTCACCCTGTATTCAAAGACGGAGGATTCACAAGCAACGATCGAGGTGTACGCCGATTTGCTTTGCGCAAAGTGATGAAGAATTTGGATTTGGCCGCTGAGCTTGGTGCAACTACTTATGTTTTCTGGGGTGGGCGTGAAGGTTCGGAGACCGATGCAGCCAAAGATGTGAGAGCAGCTTTGGATCGTTACAGAGAGGCAATAGATTTTCTTGCCGACTATGTTATAGAAAATAATCTTGGTCTACGTTTTGCATTGGAGCCAAAACCCAATGAACCGCGCGGTGATATTTTACTTCCCACCGTTGGATCAGCTCTGGCGTTTATATCTACTTTGGAGCATCAGGAGATGGTGGGGGTCAATCCCGAAGTCGGACATGAGCAAATGGCGGGAATGAATTTTGTTCACTCGATTTCACAAGCTCTTTGGCATAACAAACTTTTCCACATCGATTTGAATGGCCAGCATGGAGCCAAATTTGATCAAGATTTGATCTTTGGTCACGGAGATCTCCTGAGTGCTTTTTTCTTGGTGGATTTGCTTGAAAATGGTGGTCCAGGTGGGGTGCCTGCCTATAGTGGACCAAGGCATTTTGACTATAAGCCACTTCGTACGGAAATGACGGACGGAGTATGGGAATCTGCAAGTGCCAATATGACTACATACCTCATCTTGAAAGAAAGGGCTAAGTCTTTCAGGTCGGATCCGGAAGTCCAAGAAGCGCTGAGAGACAGTATGGTGTATACACTTTCCGAGCCGACCCTTGATCATGGCGAAGACTGGAAGTCCTTTATGGCAGACAGAACCTCTTACGAAGATTTTGATGTGCAAAAAGCCGCTGACATCTCCTACGGATTCGTCCGTTTGAGTCAGCTAGCTATTGAACACGCATTGGGCGCTAGATAGTTGTCCGCTACCCTGGTGGCAGGTGTTGATTCTTCAACACAAACCTGCAAATTGGTCATACGCGATTATGAAACCGGGGCGCTTATCAGACAGGGACGGGCACCACACCCACCGGGTACGGAAGTGGATCCGGAGTCTTGGTGGCAAGCCCTTCAAAATGCCATAGAATCTGCTGGTGGGCTGCAAAACGTTAAGGCTATAGCGGTTGCAGCCCAACAGCATGGGATGATCTGTCTCGATGAATCTGGGGCGGTGGTACGCCCGGCTCTTTTGTGGAACGATACGCGTTCTGCCCAAGACGCCGAAGATTTAATAGATGAATTTGCTCTTGGTCAGGATGGATGTTTGGCTTGGGCTAAAGCTGTGGGGACCGTCCCCGTAGCGTCATTGACGGTAGCGAAGTTAAGATGGTTTGCCAGAAATGAGCCTTCTAATGCTGCCAAAGCAACGGCAGTGTGCTTGCCTCATGACTGGCTTACATGGAAATTGCGCGGGAATCATCATGACATCAATTCGCTGACTACCGACAGAAGTGATGCTAGCGGGACAGGTTATTGGGCGCCAAACTCAGGTACTTACAGACAGGACTTATTGGAAATGTCTTTCGGTCGCTCCCTTCTGGTGCCTACAGTCATGGAACCGCGACAGTCGCCCGGATATACGGCGGAAGGAATTCTTCTTGCGCCGGGAGCCGGCGATAATGCCGCAAGCGCTTTGGGCATAGAGATGACCGAAGGCGACGTGGTTATTTCTATAGGTACTTCCGGCGTCATCATGGCTGTCTCCGCCATACCTACAGCTGATTCAACCGGTGCCGTAGCGGGTTTTGCCGATGCCACCGGTTTATTCTTGCCTCTGGTTTGCACATTGAATGCCGCAAGGGTGTTTGATGCGGCGAACAAATTGCTTGGTGTGGATCGTGAGACATTTTACCGTCTTGCTATAAGCGCACCTCCGGGGTCGGAAGGTCTTACTTTGATACCTTATCTGGAAGGTGAGCGGACTCCTAACAAGCCTTTTGCAACCGGCTCTTTGTTTGGTCTTAATCTCTCAAATTCCCGCCCCGAATGTTTGGCCAGAGCCGCCATAGAAGGTGTACTTTGTGGTCTGGCCGACGGATTGGATGCGCTGCAATCACATGGGGTTAAGATAAATAAAGTTATCCTGGCCGGAGGTGGAAGCCGTTCTGAAGCGGTGAGAAAAATAGCGTCACAAGTGCTCGGTATGCCTATTCAAGCAGCCAGGGATGAAGGAGAGCATGTGGCAGACGGGGCTGCCAGCCAAGCCGCTTGGGTCCTTGGGGGAAAAGAATCTCCGCCCAGATGGAGGCTACACGAGTACCTTTCCTATGAAGAACAGCCTACTGTTTGGGTTAGAGAGCGTTACGGGGAATTGCGCGATCTATCGGATAACTAGCAGCTTGTTTTTAACACAACCTTGAGCACGTCCTGGCAGAAGACCTCAAATATGGCAACACGTATTTCCGGAGTTTTCTTACCCGGTCAAGTTAAATTCGTATAGAGGTTTGAAAGCCACTCTTGGCCAAAGGGAATTCCTTTACGATAATAAACATTTTTGAAATTAATTTCCCTGCCCAAGAGATTTTCATCACGGCGTAGTTGTGAATAATATATTCAGATCGTTTGAGAAATGAAAATAGTTGATTCTATAAAGTCGATTTGAAGAAATACGGCTCAAGTAGCAATCTTTTATGTTGTGATGAGAGGAGCAGTACTCTCACGTATAACCAAGTGGGTTGCCAACTCGATTCTCTGCTCCCCCAAGTTGCGGTCTTTACTTGAATCAATCAGAATTTTTACGGCCAGAGAGGCCATTTCTCCGATAGGTTGATGAACGGTTGTCAAAGGAGGAGATGACCACTGACTGATAGGAAGGTCGTCAAAACCCACCAAGCTCAGATCCTCAGGCACGCGTAGATTTTGTTCGCGCGCCGCCTGCAAAACACCCAAAGCCTGCAGGTCGCTTCCCGCAAAAATTGCGGTAGGGGGCTGGGGAAGAGCAAAAAGTAGCTTAGCCTGCGCATATCCTCCTTCAAGGTGAAAATTGCCCCAGCGGCACAAGTCGTCGTCGATAACCAATCCTCCCGCTTCCAGGGCTGCCCTGTAGCCGTCAAGACGTGCTCTGGCGCTTAGTAGGTCAGCAGGTCCGGTAATGATGGCAATGCGTCTGTGTCCTAGGTCAAGCAGATGCTTGGTTGCCTCTCTTCCTCCTGCCCAGTTGGTAGCGCCTACAGAATTTACCAGAGGGTCCGGCTCTCCTCTTGGATCTATTACGACAAACGGCAACCTTCTTGAGTATAATTCAGCACGCTGATCATGGGTTATTTGTGCCAAAAGGAGGAGAATGCCTTTTGTTCCCCGCGAGGTGATCTGGTCAAACCAAACCCGCCTTTCGTCGCCTTCCGATAGTGAAGTGAGGGCTACAGTAAAACCATAATTTTGAGCGGCCGACATTGCACCCCGTACAATTTCCACTGCCCATGGACTCTCGAATTCCTCGAAGACAACGTCTATAAAAGGAGCTTGTGGCTCCGGAACGCTCCGCCGCCGGTATCCTTTGGCCACGATTATGTTTTGTATCTTAGATCTTGTGACGTCTGAAACATCTGGCCGACCGTTTAGAACTTTAGAAACGGTGGCTATGGACAAACCGCTTTCTTCGGCAATCTCAGAGATCGTAATTTTACGTTTACTCATGCTGCCTTCCATTTCCGGAGGAGTTGTTTCGGTGATGCCGTCGCGGTCTCGCAAGTGGGACTCCATCGTCTGTTCCTCCTAATTTGGTGTTCTTAGTTTACTAAAGCAGCCCCATAAGCAGAATATCGTATATTTTCGAGATTTTAAAGTGAGATTACGAAATTTACTATTGACACCCACAATGAGCGAGGATATACTTCGTAAAAGCACATTGGGGGATCGAAAGTTTCGAAACTAGCGAGAAACGCTGTCTGTGTGCTTGCTTACAAAAGGGAAAAAGGAGGATAAGTGTCTTCAACACATCACGCTACTACCGGGAGACATCATTTGTCAAGGCTGTTAAGTGCTTTTGCGGTAACCGCATGTGTAGCGCTCAGCGTTACCGGAGTCGCAGCGGCAACACAGACCCAATCGGCAAAGAACAAGACGTCGCATGGAAAATCTGTCAAAAGTGCTCCTACTGCGTCTATATCGGTTTGGTTCGTTTCCAACCCCGGACCGGTCAACAATTACATGACTGCCGCTGCTAATCAATTCGATAAAACTCACCATGGTGACAAAGTAACAGTCAAATTTATTGCTAACACCCCATTCAAACAGCAACTTCTGGTCGCCATGGGTGCCCACAAGCCCCCGACGCTTTTCTTCAGTTGGGGTGGCGGTGTTCTACAGCAATATATCAATGCCGGTGATGCAGCACCTGTTTCACCGGTTTCCGCATCTTGGGTTCACAATTTTCTTCCGTCATCACTTGGTGCGGTGGAATTTGGTAAGCAAGTCTACGGTGTTCCCATTCAAGGAACACAGCCTGTATTTTTCTACTATAACAAGAACGTTTTCAAAAAATACCACATGAGTTTCCCTTCAACTTGGTCTCAGCTCCTCAGCGATGTCTCCAAGTTCAAAAAAGACGGCCTGGCTTCTCCCATCGAGATGGGTAATCTATCTGGTTGGGAAGGATTGATGTATCTGGAATATCTAACTGATCGCATAGGCGGCCCGCAAGTTTTTGAAGCTATCCAAGCACATAAGAAAAACGCTTGGAGTAATCCAGCAGTGAAAGGAGCGTTGGTCGATATACAGCAATTGGTACATGCCGGAGCATTCCAAAAAGGTTTTGATGCGGTTGACTTTGGTTCTGAAACAGACGCTCTTCTTTACACCGGCAGAGCCGCTATGACATTAATGGGCAACTGGGAAGTAAGCAGTCTCCTTGGCGAAGATCCGTCTTTCGTGAAAAGCGGGGCACTCGGTCAGGCTCCTTTCCCATCTGTTCCCGGCGGAAAGGGTAACAGTGCAGACCTTGAAGGTAACACTACAGACTACCTAGCTCTTTCTAACCACGTTTCCTCGGCTCAAAAGTATGTGGCAAAACTCTTTTTAGAAGATGAGTTCACCACAAATGCTTTTGCAAAAACAGAAGTGGCTTCCGGCCAGGTACCCGTGATCAAAGGCTCGCTGGCTCCGTTGCGCAAAGCAAGTCTCAATCAATACCTGGTTCCTACCTATAACGCCGTGGCAAAAGCTCCACATTTTCAATACTCTTGGGACCAGTCACTTGGATCTCAGCTTTCCACACCTCTTTACCTGAACCTCTCCAAGGTGTTCGAATTGACCGAGACTCCGCAACAATTTATCCAAGCTATGAATAAAGCTATGACAAGCGTCAGTAGTGGGCTGTAGCTGTCATAAAAGCTGAGTTGGGCTTGGCCCAATGATTCATAGGTGTTGTGGGTAAAGGTAGTCCGGAGCCGTGATGCAATAACTGTATCCGGCTCCGGATTACTAGATAGTGAGAAATACCGGATAATGGGGACTAAAGATTTTGGCTATCGCCGTAACGGATACTACAAGAAAAAAGAAGTCGTTTAGATACGCAGGTAAACAAGGTCAGCTTGTCGGTTCTTATAGAAGCGCTGACATTGTGGGTCTTACTCCGACAATGGTTCTTTACGGAGGGTTGGTACTCGTTCCTATCCTTGTGGCATTGGTGCTTAGTTTCTACAATTGGAACGGTATAGGAGTGCTCCGGTTCGCCGGTTTTAAAAATTGGTCGGCTTTTTTCAGCGACCCCATAGCCGCACATTCATTGGAAGTAACCGTTATCTTGACTGCCGTAAGCTGGCTCATACAAACCCCAATTTCAATGGCGCTCGGGTTTTTTCTAGCCGGACGGCAGCGTTACAGAGCCGTTTACGCGGCTTTTTATCTTCTCCCTCTGCTGTTATCTACGGTAGGGATTGCCTTGATGTGGCAAGCCCTACTTGACCCCAATTTCGGTGGGTTGGCCTGGTTGGCACAAAACGCCGGACTTACTTTTCTTCAGCAAAACTGGCTAGGAGGCAATTCAACGGCTCTCTGGACAATAATTGCTCTTATAGCATGGCAATTCATACCTTTTCATACCCTCTTATATCAGATGGGACGCCGTCAGGTTCCAAAGGTCCTCTATGAAGCAGCCGCAATCGACGGAGCGACGGCATGGCAAAGGTTTTTCCATATTACGTTACCCCAGCTGCGCTATACAATAGTTGTGTCAAGTACATTAATGATTGTCGGGTCATTAACCTATTTCGACATTATCTACGTCCTTACCAACGGCGGACCCGGAGACAGTACCAGGGTACTGTCTCTTGATATGTACCAAGCGGCTTTTGAAAGTAATACTTTCGGTTATGCAAGTGTGCTGGCGGTTGTTCTCGGTGCAATAGGTATAGTGGTGGCCCTTACCTTAATTCGCCTTACCGGATTTTCTTCTTTCGCCAGTCAAAGAGAGGGTATCGCATGAGCAATTTCCTAATGTGGTGTAAAAAACGTATCATAGCTTTGCCGACTTTTTTACTGGCCAATATATGGCTGGTGATAGTTCTTGCCCCCATTTACTTTATGGTTCTCTCCAGCCTGCGGCGGCAGGGAACATATGTGACCGCTAATCCATGGGTACCGTCGGGACCTCTTTCGTTGCACCAGTATTCCGTCGTCTTTCATGCCGGTCTCGGAAGCTATTTATTAAACAGCGTTATCGTAACCGCTGCTTGTGTCGTTTTGACACTTCTTCTCTCTCTGGTGGCAGCCTTTAGAATGATGCGGGGGACTTCACGTTTTTCAGGAATCTCTTTACGACTTATTGCATTTGGGATAGCCGTGCCTATTCAGGCGATCGTTATTCCTCTATACATAATTATCGATAAAATAGGGCTTTACGATACATTGACGGCACTCATCTTGGTTATGAGTGCATCGGCTATTCCCGTCTCTGTGCTAATTATGATCAGCTACGTGCGAGATATTCCCCGTGAATTATTGGACGCAATGGCGGCTGACGGAGCCGGGGAATGGCGAATTTTCTTCAGCTTGATAGTTCCCCTGTCGCGTCCGGTATTGGCTACCGTAGGAATTTATGACGGTATTAATGTCTGGAATAACTTCTTATTGCCTCTGATTCTGACTCAAAGTAATTCAACGGCGGTACTTCCTCTTGGTCTTTACAAGTTTCAAAGTCAATTCGGTATAGACGTACCGGCTGTTATGGCGGCGGTTCTTCTTTCGGCCATTCCTCTTTTGGTTCTCTACATATCCATGCGTCGTCAGTTTGTAAACGGTTTGAGCGGAATAGCGATGAGGTGATGTGGCTATAGAAAGTGATCGACAAGCGGCACTAGTGCCACATGAAAAATAGGTATAAAGGCGTGGAAATTATATGACAACAGAAATATATAAGACAGCATCATTTACTATTCAAGAGCGTACGGCTGATTTACTTTCACGAATGTCACTGGATGAAAAACTTGCTCAATTAAGTTGTGTATGGGTTACTTCTATTATGGACAAAGACGGCTTCAGCAGAGAAAAAGCCGGCATCGTAGCACCATATGGTATAGGGGAGATAACGCGTATATCGGGATCAACGGCACTATTGCCGACAGAGAGTGCCCGCATTATGAACGATATACAGCGGCATATGGTGCAAGATACCAGGTTAGGCATACCAGTACTTATCCATGAAGAAGGTACCGGAGGCTTTCTTGCCCGAAACGCCACCGTATTCCCTCAGTCTCTCGGCCTGGCTGCCAGCTTTGATACGGCTCTTGTCGAAGAAGTGGCCGCCGTTATCAGAGAACAAATGCGTGCGGTCGGAGCACGTCATTGTTTGGCACCTGTTCTTGACGTAGCCCGCGATCCACGCTGGGGTAGAGTGGAAGAGACTTTCGGTGAAGACCCCTATCTGGCTTCAGCTATGGGTATAGCTTATGTACATGGTCTGCAAACCTCCGACCTTACAGAAGGGGTATTGGCAACCGGTAAACATTTTATCGGCCACGCTCTTTCGGAGGGGGGAAGAAACCATGCTCCTGTCCAGTTGGGGCCCAGA
The DNA here is from genome assembly GCA_021798275.1 of Actinomycetes bacterium. Taxonomy (GTDB): domain Bacteria; phylum Actinomycetota; class Acidimicrobiia; order Acidimicrobiales; family Bog-793; genus JAJZMK01. The sequence goes on along the minus strand of JAJZMK010000047.1, from coordinate 7,834 downwards.
GAATTGCGTGAAGTATATGCAATGCCGTTTGCGATGGCAATTTCGCAAGCCGGACTCGGTTCGGTGATGAATTCATATGGATCCGTAGACGGTCTTGCGTGTGCGGGGTCTTCCACTATTCTAAAAAGTCTGCTTCGTGATGAACTTGGATTTGAAGGCATGGTGGTAGCCGACTATTTTTCCGTGGCATTGTTGATCAGTCACCACCATATAGCCGGAAGTAAGCAAGAAGCCGCTACCCGCGCCATCAATGCCGGTTTGGATATGGAATTACCGGAAACAGATTGTTTCGGAGACCCGCTCAGGGTGGCGATCGAGGACGGGAACGTGTCAATTGAATCGGTGGATGAAGCTGTCCGCAGGGTTTTACTTCTAAAGTTTAAACTAGGTCTTTTCGAGTCCCCGTTTGTTGACGGAGGCAAAGTAGACATACATTTTGAAACACCTAAACAGCGGGAACTGGCGCGAAAAGCGGCGACTTCTTCCATAGTACTACTCACCAATAATGGTATTTTACCGCTATCAGAGAATACCAAGAAAATAGCAGTCATAGGTCCGGCTGCCGATGACCAAAGATTATTACAAGGTGACTACCATTATCCGGCTCATCAGCAAATTGCTTACGACGACACAAGTGACAGCATGATGTCTGAATCTTGGAACGGCGGAGCGGATCTGTCCATGTTGCCTCGCTCTTACGGCGAGTGGCAACCCGGCCCTTACTTTACAGATCACGTGACTCCTTTGGAAGGAATCCGTAACCTCTTAGGTGCTTCGGCGGAAGTTATATACGAAAAAGGCTGTGATGTTACCGGCGATACGGCTGATTTGACGGCCGCTGTCAACGCTGCCAAATCCGCTGATGTTGCCATCGTTGTGGTCGGCGGCCAATCGGGGCTTGCTCTTTCTTGTACCGTAGGTGAAGCTCGGGATGCAACGGATCTTTCACTTACCGGTATGCAGGAAAAGCTGATTGAAGAAGTTGCTGCAACCGGCGTTCCTATGATTGTCATCGTGATGAGTGGGCGTGTTCATACTTTAGCAAAAGTTGCGGAAAAGGCTCAGGCTTTGTTACAGGCTTGGCCGCTCGGAGAAGAAGGCGGTAATGCCATTGCCGACATAATCTTTGGCCGCTCCAATCCTTCCGGACGTCTCCCTATCAGTTTGCCGCGTAATGTAGGCCAGATACCGCGCTATATGGGACATCGTGCGGGTGGATCCACGGCAATGTTTTACGGAGCATACAGCGACAGCCCGACCAGTCCGTTGTTTGCTTTCGGTCACGGTTTGAGTTACACTACTTTTTCCTACAGCAATCTGTCAATAGACGCAGTTGATACCGCCACACCGGTCAGGGTGCAGTTATCGGTGACCAATACGGGGGATTGTTTCGGTGAAGAGGTAGTCCAATGTTACGTCAACGATCTGTCCGCTTCGGTGGTGCGACCGGAACAACAACTTGTCGGTTTTGCCAGAGCTAAGCTCGATCCCGGTGACTCGTGCCGAATTATATTTGAGGTTCCCTCCTCGGCTCTTGCCTTCTATGATGAAAGTATGCGCCGTATTATAGAACCCGGCCTTTTCCGTTTTTCGCTCGGTAAATCTTCGGCGGATATACTTCTTTCTGCCGAAGTACTGATCAAGGGAGATATTTATGAACAGCCACTGTCTTTGCATGGGCCTACGCGTATATCTATTGTATAACTATATGCTATAAATACAATTGTGCTTACAACGTATCAGAGTCTACTTCGGGATAACTTTGTGCTGTTCGTATCATATTAATACCGGAGAATATCAATGAAGAGGAAAAAGCATGGCATCGATTACCCTTGACAAAGTTAAAAAAATATATCCGAACGGGGTCGAAGCCGTTCACGGTTTAGATTTGCATGTTGCAGACGGTGAACTATTGGTGCTTGTGGGGCCTTCCGGATGTGGGAAAACAACAATTTTACGAATGGTAGCAGGCTTAGACGAGGTGAGCGGCGGCACGATTTATATTGGTGAGCGACCCGTCAATGATATAGCGCCCAAAGAGCGCGACGTTGCCATGGTTTTCCAAAACTACGCTCTCTATCCCCACATGACAGTTGCCGAAAACATAGGTTTTGCTCTCAAATTGCGCAATGTCTCCAAGCAGGAGATCAATTCCAAAGTGACTCAAGCGGCTGAAATCCTGGGATTGACGCAGTGGTTGGCATGCCGTCCCGGGCAGTTGTCGGGTGGCCAACGTCAGCGGGTGGCTATGGGTAGGGCAATTGTACGGGAACCGTCGGTATTTCTAATGGATGAGCCGCTTTCCAATTTAGACGCCAGTCTTCGTGTGCAAATGAGAGCGGAAGTATTGAGAATCCAGAGACATTTGAGTGTAGGGGCACTTTATGTCACCCACGATCAAGTGGAAGCCATGACTATGGGCGATCGTGTTATGGTCCTGAAAGACGGCTATCCCCAGCAATGCGATACCCCAAAATCTTTATACGAGTCACCGACTAATCTGTTTGTTGCTGCTTTTATAGGCTCACCGGCAATGAATCTTTTCAAAGCGGGTATTTCGGCTGATGGTCGGACTATCGCCATGGGGGAGCAGAACATTAACTTAAGTGAGAATCTATATCAGAAGAAACCTACTTTACGTAGGTATGCCAATAAATCGGTTGTTGTTGGGATCAGACCCGAGCATCTATCGATCTCGGAGGGACATGATTTAGATTTTCTCATCCATGGAACCGTGGAGCTCATAGAGGTTTTGGGGAGTGATATATTGGTCCATTTTCAACTTGGTGCCGAGCGGCTCAGGCTCGAAGGTGTTAGTGAAGAGAGCAGTGAAGATCTGGGGAACAACCAATTCAACGTCACGGGAGAAGGAATAGCACGTTTGGACCCAAAGTCAAAAGTAGGCCTGAATGACACTATAGTTCTAAGCGTTAAAGAGGAATCAATTTATTTTTTTGATCCCATTAGTGCTACAGTTATCAACTGACCTGTACTACAAGGTAAATATATTGGTCTATCTGTTGTCCGGAAAGCCTGATGTCAGATCAAAGCTGTATACCACAGCCTTGATCTGACATAACAATTTTTCAAAATAGCGGCGTTGTTATTAGTTATCCGAAGAGGATATAATCTTTGTCGCCGTCAGATTGGCAGCAGTGGCAGTTCCAGACGAGCCGGCAAAGACGGTATTTTTAGGTGCCCTGACAAATACCTTGACACTGCTACCTTGTGTCGGTGTCATGCCATGATCAAGAACTCTCGTGGATGATGAAACGGCAAAGGTCAGTACGTCTCCCTTTAGATTACGGTGATCAATGTTGGAGCTTTTTACCGTCATGGTGATTGAACCGGCCGTAGAAGATGAATTGTTGTAAGGCTGGTAGGTGTCAACCGTTCCTTTGAACTTGAACATCACTATATGGTCTCTTCCGTCACGACTCGGACTGCCAGATGAACCGGAGCTAGCATGGTGATCCAACGAATGATATACCCCATATTGCCCAAGGGAGTTAGGGGGAGATTTTGGCAGCGTTTGTGCCGCTGCGGCAGCTTGCATTGTAAACAGCGATAATATGCCCGAAAGGGTAAGCACAACCAGACGCATAAAACACTCCTTTGACTATGAGTAGTGATATTACCACTCACAGTCATTATACGGCTTGCAGACAACTTTGCAAGCGTTCTTATAGAATAGTCAAGTCATACTGAAAGCGCTTTAAGGATCAAATCGGTTTGTACAATCAAATTTGCCGAGTATCTGATCGGATTATTGGATTTTTAAGCAATGCTTATCAACTTTGATATTTGGAAAATCTGAATTTTATATTTATCTTATATTGTAGAAAAACCCACGATCGTCGCTACTTTATGATCAGGTGATAAGTCGTCCTAATTGGGAGAGCGAATAGGTAGACTGATTTTAAAAATTTAAGTCGTTATGCTATAATGGATTGTGCCTAGTCATATATTAAATAACGATAAAATCTTGTTTTCATGGTTGTCAACAAATAATTTTACAACATGTATAAATTAATAATTGGCTATATGGCCGAGCTCATTAGCAACCATCAAATAGTAAAAAATTAGTGATACATGGGTGAACTTTATTCTCATCAAAATGCAGTGATAGTTTCCAGGCAAGCAAAATCCGATCAACTCATCGGTCGTTTGTTTCTACCCGAGCATTTACCTATCGCAGCTAAACACGATGAGATAGCCGATGCCATCAAGAAGCATCAAGTTACCATAGTCACAGGCGAAACGGGGTCGGGAAAGACAACCCAGCTACCTAAAATATGTTTGGAAATTGGCAGGGGAGTCCATAAGCTCATCGGACATACGCAACCAAGAAGAATATCCGCCAAAGTTGTAGCCCAACGCTTAGCTGAAGAATTAGGTGTCAGCCTGGGTGAAGAAGTAGGCTATCAGGTCAGGTTTGACAGTAAATTAAATGAAACTACATTGATTAAAGTCATGACTGACGGGATCGTTCTGTCGGAAATTAGAAATGACAGGTTGCTTGACTCTTACGACACCATAATTATCGATGAAGCCCACGAGCGCAGTCTCAACATTGACTTTATCCTAGGATATCTACTCAAAATACTTCCTTCGCGCCCTGATCTAAAAGTCATAATTACTTCGGCCACAATAGATTCCGAACGCTTTGCAAAGCACTTCAATGCTCCCGTGATCAATGTCTCAGGCCGTAATTATGACGTGGATATTGTGTACAGACCATTTTTGAAAGAAAGCGGAAGGTCAGATGATGCTCGCGATGAGGAGGAATCTGACGATCTAGTACCCGGTTATTATGCGAATTTCAAAGAAGATGACGTTGATCTAGCGGCAGCCGTTGTGCTGGCCGTCAAAAACTTGCTCTCTTTTCCGAGAGGAGACATCCTCGTTTTTTTACCCGGCGAGCGGGACATAAAAGATATAGCGGCTACAATCAATTCCGCAGACATGGGAGATGTCGAGGTTCTACCTCTTTATGCAAGGCTTAGTACGGCAGAGCAGCATAAAGTTTTTGCGCCTCATCAACAAAGGCGCGTTATCTTGGCGACCAACATAGCAGAGGCTTCGCTGACAATTCCTGATATTAAATATGTCGTGGATTCCGGTTTGGCTCGCATATCAAGATTTAACTACCGGACTAAAGTTCAAAGATTACCCATCGAGCCGATATCCAAGGCGTCGGCAGATCAAAGGGCAGGGCGGTGCGGGCGCACCAGTAACGGGATATGCATCAGGTTATATTCCAAAGAAGATTATTCAGCCAGAGCCCAATATACTGAACCGGAAATAGCCAGAACTAATTTAGCATCCGTACTTTTGCAGATGGCTGCATCGGGATTGGGCGACATCAAGGATTTTCCTTTTCTGGACCCTCCGGATGAGCGGGCTGTGAAAGAAGGGTTGAACCTTCTTCTTGAAATCGGGGCTTTGGAGCGCCACGGTGAAAAAACAGTCATTACGGACACTGGACGCTCAATGCTTGATTTTCCTTTGGATCCCAGGTTGGCCAGAGCCATCGTTCAAGCGGTGGAGTTGAATTGCCTATATCCGGTTATCGTTGCCGTATCTTTTCTTTCCATTCAAGATCCTCGCGAATTCCCGACCGACAAAGCAGAAGATGCAAAGTACTTACATAGCCGTTTTGCTCACCCCAAATCTGATTTCATGACCGTTATCAAGCTGTGGGAATATCTATCGCAATTGCAAGCGGAACTAGGTTCCAATCAATTCCGCAAGAGATGCAAAAGCGAGTTTTTAAATATTTTACGTATTCGGGAATGGCAAGATATCGTCAGCCAAATAGTTCAAGTATTTCGTGCCAAACGTATCCGGGTTGACCGTAAACAGTCGGCGGAATATGATACGGTTCACCGGGCTATTTTGTCCGGATTTATTTCACATGTGGGCACTTACGATCCCAAACGCAATATATATAAAGGTGTAAAAAACAGCTCGTTCTACCTGACAAAATCTTCCGTAGTGGCGGCCAGAAAACCGAAATGGATATTAGCGGCTAATTTGGTAGAAACCTCAAGGGTATTTGCGTATATGGCGGGAGAAATTAATCCGTCTTGGCTGCTTGGAATAGCAAAAAGTCAATTGCGCTATAGCTATGGCAGACACTGGTGGGATCCCATGCGCGCAGAGGCCATGTCTGGCGAGACGGTATCTTTGTACGGCCTTGCATTATTCAAAGAAAGAGCGGTCGGTCTTCGTAAAGTCAATCAGTCTTTAGCCCGTAGGGAGTTTATCGAAAATGCGCTCTGTCTACAAAATTGGGAGTGTGAGATAGTCGATGTGCATGAGATGTGGGATATCTTGGACAGACATAACTCACAGGGGGTAAGCCTTTCCGGCAATGGGCTGTTTACTATAGAAGAGCTGACTGATTTTTATGACTATATATTACCTGCTGATATAGCAAGCGGAACCCAATTTGAAGTCTGGCACAGAAAAAACAAACTGGCAGATAGTAAATACCTACAAATCAACTTAGAAAATTTTATAAAAAAGTATTATCAGGATTTAGAATCATCGGGTTTTCCCAAGTACCTCACCGTAAAGGGTTTTCAATTGCCGGTAATATATCCCGGTGAGTTTTTAAATACCTCAGATCACATTATCGTAGAGGTAGAGCGTAAATATCTTCTGGGATTAGACGATGCCGCATTTTCTTATTCCGTTCCCGGATACAGAACAGAAATCATTACCAGAATGATTAAATCTTTGCCAAAAGATATTAGGCGTAGTCTTGTGCCGCTTGAAAAGACGGCTTCTTATATTGACGATTTGGTCAAACTTTTTCTGGCAGAACATACCGGGGAAGTATCTGTTTCCTTGGAGGATATTGTCAAAGTTTATTTATCTGCCGAATATCATATTGACCGGGCTGATCTTGATATGAGTAATGTCTTTATCCCCAAACGGTTGAAGTTCATATTTAACGTTTATGAAGGTGACCAATTGTTGGCGACAGGAGACAGTATATCGGTTTTACAGAGGGAGTTGATGACTGATCTCAGGAGGGATTTGACGAAAGAGATTTCTGGCTCGATCAGCACCGCCGAGACGTCTACCTGGGTGTGGGATAACATACCACAATCTATATCCACCGGTTACGGTACAACATATCCGACCTTGTCGCCGCAGGAAAATTCGGTCAAAATAGTTGCCGTTGAGAGCTATACATTACAGCAAAAGATAACCGCTTACGGGATAAGGAAACTTATTGATCTTGAAATTGTCCTGGGAGATCAAATCAAGAATCAATTACTGACGGGGAATGCCAAAAGAACTTTGGCCAAGTTCGGTTATGGAAATGACGAGTTCTTAGCCGAGGTTAAGAGGTCATTGATAGACTATGCGGCGGCAAATCATAAGGGAACCATATCTAAAAGAGAAGACTACGCTTCCTTATTGAAAGAGACGGTTGATTTAATTATCAAATCCTATAAAGTTCTTTTTCGCGATGCTATTACAATCTTGGAAACGGGGATATCTATCAAAAGCAGTTTGGGATCGCTATCTGTTATAAAAAATCCCAGGTTATCTCCTTGTATCGAGGATGTAAAAGAGACGATTGATGGGTTATTACACAAAGGCTTTATTTTATGCACAGGGTATCAAGATATTACAAAACTCATAAGATATCTCGATGCCATCAGAAAGCGTATTGAACTACTTTCGCTAGATCCGTTCCGGGATTTCTCCAGAATGACCGAGATGAACGAAGTAATCGAAGAATACCTAAAAACAGAGCGACAGGTATCGGGCGGGACTTTTTCAAACTGGCCGCTCTGTCGAAGCGGGAAAGACA
>JAJZMK010000056.1 GCA_021798275.1 Actinomycetes bacterium | reverse complement strand
TTACCGTGCCGAGAGCCGACGTGGAAACTGCCGTGAACGTGGCCAGTCAAATCGCCCCGGTATTGGGTGCCGGAAACGTGTCCATAGATGAAAACGTAGCACAAGTTTCCCTAATAGGAGCCGGTATGAAAACAAATCCGGGTGTGACGGCAACTATGTTTGAAGAATTGGCTCAATTGGGAATCAATATCGAGATGATCTCCACTTCGCCGATTAGGATTTCATGCATGGTACAGGCCGATCAGTCGGAAAATGCCGTCAGGGCTCTCCACAAAGCTTTTGGCCTGGATCAATAATAAAGATCGATAGCACTAAAATATCTCTGCGCTATTGACCATACCAGCCAAACCATAGACAAGGAGTTTTATTCGAAATTATCAGTTTGGGTAAAAAATACGGCTGGTATGATTTCTTATATGAAAATGGCTATTTTTGGGGCTACAGGTCAAGTCGGCTCCGTAATGTTAAAAATTCTGGCGGAATCAAAACTTGATATAGACGAGCTAAGGCTGTTTGCCTCACCAAAATCGGTCGGTAGAGAACTCGTTTTTCAAGACGAGAAACTTCAGGTAGAAGATGCCGACTGCGGCGACTACGAAGGTATCGATATAGCTTTGTTTTCCTGTGGGAAAAGCGCGTCGTTAGAACTTGCCCCAAAAGTGGCAGCCGCCGGTGCGATAGTTATCGACAACTCCTCAGCGTGGCGGATGGACGACGACGTTCCCCTGGTCGTACCCGAAGTCAATCCGCATGCCTTGGAAAACCTCAAAAAGAATATCGTTGCCAACCCCAATTGCACCACAATGATTGCCATGCCCGTTTTGGCTCCAATCAGAGACGCCGTAGGTATCAAGAGGGTCATCGTTACCAGCTTTCAAGCGGTTTCCGGAGCCGGAGTGGCCGGAGTGGAAGAACTTCGCACTCAGATTCAAGCGGTGGGCGACAAGGCGGCTTTACTCACATTTTCCAAAGAAGCCGTTGCGATGCCCGATCCAAAAGTTTTCAGAGACAATATAGCCTATAACGTAGTCCCTTTTGCCGGTGCGCTGGCCGGCGACGGCAGCGGAGAAACCGACGAAGAACAAAAATGGAGAAACGAAAGCCGAAAGATTTTGGATCTCCCGAACCTCTTAGTCGATTGTGTATGCGTCAGAGTACCTGTATTTACGGGCCACTCCCTCTCGCTTCATCTGGAACTGGAAAATGATCTTGACCCAGAAGATGCCAAAAAGCTACTACAAGAAGCAAAGTCTGTTGTCCTAGCGGAAATACCCACACCTCTGATGGCAGCGGGCAAGAATCCCTCTTTCGTCGGAAGAATCAGGCGTGACAGCAGCACGAAAAACGGCCTTACCATGTTTGTCTCAGGCGATAATTTGAGAAAAGGTGCCGCTTTGAATACCATACAAATTGCAGAGGTTCTTGCTAATTTGTAGCTTGCCTCATTATGCACTATCATTGCATACTTATTCATATATGTGTGAAATAACAATACAGCTTGGCAAGCTCTACAAATATCTTTAATGTCTGAAGCTCTTTTGATATATTAAATGAGTTTCTTGCATTTATTAAATATTTATTAACCATCTGCAAACTCACTGTCTATTTTGCTATAGTTGCCGGAGCAAACAATATGACGGATATGCCGTTATATTTTATAAGAGCCGGATTCAATCTACGGAAAGCACGATAATATGAAAAAATTAGCATGCCTGCTTACAAAGCTTAAAACCAACCGCCTTTTAAAGCCTGCGGTAATCTCTGCAATTGCCGTTTTACCTTTATGCACCTTTACGACAATCGCTGCTGCGGCTACCCATCCCGGGAAAGCTACTAGACTTTCCAAATCCGTAACCGCCGTGCATCCCTCGGTGGCTCCCAACATCACTTGGCCGGCGCCCACTTGGCAAGATTCTCTGGTAACAGGTGGCTCAGTCGGTTATGTAGCTCAAAGTTCTCCGTCTGTTGCCTATTACCGGGGCAAAACTATCGTCGCCGTAGGAGCGGAAAACGGCTACGTCTACCTAGTAGACGGTGTAACGGGTAAAGAAATGCCTGGATGGCCACAAAGACTGGCGGCGGGACCGGGCCAAAGCGTCGCCGTGGAATCGAGTCCCACCATAGCCTGGCTAAATGGCAAGAAAAGCCCCCCGACCATCATAGTCACCTCCGGATCACCGTGGGTAACAGATACCGTGGGTGAGGTGGAAGCCTTCACTATCACAGGTAAAAGACGTTGGGTCTTTAGCCTTCCCGGTGTCAGAGGAACAGCTATAGGGGCAATCTCAAGCCCGGCCGTAGGGGACATCTTAGGAAACAACCAACAACAGATAGTTTTCGGATCATGGGACCACAAAATATACGTCCTAAACGCCCGCGGCCAAGAGCTTGGTTTCGCATACGACAACGCCGATACCGTTTGGTCCTCACCCGTACTTTACAAACTACCTCATCAAAAAGCGGACTCCGTCTTTTTGGGAAGCGATGCCTCGGGCAGAACTTACGATAACGGAACCAAAAAATGCTTCGGAGGTTTTGTCGCCGAATACAAATGGTCAAACGCCGCCCAAAACCCGGACACCGAAGCCATCGGTCCCGGCCTGGACAGAGTCTGGTTCGACTGTATGTCTCAATCTATTTGGTCGAGCCCGGCCATTGGCATCTTGAACCACGTACCTACCCTGGTAGTGGGAACGAGTTGGTACGAACAACCTTTCCCAAGCGATACCAATTACGTATTTGCTTTCAACGCGATAAGCGGCCAAGAACTTTGGCAGGCCAGAACTGCCGGGCCGGCTGCCGGATCACCCGCCATAGGTGTAATCAACTCCACCGGTCAACCTTCGGTTGTCGAGACATCGTGGGCATGTAACGGAAGCAGCGAACAGAGT
>JAJZMK010000112.1 GCA_021798275.1 Actinomycetes bacterium | reverse complement strand
CCAGCAACATGGCTGGTATGTTGATAAGTGACATAGGCTTACCATGGTCCATAATCATTGACACCATAATGGAGCCGAGAGCTACGAATATTCCGACCGGTGTCATGATTTACTTTCCTCCGGGTGTAATACTCTAAGTTTTGGTATGTCTTCCATGGTGGAGTTCCTATCCAGGTATGTTGTCATGGTTAATGACATGGCGATGACGGCGGCTTTGGCGTTGACGATGGAGTCGACGATACTGTCCGGATCCTCGGCTACCGTCAGTCTGTTTCCGCCTACGAGAAAAATATTTGATTCTTTTGATTGTGAAATTGGGTTCAACTCGATCCGCTCAATGCGGTCGATATTTAGCGCTAAGCGTGAGCCGTCTTTAGTTGTTACCCAAATCACAGAATCGGTCTCCTGTCTTTTGTGGAGCTTTTCGCTTTTCAATATCGAAGAATACATAAAATTGAATTTGAACTTTTTTGCTCACTCCATCTTTTGTGCTAACGACAGGAGACCGCTTCCATTTGCCCGTCAATGGGGCCAGATGAGTAAAAATATGAAATATACAAAGAGAAAATGAAACTCCGTCAACCTCTATGCGTTGGTTACCAAAGCCTGTAATACAGTTTGCGTTGTAGAAATAACTTTGGTGTCGGCTTCATAATTTGTCTGTGCTTCTACCAAACTTGTAAGCTGACTTGCCAAGTCGACGTTGGATTGCTCCAAGGCTCCGCCGAGCAACGTTCCGCTCCCGTTGGCACCGGGCACTCCCACCTGCGGCTGTCCAGATGCCGATGTGGACTGATAGTCCAAGTTACCCATATTTTCCAATCCTCCCGGATTGGTAAAGTTGGCCAAAGCGATCGTACCGAGTTGTTGCGACTGTCCGTTGGTAAAGGTACCGGTGATGACGCCATTTTGTCCTATCGACCAGGACTGCAGGGCTCCTTGCGTATAGCCGTCTTGATTGGTAACACCCACGGTTTGACTCGTTGTATATTGAGTAACGGCCTGAGACGAGGTTGGGGCAGGGAAGATGAAATTCATTTTGGTCTCGTTCCACTGAAATCCAGTCGGCATGGCCTGAGTGGTAGCTATAGAGGTTTGCCCGGTAACAGCCGTGGTTGTACCACCGTCGACGGCATAACTAGCCAACTGTCCGGAAGCGTTGAAATTCATGGTAATACCGGATGCGAATAAATTTTTCCCGTTGACGCTGGCTTGCATGAGCCATTGATTGGCTGTGCCAGTCGGAGTGTAGGTAAGAGTCAGAGGAACTTGATTACCCTGAGCGTCATATAAAGTGGCGGTTGTAGTAAAGGCTGTGCCACCTGAGGGTATATTACCACCCATGTCTATGCTGGCCGTTTCCTGTGGAGCGATCGTTAAATTAGAGGGTATTGTCAATGCTCCGGTTGGTCCGGTGGTGGGGCTTGTACCAGCCCAGCCTTGGACTATACCTCCGTTTTGAGTGGAAAGTACGCCGTTCACATCGAGTTGGAAAGATCCGCTTCTGGTATAGTAGGTATTTCCTCCCTGGTTTACGACGTAAAAGCCATTACCTTGGATTGCTGAGTCGGTAGGGACGCCGGTCTGTACTATTGCCCCTTCGGAAAAATTGGTTTTCATACCAGATACCTGTGCTCCGGCACCTATAGCTGATGGGTTGGTGCTAGCCAAGCCAGGTGAAGGTGAGCTCGCTGGAGTGAGTTGTTCAGTGAGGATATCTTCAAATTGTGCGGTGGTGGATTTATAGCCGTCTGTACCGGCGTTTGCCACGTTGTTTCCTATGGTGTCAATAGCCGTCTGCATTGTGGAAATTCCAGAATCGGCGGCAGCAAGAGAACGTACGGTCATTTTTTTATTTCCTTTCATTAGATAATGAGATATTTGGTTGTCAAATGTGCTTGCAATAAATCTTATAACTAAAGTAACAATTTACTTGTCAATAATTTCCTTTCTTGAGCTGGTTATCATCCATATCATCCATTGGAGGTTGATGGAGTGCTTGTAGAAGATGTGGTATTTGAAGAGGTAGTCGGTGTCTGGGCTGCAGTGGAAGAGTTCGACGCTCCGCTGCCAACAGAGTCTATGGAACCAAGTGATATGGAATTTGATCCAACATTGATTATAGGTCCGTTGGAGGTGATGGAAAAACCAGTGGCAACTCCCGATATCGGCATACCGTTCAAATCTGATCCGCTGACTTGTTGTCCGATCAGGGAGGTGGCTGCTGCTACCTGCTGCGTTTGCGATATTTGCTGTTCAGATTGCACTTGGCTAAGTGCGGCCAATTGGCTGAGAAACTGTGCGCTGCTGGTGGGGTTGAGGGGATTTTGATATTTCAAACTGTCAACAAGTAACGACAGGAATTGATTCGGATCTAGCAGTCCGTTCGTTGCTGACGCGACCGAATTGCTAGCGGAAGCTGTTCCAGAACCCTGAGTCGTGTTATTTTGAGCACCTCCAGCAGTTGCTGTCTGGGTAGCGGTAGTAAGTGGGGTAATGCCTTGTATCATTTTTTAATTCCTTTCTCTATAAGACAATATGTAGTGAATTGCCGATCGCATATGTGTTTTGTGTAGTGGTGCTATTTTCCGCACCGCTGGTGTCATAGCTTTCCGTCTCTTGATCTCCACCAGAGTTCTTAGAAGGATTCTGGCCTCCGCCTCCTTGGCCTTGTGAGAAACGGAAATTGATATTTGATGGATCGGTTTGGATCAACGAGGCAATTTCATGAACGTTTTGTGATAAATTATTGTGGGCGTTATAATTGTGAGAGGTAATAGTCACACTGACAACGCCGTTCGACATTTTTAGTTCCGCCTCAACTTTTCCTAGTTCAGGGGGATTGAGAGCGGCATTCAATTTGTAAGTCCCGTTCGGAAGTAATTGTATTTGCGATAATTGTGCTAAGAATAAATTGTTACTTTGTACAAATTGTGTCGCTGGATTGCCCGGGGACTGTCCGAGCGCTAAGGTGACATCCGATGGGGTGGAAGAGGGATTCACCTGGGTAAAAGATGCATTGGTAACTGCAACTTTATCGCCTGATATCCGAACATCTTTTGGAGTTGAAAGAGAAGCTTGTACGGGAAGAGAAATGTTTTCAGAATGAGAAGTATTTGCTGAAAGTTTTTCTCCAAAAGCGCCATTAAAAGCAGTACGGGTTGGCATTTGCTTTTCGTAAATGGGTGAGGGGACAGCAGTTTTCATATCCCCATTTAGAGAAATGCCGGTTTTTACTGAAGCGACTAAATCCGTCTGAGCAACTTGGACTGAGGTATTTGCAGTATCAAGAGCCTTCTCACCCGGTGTAGCGCTATTGTTTTTGATCTCGACTCCGGTATTTTTAGATATCGCTGTAGATAAAAGCGGACTAGCGCTCACGGTTTTGGCTGAGACTGATCCGGCTTTGTAGGATAGCATCGTCATTTTATTGCCGGTCGTTGTTGTTAGCGTAGAGATATCTGGGGTTATAATACCTTGTGTACCAGTACCAGTACCAGTACCAGTACCAGTACCAGCAGAGGCTAGGGTGGGTAGGACTGACGAGGTGGATGAAGTACCAAGTGCGCTCTCTTCTTCCTGTGAACTCATTCCTATGGGAACTGACTTGCGATCAATGGCTGGAGTAGATGTCAAACCCCGGAGAGTTTCCGATGTACTTCCTGAACTAGATACTGACGTCGAAAGTACGTTCAAGCCTTGTTGCTTCAAATCTACTCCCTGGCTACCAGCTATTTTTGTAGCAGTCGGTATCGTTGTTTGCCGATCTATAGGGCTACCATCTTTTGGAGCTCCGGGGAGGTTGTTTTGCCAAGGCAAGATTACTGGTTCTTGTAGTGAGGAAGTGAGAGTTTGATTTTTTTTATTTTCCGTCATCTTTTGTTGTTCTTGTGTAGCGACATTCCCAGGAGTTGTGACTTGAGATGGCTTTTGGACCGTTTGTACCGGGGTTTGGTTTTCTTGGGAATTCTGGCCGTTACCCTCCTTCTGTCGAGCATAATTTTGCATAATGGTATTAAAAGGATTACCTTCACTTGGAATAGTTTGATTGTTCTGTGGCGCATCCGATTGGACTGCGGCTCCTCCAGTGGAGGTGTTGGAATTTCTACTTTCTGTTGTCTGTGAAATGACGGAAATCTTACTCATGATCCTGCCTCCATCTGTGCTAAGGATAATACGCTTTGTACATATTGGGGTGTACTCCCGTCTTGAGGTATCCCACCTGCTTGCTGAACGGCAGCTCCTCCAGCAGCGTATGCCGCTATGGCATCACTCCAATTGCCGAAAGCGCTGTGGTATCCGGCAAGAAGCTGTGCCGCTCCCTGTATTGCCGAAGTGGGATCCCAAGGGTTAACATTATTCGCCGCCGCTGTTGCGGGCATAAATTGAGCTATGCCTTCCGCTCCGGCCGAGGAGACGACATTGGGATTGAAACGAGATTCGTTGTATAAAATTGCTGCCAAAAGCGGAGCCGGAACTCCAGAAGACGAAGCCGCCGAGGTAATGGTATTTGCATACTGCAGAGGAACTGGTACATTGGCCAACATTTCCGTAGGAGATTGTGGCCCGGTTGTGCCAGGGTTGGAAACCGAAAGGCTCTGCAAGGATCCCGAAGAAACTCCGGCCACAGACTGCAAGTTGGAGCCTAAAGCTGGTAATTGTTGAAAGCTTGGAACCTGGATTCTCCTGATCGCCAAAGGAGTACTTGGAACGGGTTGTACTTGTACGTCTTGTCCGGTCTCTGGAGCGGCAATCATTTGTCCGTTGCCTATATAAATTGCAACATGCCCAGCTTCTCCCGGCGGTGCCCCGTTTTGTCCCGGTTCAAAGAAAAGTAGGTCTCCCGGTTGCGCCGAGGCTAGGTTGGCAACCGGGGTTCCGACTTGTTCCTGTGCCGCCGCGGTGCGGGGAAGAGATACTCCAAGGGTCGAGAAAGCGTATTGAACAAGTCCGGAACAGTCAAAACCTGTACTTGGGGTTGAGCCGCCCCAAACATAAGGGACCCCGAGTTCGTTGGTTGCCGCTTGGACTATAGACACTCCAGAAGGGGTTGCCCCCGAGGAAATAGCTGTCTGCAGGGTTGCCGGAAGGACGTTTCCTGCGCCTGTTTGTCCCAAATAGGCAGAAGAAGAAAGAGGGGAAGAGGATGTGGAGGAACTGAGAGGGCTTGACGATTGCTGTGCTTGACCAGAAAGAAGAATCTCAAAAGGATTCGTCACCGATCCAGAAGCAGAGAGACTTTGATTTGTAGAAGAAGATCCGCTGTTGATTACTTCGGAACTGGCGTTGCTGGCAAGTGTCTGCATTTGATCAAAATATGATTGCAGTTGAGTTACTTGGGGTGGCGTTACTATATTTGGAATGGCAATACTCATGGTGCCTCCTTGGAAAGAGAAAAGGGGGCAGATGAAATCTTTTGCTTGCTGTATGACCTCAATATCGCTTGATTGGAACCTATTTCATCAAGTAGAAGTGATTCTTCCTTATCATAGGCTTGCATCCAAGCAATCTTTCTTTGACTGTCAATGTTTTCGAGAATTTCTACCCGGCGTTTTTTCTCTATTCCAATCATCTTTTCCCGGTTGAGCAACTCGCCGAGTTCCTTTGACTCTTGACGGAGAGCGAAAATATCTTGATATATTCTTGTCGCTTGCTCGCGATATAGAAGAGGTGAGAGTATCCCACCATCAACCATATTTGACAGACTTGTCTCGTATTGCGATTGCAATGCGATAACTTTTTTCTCGATCTCGATAATTTTTTGCGAAATCCTGGCTATATTTTGATTTGCCAGAGCCAATTCTACGTTTCGCACGCGGAGCACGGCCGCTAAGTTGAATTTATAACGCTTCATCAGAGTTTCCTCCTAACAAGGCCTTCAGACTTTCTTTGGTGGAGTTGAGGGAGTATAGATCGCTTGTCTTTTGTGCGGTGAACTCATCAATGCGCGGTTTTGTGATGATGGCGCTATCGACAATTGGATCTGTTCCTTTGACATATGCGTTGATCTCTATTAAGTCCTTGGAATCCCTGTAAGCTGCCAGAAGCCGCCGAATGGCAATTTGACATTCTAAGATATCTTCACTTGTAATAGCTGGAGCCACTCTTGATATAGATCCAAGAATGTCTACGGCCGGATAATGTCCTTTTTCCGCCATCTGTCTTGATAATTGAATGTGTCCGTCCAGAATGGAACGTGCCGAGTCGGCAATCGGTTCATTCATGTCATCACCTTCTACAAGTACTGTATAAAGTCCGGTAATTGAACCGTTTTCCGATGTTCCAGCGCGCTCAAGTAATTTTGGTAGCAGTCCGAAGACCGAAGGTGGATAGCCGCGGGTGGCAGGTGGTTCGCCTGCGGCAAGACCAACTTCTCTTTGAGCCATGGCAAATCTTGTCAGTGAATCCATAAAGAGCAAGACGTCTTTCCCTTGATCTCTGAACCATTCCGCTATTCTTGTGGCGGTAAAAGCCGCCCTGATGCGGACCAATGCCGGCGCATCTGAAGTAGCCACCACGATTACCGAGCGGGCCAGTCCTTCTTCGCCGATATCCCTTTCGATAAGTTCTGAAACTTCACGTCCTCTTTCTCCGACAAGAGCTATTACAGAGACGTCTGCTTTGGTGCCCCTTATGATCATCGACATCAGCGAAGATTTTCCAACGCCCGAACCGGCAAAGATGCCTAGCCTTTGTCCTTTGCCACATGGGATGAATCCGTCTAATACTTTTACGCCGAGTTCTAGTTGTTCAGTTACCAATTTGCGTCTCAACGGATGAGGAGGCGTGGCATCTATGCTGACTTTGTCAAGTTTGAAAATAGGTTCGCCACCGTCAATGGGCTGTCCCAGGCCATCTAAAACTCTGCCGAGGAGTTGTTCTCCGACCAAAATTGGTAACGGATGATTGAGAGGCTCCACCAAGGCCCCCGCTTTCAGGCCATTGGTGTTTCCATAAGGAAGACACTTTAGGGTAGTCTCGCCGAGAGCCACCACTTCGGCCATAACAGGCAAAGCGTTATCCCTATAGATAAGACACCCGTCTCCTATGGCAGATTGTATACCTGCCACTTCGATGGACATACCGATCATCTGGACAACTCTGCCGTATTTCTTGAGCGAGGCTGCTTCA
This sequence comes from Actinomycetes bacterium, assembly GCA_021798275.1. GTDB lineage: Bacteria > Actinomycetota > Acidimicrobiia > Acidimicrobiales > Bog-793 > JAJZMK01. The sequence continues at coordinate 11,294 of JAJZMK010000112.1, read as the reverse complement.
ATCAGATAATCTTTAATGTCGTCAACAAGTGTAGTCATAGTTTGCTCGTTTGATTTTTCAATTCGCGCTTTACTCTTGCTATAGCCTCATCCAGCCTGGCATCTACCATTGAGGACCCGATTTCAAGAACACAGCTTGCTTTTGTTATAGAAGGATCTGCAATTAAATGAATATTGGCGGCTAAATTATTAGATTCTATAAATTCCAGATCTTCTGGGTTTACTCGTCCCGTCATTTCACCCGTGCTAGGAAGCATGGCCAAAGCATGTTTGATGGTATCTAAAATCGTTATTTTGCCAGAACTGACTTCCTGAGATATAACCGCTTCTGCAATGTCAATGGCAAGTTCTGCGGCATATGATTCGAGTTCTTGCTGCTTTACTGCTATAAATTGCTTGGCTTGCTCTGTTGCTTTATTGAGTATGATCAGAACGGTTTGACATTTTTCATCAAAGATCCGTTGTTTCTCAGCGTTTTCTCTTGCAGCCTCTTTCAGTCCCTCTGCGTAACCGCTTTCAAAGCCTTCATGACGGGCCCTATCGCGCACATCAGCTAAGGATTGAGTTGTCTCCAACACCTCTAAATTGACGGGGAGAATTTTCTGTTCATCAGTATGAATTACTTGTGCGTTGATCATGTTAATATCTCGTCATTCTTCCTGGCGATGGTAATAATTCCTTCCGCTTCCAACTCTCTGGCTGCTTTGACGATGGAGGACTGGGCGGAGTCGACCTGAGAACTTCTAACTTGTCCCATTATCTCGATTTCTTCAGCGAGTTCTGTACGAGCTCTATCGGAAAGGTTCTTTTTGATTTTTTCGCTAACTTCACTATTAGCTTCAGTACCTTTAATAGCCAAGGCCAGTTCGCTGATTTGTATTTTTCTAAGTACAGACTGCAATGTCTTGTCATCGAGAGCCATTACGTCTTCGAAGGTCAGCATCTTGGCACGTATAGCTTCGGCCAATTCCGGATCGCGGTTGTCTAACTCGGCCAATACCTGTTTTTCCGTGGATCCATCTGCTCTGTTTAGCAATTCAACCAAAGTTGGTATACCACCAGGAGCAGAAGCCACAGAGGAACCGACACCTTTTAGTTTGTTGGCCAATTGTTGAGCGGCTGCGCTGATGGCTTCCGGAGAGACCTTGTCCATAGTAGCGATGCGTAATGCAACCTCGGCTCTAAAATCGGCAGGCATGGCGTCAAGAAGCAGTGACCCATCATCGGGGGGCATATGAGCAAGTATGACCGCCACAGTCTGGGGATGTTCATCTACCAAGAAAGGTATTACATGTTTGGGGTCGGCTTGTGATAAAAATGCCAGCGGCCCCACAGCAACCTTGCCCTGTAGTTGGGACATGATCTCTCGCGCTTTTTCTTCGCCGACTACAGCAGCGAGCAGTTGCTTGGCCTGACTGATACCTCCTTGGCCTATTGATCTTGTTGTGTTGACTTTCTCGACAAACTCTGTCAGAACCCTTGTTACGGTCTCTCGATTCAACGATGGTAGTCTCACCATCTCTGTGGCCAGCATGACAGCCTGTTCTTCTCCTACGGCCTGCATTAACTTGGCCGAGGTATCGGGCTTTAGTTGTGCAAGTACGATAGCAACTTTTTGAATTCCGGTCAGATCTTCGTAGCGAATCTTGCCTGACTTGTCTACATCGCTCTTTTTTTTGTCGTTACCTGACGCGTCAGAGCCGCTTGGGGAGACCGCAGTGATTTGCTGTGTAGCTGTCATCTGTTCACTCATGTGTACCTACTTTTTCCCGCCTTTTTCCTCTGACCAATTGCGCATCAGCATTGCTACTTCATCGGGACTCGATTGAATATATGATTCGACGTCCGGGGTGACTGGCGAGTCCACCTGGCTGAGCATGTTGGCTTGGTTTCTCGCAACAGCCGGTAGTTCTATGGTTGGGTTGTCTCCTTGCATCAACGGGGCGACGGGAGACATCGGAATTTCCTGGAAAACGGGTTTTCTTTTCTTAGCCGCTCTCAGTGTCAAAAAGAACATCAACAAGATGAGGATCAGAAGTCCGAGAGTAGGCAGATGGGAGAAAAGCGATGCCGTCATGGAAGCCTTGGTGGCCACAAGTTGCTTTGGCGGAGCGGCAAACGGCAACGCCGTTACGACTATGGTGTCGCCTGCTTTTAAATTCAATCCGGCTGCCGTGGCAATTAAAGACTTAATGAGGGGAATTTGTGACGTTTTCACTTTGGAAGAGTTGACAAGTACGGCCACTGAGGTCTTTACTACCTGTCCCGGTGCTTGCTTCACTACCTGAGTGACACTACCGACGGCGTTTTGGGTTTGGCTTTGTGTGGAGAGGTATTTGCCGTTCTGATTGTTAACAGTGGGAGGTTGTCCGGCACCGAGTACTCCTGCGGCTTGGCCTCCGGTACCGCTGAAAGATTCTTTGGTCTTGTTTACAGAAGTGGGAGCGGTAATAGGTTTACCGTTCTTTCCGACTTCAAAACCATTGGAGGTACTACTTAGTTGATTAAAGTTCATAATGGCATGTACCTGTACTGAGGCGTTATTATTACCAACCACGCGCGAAACCAAATTGTCCAAGGTGGCAGATAATGTGCTGTCGTAAGTGTTTTCTTCGTTGAGGTCGCTGCTAGCCGATATAGAGCCGCTCGAGGAGGACAAAACGTTTCCATTGTTGTCCACGACGGTTACGTTACTTGGAGATAGGTTCGGTACGGCCGAAGATATTAAATGGACTATCCCTTGAACTTGGGATGAAGACAGGGTAGTACCGCTATTTAGATCAACTAAAACCGATGCCGTAGGAGTCTGGGTGTTGCCGATGGCAAACGTGGAATTGGAAGGCATAACGAGAGAAACCTGGGCGTTACTAACGCCCTGTATGGATTCGATAGTGGAGGCAAGTTGTCCTTCCAGGGCTTGCTGATAATCGACATTTTGTACAAATTGCGATGATGTTATCCCAGTTGCCGCCAATGTCTGGAAGCTGATCGTGTTACCAGACGGCAAGCCAGCTTCGGCCAAGGCTATCCGTTCTTGGTTGACGTCTTGTGTGGGAACCAAGACCGTGGCCCCCCCGTCACTAAGTTGATAGGGGATTCCGGAGGCGCTCAGTTTTTGCGTCACCTGTCCGGCCTGTGATGGCTGTAAATTAGCATAGAGCGTTTCATAAGTTGGAGATGAAGAATGAGTGGAGAAAAAGTAGATTATGAGAAGCAGGATTACCCCGAATAAAACCGTAATGGTCTTTTGTCCGGTACTAAACCCAGATAACAGCTGACGCCCCTGCCTCATTGCGTCAGTTGTTCTGTTTGACCCGGCTTCAAAGGGTTGAACGGCCATAGCTCTATCCTGCTGTCATAGACATGATGGAGTTGAAAGCGGTAACGCCTTCATTTCGGACATTGGCGACCAATTGAACGGCAAGCTGGGCTTCTGAAGCGGCGACGGTTACGTTGGCGACACTGGCCTGTCCGGTGGCACCTTGGAGTTCCAACGTACTGGCGTTGGACATGGTTTGGTTCACTTGGTCGATGGCTGAACCAAGTACGTTGGCAAAGGAACCTCCAGATGAAGCGGAGCTTTGTCCGAGAGAGCCCGCTGCCTGTTGCGGGGGGGTTATATGGGTTGCGGTTATCGCTGGAATTGCTGGTATCATAATCTATGCCTTAATCGATAAAACGTTTTTGTATGCCGTGTCTGAGTTTTGCAATACGGTAGCGTCAGCTTCGTAATTGACTTGGGCTTCGACAAGGGAAGTCAACTCGTGTCCGATGTTGATATTTGGTGTGACTATATAACCCTGCTTATTTGCTAAAGGGTTTGTCGGATTATAAGTAAGTACCCCTTTCCCGTTACTGACCGCAATTTCTTGCACCGCCACTCCGTTACCGGCGGTTGGTTGTCCGAGTGGGGAAGTACCACCCACGGGCACGGCAACCACTGATTGTTCCCTATAAACGGGTTGTCCCGGAGTGACTTGATCTTGGGCGTTGGCAATATTTCCGCCGACGGCATCTATCCATGTTTGGTCTACCGAAAGACCGCTTCCCGCTATGGAGATGGATGGAAACATTGACATATGCTTTTATCCTTCCTATCCGTTAATTGCCGTTGATAAAATAGAAAATTCCGTATTGAGCGAATTAGCTACGGATTGGTTTTCCAGATTTGTTTGCACTTCCAAAGCCATTTCGCCTGGTAGATTTACGTTATTGCCGTTAGAGGAAGACGCCAGCCCTTCCGGCGTCACTGAAGCTGAAGCCGATCCTCCGCTTTGTAAGGCATTGGCCAAAGAGTTTTCAAAAGTCACTACATTAGCTTGGTAACCGGGCGTATTTTCATTGGAGATATTGTTGGCGATAACCTGATTACGTTCATTGATGGCGTTCAGAGCAAAGCCCAAAACGTTAATCGTCTGAATAGCGTTAGCCATGTTTCACCTAAGCATTTTGTTAGGGCCTTCCATGGCCAAGTCGTCGGGCAATCCGTGCCCAATTACCTTTGTGGTATGGCTAACGGATATATTGGCGGATCATTTCCTAAAAATTGATGAATAAATTATTTTTTTAGCTATCTGCCCGTTATATGTAGGATTATTTTCGTAACATCAGAGGGTTTGAAATAGAGATATTTAATAATAAAATGCCATGAGGTGTTATATGATCTCATCTGGGGTCGTATAACATTTATCTGTGACAGATTTAAAAGTATCGGCTCCATATAGTCCGGCAGGAGATCAGCCTGGCGCTATCAGAGACCTTTCCCGGAATATCAAAGCCGGAGCCAGGTATCAGACTCTGCTTGGGATCACCGGTTCAGGTAAAAGTGCCACCATTGCTTGGACTATCGAAGAAGTACAAAAGCCCACTTTGATTTTGGCACCGAATAAATCTCTGGCGGCTCAGCTGGCGGGAGAGATGCGTGAGTTTTTCCCGGACAACAGGGTGGAATATTTTGTTTCTTATTATGATTATTACCAACCGGAAGCATATTTACCGGCAAGTGACACTTATATCGAGAAAGACTCCGCCATCAACGACGAGATCGACCGCTTGCGGCATTCGACGACTTCTGCTTTACTGACAAGGAGGGACGTAGTTGTCGTGGCCTCGGTCTCTTGTATCTATGGCCTCGGTTCTCCCGAGGAATACCAAAGTCAAATTCTGCAGCTAAAACAGGGGTCGGTGATAAGTCAAAAAGAAGTTTTGTCGCGCCTGGTCGATATCCATTACGAACGCAACGATATGGAATTGGCCAGAGGAAAGTTCAGAGTGAGGGGAGACACACTCGAAATCCATCCCGCTTACGACGAGACTTCGGTTCGTGTGACTCTATTTGGTGATGAAATAGAACAGATCACGCGCTTTGATCCTATGACCGGTGAACTCGGTGTCGACATGGAAGAGGTGGTTCTCTTTCCCGCCACCCACTATGTGGCCGGTGATGAACGGATGAGAGCCGCCATTCGGTCGATAGAAGAAGAGTTGGCGGTCAGATTAGCCGAGTTCAAGGCCCAAGATAAGCTCTTGGAAGCACAAAGACTGCAAATGCGTACCGAACACGATCTGGAGATGCTGCATGAAATAGGTCATTGTAGCGGTATCGAAAATTATTCCCGACACTTAGACGGCCGTTCTCCCGGAGAGGCTCCTTATACGTTGCTTGATTATTTCCCCCCGGACTGGCTGCTCGTGATCGATGAAAGTCACGTTACAATTCCCCAATTGCATGCCCAATATGCCGGTGACCGCTCCAGAAAGGAAGTACTTGTAGAGCATGGTTTCAGGTTGCCGTCCGCTCTTGATAACAGACCTTTGAGATTTGAAGAAATTGAAAAAAAAATTCCTCAGGCTATTTTTGTATCGGCCACGCCGTCTTCGTATGAATTGACCAATTCAGCTTATATCGTCGAACAGGTAGTTCGACCAACAGGCCTTATCGACCCGGAAATCGTTATCAAGCCGACAAAAAAACAGATCGATGATCTTATCGGTGAGATAGAAAAGGTAACAGAGCGAGGAGAGCGTGTTTTAGTTACGACATTGACAAAAAAAATGGCCGAGGATTTGACCGACTATTTATTGGAATCGGGTTTAAAAGTCCGGTACCTACATTCAACGATAGATACCATTGAACGGATAGAAATTTTACGGGACTTGCGACTTGGGATATTTGACGTTTTGGTCGGAATCAACTTATTGCGGGAAGGTCTTGATCTCCCGGAAGTTTCTCTGGTAGCGATATTGGATGCCGACAAGGAAGGTTTTCTCCGATCTGCTACATCTCTTATTCAGACTATGGGTAGAGCGGCTCGTAATCTTTCAGGCAGAGTTATCTTGTATGCCGACAAAATAACCGACTCCATGAGAAAAGCTATCTCAGAGACTGAGAGAAGACGCGAATTGCAAATTCGCTACAATAAAGAACACAACATAGATCCGCAAAGCGTCAAGAAGCAAGTGACAGATCTTGTCGCACAGTTTAGGTCGGAGTCCGGTATCGATATCGATACCTCGACTTCCGCAGGACGCGTCAGGGCAGCTAGCGGGAAGACAAAAAGGTCTTTACGTCTTCAGGCTCAGGTGGCTGCCCAATTGACGGGAGGTCATGGTATGGAGCGCAACGAGATGTCTTCCAAAGAAGATCTGCAAAGGTTATCTAAGGTTATTCAAGACGAAATGCATCAGGCTGCCGCCGAACTGAGATTTGAATACGCTGCTCTGCTTCGTGACGAATTGAGGAAATTGCAGAAAGATATCAGGCAACTCGAAGAAATACAAGCTATATAGATAAGTATTTTTATAAACACTGTTTTACTAGGACCTAAGATTCGAGGTTTTGAAAGCCTAACTACAGGATTCAAATAAATCGGCGGCTTATTATTATCCACAGCACTCATGCTGTGGATTGATGCATATGTCTAGGCATTGTTTGTCGGAACAATAGTAACTATCATCCTCGCAGGCAAACTAAAAGCTACAAGAAGAACAAATTTCCTAACTTAGAATCTCACTTATCAGACAATATGGCAATTAATCTAGGCTCTCGTATCTACATACGGGACCTCTATAAGTTGTCATGTACTATCTGCCACCAAAGCATGATTTACAGTCGATCTGTTTTTCTAAGTATGATTATCTGCATGGAACTTATAGAAAGTTTTAGTTATACCTGTTGAATTGTCAGCGAAGGTATTTGCCTTAAACTTTGTTAGCTGTTTACTTGAATTTATCCACATAAATCAAATGAGTTCATTGTAGTGTTTTGTGATTTTTTCCAAAGAGAACTGTGGTAATTGGGATTTAACTCCGTCGGGTAAGCCTGGGGGAGATGACCATAGTCATACAAGAAACAGCCAAGAAACAGGAGAGCGCACCGGAGGCGATGCCGCGATATTGAATCGTGCCGTCAAATGTGCTCATGATATCGGGCTAAAATGGTGATGGAAATATTTCGAGATATCGCCGTATTGCAAAGATCTCTATAACGGGTATTCATTGATAGCTAATTTTACTTTCAAATTGAGAAATACCATATCGCAATATCTAATATATAGCGCAATACAGGTTTAGTAAAATTATTAAAGCTTTGAGTAAATCTAAGTAAGCTGCACTTTTTATCTTTGAAATGTTCCATGGCGGCGATGTTTTTAATTGGCGTTATTTTCTGGTCAACATAACTAATTTTTTACTTTTATTTAACGTATTCAAGAAAATATAGATTTGCTGTTTTATTCATACTATTCATATATATATGATAGGATTAGTAAAGATTAGTTGCCGGAGAGAAAAGGTGTTGACTTGAATACGTTGGGTGTCGTTTTGACCGCTTTGCTGGCAGGCATGCTGCTTGGTCTGGGTGGTAACGGTGCCGGAGCGGTTACCGTGCCCTTTTTGACTTTTTTCAGCGGCGTCAAATTGTTAAAAGCCATAACAGCCAATATGACGGCCTCCGTGCTACTTAGATCGGCGGCAGCCAGTCTGTATTTAAGAAATAAATCGTTTGCCAATTATAAAGTCGTAGCTTATATCTTGGCCGGAGCTATTCCCTCGGTCTTGTTGGGGTCTTGGGTATTTGCCCAAACAGTCAAAAGCCTTTTACCTCCCAAGTATCTCAATATTACTCTCGGTATTTTACTCAGCGTATGTTCAGCAGCACTTCTTGCTTCGGCACTACAAAAGCGTTCTGGTAGGCAAGGTAAAAAATTAGCATATGCGCAGGTTCAAAGCCGCAATTTGAAACAGAATGGTATCAACTCTCCTGCTCGTCAATATCGCGGACTTAGAAAAGGAGTTTACTTTGACAACTCTATTTCTGTGAATGACTTAGCTTTTAATGAAAATAAGAAATATACAAAGCCCTTCAGAGGCCGTGGCAGCGACAGTGCTATTCCTATCTTGTTGTCGCCTATTATGAAAGGTTCACTTTTTATTCTCGGAGTCATTTCCGGCCTTTTGTTTGGTATTACTTCGATAGGATCAGGATCACTGATCATTTCTTTTCTGAGTTTGTGCTTTCCGGAAATGAGCATGCAGGAGTTGGTCACGATCGACTTACTGCAAGCGATACCGGTTACTTTCCTCGGAGCGATGGCTGAGTTCATTTTTATCAGACCTGATCTCAAATTGTCGGCGATATTGGTGATAGTGGGAATTCCCGGCGTTTTTGGCGGGTGGCTGATTTCCCGTAAGCTGGACACTTTCAAGCTAAAATATCTGATAGCCGCTCTTACCGGCGTTTTTGGTGTCGTATATCTGAACAAAGTAGGCTCATCGGTCCTGATCTTCGCCACAATGACACTCTACCTACTGTTTGCCCTGTTTTCTTTTCAGAAAAAGAAAACCCACACCCAAAACCCGACATATATCCGCTCAGAGTCCCCGCAGCAGACAGAACGAGTTGATCTGGTCCAATAGATACCCAAAATATCAAAACAATTTCAGACACTGTCGGCTCTAAAGTTAAAAAACGTTCTGGCTAAGAGTTGACAGGCACTCTGTGGTGCCGAATTCGCTTTTTGATATAAGTAAATGCTATTTTATATAGCTGTAAAAAGAGTTTGTTCTTTTATGGCGATGGGATAATTCCCCGTGTCTATTTATACATCATCAGTCTTTTGGTAAGTTAAACTCTATTACACGATAGAAAGAGGAAACCGTGCGTATAGGAATGATCAGCGCTACAGGGCCGGCAGGGCAGGCGGTAGCGCTCCGCTTGGCATCATCGGGCATTAATGTGCAATTGGGTTCGCGATCTTTGGAAAAAAGTAGTCAGATCATAGAAGGTCTGAAGACAGCATGGCCTGATCAGAATCTTTTACTGGAGCCGGCTCTAAATGAACAAGCCGCTCAAAACGATATCGTGATTTGTGCAGCTCCTGCCGAAGCGGCACTTCAAGTATTGCAAGGATTAAAGTCAGATCTTAAGGGTAAGGTACTGATCTCGATGGTAAATGCCATGACTAAAGTGGGGAGAGAGCTGCACGCCTGGATACCAAGTAGGGGATCGATGGCGGCGGAAATGCAGGCTTTACTTCCCGAGACCAAAGTCTCTATAGCTTTTCAGCATTTACCGGCCGCTAAAGTAGCCGACATTTCTGCTCTCCTGCAAGCCGATGTCTTGATTTGCTCGGATGACAGTGAGACAACGGCAAAGACGGCTCAACTTGTCGGTACCGTGGAAGGGCTTAGGCCGCTAGATTGCGGCACATTGGCCAATGCCGGGCCTATTGAACAGATGACGGCCGTATTGGTCAATCTGAACATAAAATATAAAGCACATGTTATTCTGAACATAGGCGGCTTATCTAAGACCACATGATAACAATATATTTATAAAGGATATTCTTAAAAGAAAAATGGATAATACTGAACAGCAAAGACCTGTGGCAATGCGCATTTATGATACGGCTACGCAAGACATTAAAGACTTTAGGCCGAATAAAATTGTTAAATTGTATACCTGTGGTATTACGCCATATGATTCCGCTCATCTCGGACACGCAACTACGTACCTGACTTATGATATTTTACAAAGACACTTGCGTGACAAAGGTTATGAAACCAGATGTGTAAGAAATATAACTGATGTTGATGATGATTTACTGGCTAAAGCAAGACAATTGAATGTCAATTACTTGGATTTGGCCACCATGGAAGTAGCGCGCTTTCAGCGGGATATGAACGCTTTGGGCTTGCTTGCCTGTTACGGAGAGCCAAGAGCAACTTCTGCTATTCATGATATATTGGGATTCATTGCCATGGTTTTGGAAGCCGGCTATGCCTATACGGCAGGTGGCTCAGTTTATTTTGATGTTTCGAGCTTTGAACGTTTTGGACAGATCAGTCATCTTTCCCGTCCGGAAATGCTCACCCTGGCCAAAGAGCGCGGCGGCCATCCCGAAGATCCCTATAAAGAGGATCCTTTAGACTTTGTCCTGTGGCAACCTTCACTTCCCGATGAGCCGAGTTGGCAGTCCTTATGGGGAGCGGGAAGGCCCGGGTGGCATATAGAATGTTCGGCTCTTGCTTTACGGGAATTGGGCGAGACTATCGACATTCACGGAGGTGGCACAGACCTCATCTTTCCACATCATGAATGTGAGACGGCGCAATCAGAAAGCGTAACCGGAAATCTGTTTTCCCGTCATTGGATGCATGTTGCGATGGTAAAGTTAGATGGGGAGAAAATGTCGAAATCTCTCGGCAACCTGGTTTTTGTCTCTGAACTCTTGAAAGAACATTCGGCTGCGGCGATCCGCTTGGCTCTCATCGGCAATCATTACAGAAATTCCCTGGAATGGCGCTCCTCGGTGATGGAGGAAGCAGAGGAAAGACTGGATATGTGGAAAAAGGCTTCTTCTGGCAAAAAACTTATCCCGGAAAAGACAGAGCCCTTTGCTCGCAAAGTCAGAGAATTGTTAGATGATGATCTGAATACCCCGCAAGCCTTACAGATAATTGACGAAACGGCGGAAAGCGGTATCAACGTTACAGAAGTCGCCGGATTACTTGGGGTAAGCCTCTAGAATCAAAAGCTCCGTCAATAAGAAGCTACTCATATTCAAAGATCAGCGACTATATTGCATTATGCTGATATATAAATAAATATTCTGGCTTGCTACACTCTTTGTTTATGCATTGTTTGATAGCAGATGACAAATAATTTGATATAAGTTCCGAGTAAGGCCTATAGGGAAAAGAACCCGCTGCCATAAGCCGTAAGGTTATTTTGCGTCGATTTGGGTTCCGTTCCTGCTTGGAATAATGATAACATGCCATTAAATGCTTTGTAAG
>JAJZMK010000031.1 GCA_021798275.1 Actinomycetes bacterium | reverse complement strand
TGTAACCGGGATTCCTTTAGCTGATGGGGGCCAAACCATGCCGGTGGGATGAAATTGTACGAATTCCATATCTATGAGATCGGCTCCGGCCCAAAGAGCTAGAGCCTGACCGTCTCCGGTAGATTCCCAGGAGTTGGAAGTGATTTTCCACGTCTTACCAACTCCTCCTGAGCAGATGATAACGGCTTTGGCGGCAAAGGCCACGAATTTTCCGTTTTCTCTCCAAAAACCCAAAGCGCCGTTTACTTTACCGGAGTCGTCCGTAAGAAGCCTGAAAATTTTGCATTCCATAAAAACTTCTATGTCTTGATCGACGGATCGATGCTGTAGGGTACGCAATAGTTCCAAACCGGTTCTGTCTCCCACGTGAGCAAGACGGGCGTAACGGTGTCCTCCGAAGTCTCGCTGGAGGATTTTCCCATCCGGCGTTCTGTCGAAAAGTGCTCCCCATTCTTCAAGTTCCATAACTCTGTCCGGGGCTTCCTGGGCATGCAATTGGGCCATACGCCAGTTGTTGAGCATTTTACCACCGCGCATGGTATCCCTGAAGTGAACTTTCCAGTTGTCTTCCGGCCAGACGTTGCCTAGAGCAGCGGCCACGCCTCCTTCGGCCATCACCGTGTGGGCTTTACCAAGGAGAGACTTGCAGACTACCCCGGTTTTTGCTCCCATGGCACTTGCCTCAACGGCGGCCCGGAGACCGGCTCCGCCTGCTCCTATGATCAATACGTCAAAGGAATGGGTTTCAATTTCATTCTCATTCATCAAAAAAACCTCGGGTCGTGAATGGCGCCTGTGGCAACCAGCCAGGTGTAAAAATCGGCAAATGCAATCCAAAACAAGGATAGCCAAGCAAATAGTTGGTGATGCTCGTTGAATTTGGTAACTATATTTTTCCAGATAAAATGCCTAGACGGTGAGGATGAAAATTTACGCAAGCCTCCGCCGCATAAGTGGCGACAGGAATGACAGCCAAGTGTATAAGCCCATATCAATAAAGCATTGATAATAAATATCAGTGTTCCTAGTCCCATGCCTATTCCGTTTTTGAAACGGAAAGCCGCTACGGCATCAAACGTCAATATACCTGCAAAGATAACGGCAAAATACCATGTGTATCTGTGTATATTTTGGAGGATAAGCGGGAATTTTGTTTCGCCGCTATATTTTGCTCTAATTCCGGATTCTTTGGTCGATCCGGCGTCAGGTACGGCGCAAGCCGGCGGAGACAGCCAGAATGATCGATAGTAACTTTTGCGGTAATAATAACAAGAGAGTCTAAAGCTCAGAGGGAAGATCAATATGGGGATAGCCGGTGACAATCTCCACCAGGACCACCCTCCCCATACATAGCCGTTGGTGGTGCAGGAGTTAGTCAGACAAGGTGAATAAAACGGGGATAGATAGTCCCTTCCTACGTTTCCGGCATAAAAATGGCCGTTTCGCAAGGCTGCCCAAGTAGCGTATACTATGAATGCCAGAAGCCCCAGAAAAATCGACAGGGGTTGTATCCACCACCGGTCAGTTCTCGTAATTTGTGATCTGGGAGGACCACCCCTTACTTTACTCTTCTCGATTCCTACTGGCACAGGCGCCCCGGGCGCTGTATTCAGTGTGGTCACAGTAAGCCTTTCATCTTATGTTATCTTTATGTTCCGGTCATAGTGCCGTAGCTCTTGTAAGCGACTTTGACCAAGCTATTTATTACGTTAGCGCTTAATGAGCAACCAATATAACTTTTTAAAAATTGTTTGGAAAAAAATTATTCTTTTATTCAAGCCGTACTTCCTATGGTCAAAACCATCTGAAATGCTCGCTTTGGGGGCATTTAGGTAGCTTGTTTGGATCTATAATCCGTGTTTTTGAGGTATCGGCAAGACCAGAGAGTCCAAGTAGCGATATAACAGTCTGGGGTGAGCAAACTTTTGTATCTGTGCAAATACCTGTAAACGGGCTAGGTATATGTCAAATCTGTAACAATCGTATTTTTTCTTTAAAAACACTTGCATTTACCGCTATAAGCGGTAATGATAATACGATACGTGTAATTTCACGTTTGTAATTTAGAATTGTTTGATTATAACCCGGTGCCCGTTGCCAGGTATAAGGAGGTCAACATGCTGCTTGGTGAATACTTCAACCCCGTTACGAAAGAGGGCTGGTATGTGAAAGCCAATTGTATGGGTGTCAATCCGGACTTATTTTTCCCGGAGAGAGGGGCATCCACAAGGGAAGCAAAGACTGTCTGTAAAGGCTGCGTTGTCAAAGAAGATTGTCTGGAATACGCCCTGAAGACAGGGGAGAGGTTTGGGATTTGGGGTGGCATGAGCGAGCGGGAAAGACGTAAACTGAGAAGAGAACGTCTTATAGGTTCCACAAAATACCTGGCATCATAGTTTTGATGTTGCCGATAAGAGAGCTGTAATACCGGTTGCATAAACGGCAATAAGCTGTTTTGTGTCTTTTGTTTTTTTAAAGACGTCTAGTAGATATGTCGAATTTGATAATAGATTATCGGATTTTTATGGCTAGATCTGTTTTTCCAGGATCGACAGTATCTTTTCGTGCCTTTCTTTCTCATCCAGCGACAATCTGTATTCTATAGTTTTTTCATAGGATATATCGAGCTTATCAAGGTATGTGGGATCGGTCCTTTCGAATAGTCCAAGAGGTATCAAACCTACAAGCTCTGTTTTTGTGACGTTCGCATATTGGCTGACCTTTTCATATACTTCTTGGGGGCCGCAGGATTCTAGGTCTACGATATTACAGGAAACCTGATCTTCTCCCTGCAGACAGAACCCCAGGCTCCTCACGTCGCGGGCTCTTATTTGCTTGGCGATAAAGGCCGCTCTTTCCCCGTTACCTCGGCCTATATAGAGATTATAAGCCAGGAGCAATTGCCTCGCTCCGACACACGTAACGCCTGCCGTTTGGTGCCTTTTGATGTTTTGAACAGGGTCTTTTAGTATTTTCCTGACTTGGGGTAAGGAGAGCTCGGAGCCGTAAGGCATGCAGGCAAGCCCGAGTTCCTCTTTGGCCCATTTGATAAAGTCATCTCTGAGCCGTTGTGCCGGGGTTAGGTCTTGTTTGGTAATAGATCCCTTTGTAAAGGGTACAAAAGGTACTACGTCAACGGCACCAAAGCGCGGGTGTAAGCCTTGGTGACGGGAAATATCTATTGATTCTACGGCAAGCTTTGTAACCATCTTGACAGGTTGCAAGATGTCTGCGTCGACAAGTGTCAATACGCTACGGTTGTGGATTTTATCTACATGAATATCACAAAGAGAATTTCCGGCAACAAGAGCCAATTTCCTGATTACAGAAACATTCACGCCTTCGCTTATATTTATGACACATTCGAACATATGTCAGACATTATAAGCGGGAAGTGAGAAAGATTAGCCTTTATAGGCAGGGTTGCCGGCACTTAGATAAACCTGACGTCTTTGTCTGGCTATTCTGCGCCTCTCGCGTTCGGAAGCACCGCCCCAGACACCATGGTCTATATGGTTGGCAATAGCATATTCCAAACAGGGAGATTTAACGGGGCAATCTTTGCATATTCTTCGCGCGACATCTACCCCTACACCATCGCTCGGGAAAAAAGTCTCCGGAGGTAGATCTCTGCATTTTCCGTCAGCCATCCAACGAGTGTCCATCATAACGATCACCTATCTAAGTCTATTCATATATTATATATCCATATAGAGTCGTTGCCGTACTATATGGGTAAATAGCTTACTTTCACCTCATGCTACAGGGGAAACATTAAAATTTCATGATAAAACTGGGTTGTCATAGTGAATTGTAAGTGAATTATCTGTTATATGAATGTTAGATAGGCATGGAATTGCCCATAAACAGCTCCGTGTGTTCAAGAAGACTTCTTACGAATAGAAAGTTTTCTGTAAAGCTGTAAATAATTTTTAATGACGTTTGCCAAAATTTTCTGTGTCTTTATTGTTACAGGCGTAACCGGTATTTTATTGTTATATTTTATCGATGTCTTGCCAGAAAAGAGCCTAGGATATTGGAAGGCTAAGCAAAGCTTATCTATAAATTTAAAATACAATACGGAGAAGTAGCAATATGACTATGGAATATGCAGGGCATGTACGTATAGATTATCTAGGGCCGGTTGCCCCACACTATGAGATCTATTCAGAGTACGGGGATAGATCTCTCGTGGAAGCTTTTAGGTTTAGGGCTCTCAAGCGCCTGGAACTTCTTCCACCTCACGATCCACAGTTCAGGAGAAACAAGGAACGTATCGTTCGAGATGCCGAAAGGGAAAATCTTTTACTGGAATGGAATCTTGGCGCTGCTGATCCTGTTGGTGAATAAATTAATATATTGAACGCAAAGCAAATAGCGATTCATATCCGGTTTGAGTGACAACAGACATCATAAGTCGATGTCAAGCCGTATTCTTTCCAACCACAACCCGGGAGCCTCCACTTCGTTGGATGTCGGCAAGAACTCTTTTTTGGTCCACAAGGCTGCAAGCTCGCTCTCGCCACCTCTTTCCAGTACGCCGCTGATAAAAGCGGATCCCTTTTCGAGAATATCTTGAGTTAAGTTCAGGCCGAAGAAATTTTCGGCAGCCCGCTCGTCTGGCCCGCGCTCTACGCGTCGGCGCTTCAGAGCTTCTTTGATGGCAGTGTTGTTGGCAATCAAACGCTTGCTTGCGGCGTCTGAAACCCAGTCCGCATATCCTAGTAATACAGCTGTGAAAGTCTCAATTTCTTTCTTGATCCGAAGCAGTTTGTCCGAGCCTCTCGATTCGTCAAAAATAGTGGGGTCACTCATAATTTGGGTCATATTAGGTATGTCGAATTGACTGAGGCCTCTGATCCTTTCTTCCAGTACTGACGGATCGGGATTGATGTGTTGAGCGTAAGATACCAAAAGATTTGTTAAGTAATCTCTGATATGATCCCGGCTAAGGATGGCTTGAAGCGCTATGTCGCCGGCAGCTATATATATCTCACATTCTGCGAGAGGTATACTCCAATCCGAAGAGAATTTTTTAATATTTTGCGGTATCAGAACTATCTCATTTGAGTTTTCTTTGGGAAGCGGGAAATCGTATCCACCCAAACAATATCTTGCCAGTCTTCCCATGATGGAGCCTATCTGCATAGCCAACATTGTGGGGGCTATTACCTGTGCCCACTGTGATAACATCAAGGGCCACTGGTCGTTTGACTCTTCGGATACCGAATTTTCTTCGTCGGCGCTCAACGTGCTTCTTTCTTCTCCGGAGAGCATACTCAGATCAAAAGGTATATTGGCCAAATCACTCAGTCCCAGTCCTTCCAGATCCAGCCCATCGAGATTCAAACCTTCTTTGTTCGTTGCTGTATTTTCCGAGTCTTGGTTTTTCAAGCTTGTTTGCTCCGGAGATTTGTCACGGTGGTCATCTGTCTCTGAATTTGGGGCCAAAGCGACGTCTTCTGTTTGAACGGAGGAAACATCTTCGCTTTCCAAAGTTTCTGTAGCTATTATTGCCTGAGCAATTTTTTCAAGTAATGGTTTCCATGAGGATATGTTGGTTCTGATCCAACGGCTGCGGTTGACTGTGGATATAGCCAGAGGCTTATGTCCGCCGCGCGTATCCATTCCCATTATGTCAGATACGTGCAATTCCGCTATCGGGTACAGTTCTTCAAGACGTATTCTGTCAACCGGCTCCACCTCGTCGCTTCCGCTGTCAAAGCCGGCGTTGGCAACTGATTCGGCAAGCTGTACGGCTAATTCCCATTGGATCGGTGATCCTGTATTTAACATTTTCAGTAGGTCGCCAAAGAAGTCGGGAAACGGTCCACCGAATTTTCCTTGCCCTATGTCATCCATGCCTATAAACCCACCTTTATCTTATCTATAAGATTATAGGCCAAATCCACCGCCTTTTGTATCTCCAAAAGGCAGAATATAGCCAGAGCTAACTTGAGATATGTCACTACGATCATGAATTTTTCCCGACAATAGAAATCAAGTCGTATTTATGTACCAGATTATTGTCAGTTGGAAAGAGCGAGGATCAAGTAATAGGGTTGAAGGCATTGACAAATACGCCTAAGTGTATTTTATAGTCCGACCCTGTTCCGGTAGATTATCGAGTATGGACATATGGCTACATCACTGCTTAAATGAATTAGGTGAATCGGCTAAAATGACATATTTTGCGATAAGTCTGTTTTTACGCAGGAGGACGAGCTCTACTTTTGCTCCCGGTGGTTTTGTATACAACTGGGCCATCAAAGCATTGACGGTGTGAACCTGTACCCCGTCAATATTTAAAATAAGCTCACCCTTTAGCAAACCGTATTTGGCAGCTGCACTGTGAGGATAGACAGAGGAAATCAAGACACCTTGCTGTCCGTAATGACTGCTTGCCACGGCATCCGTATCGGTAGCGATTATACCAAGCCATCCTCGCAGTATCTTTTTGTGCATTATAATGTTATTTGTTGTAGGTGTGATCAGTGAGGAAGGTATGGCTATCGGGTAATGGCCGTTCATTCCTGCGACCAGAGCGACAACTCCGCCTGAATCATCCAAAATTGCGGTTCCCGGCACGAGTGCGCCTGTGGTGGGATTGAGTGTCATGGAGTCTATCAAACTCGACCATTGATGTGGCTGGCTCGTATCCAAAGAGTGAATGGTGGTGGTTAGAACGTTTTCTCGTCCGTTTTGAACGTCAAGTGCCATGACCAACTGGTGGGTCGATAAAGGTTCTTGGTTGTCGAGTGGGACCGGGGCTAAACCGCTTGCTTCTATTTTTATAACCGCTAAATCGCTGTTGTAGGGATAGATATTTTTATCTGTGCCAACTATTTTTCCCACGTAAGAAGTTCTTCCCGAAGTGGTGACGATAATACTTTGCGCTCCGAGTACAGAGGTAGCCGGCGTAACTATAACCCCACTGGAGGAAAGGATAAGACCATCGGCATAAATTTGCTGTGTGCCAAAGCCAGCCTGTATGGACACTATGGATTGCGTGACTATGGCGACGGTCTTATCCATAGCGGCAGATAGACCGGTTCCTATCTCATTGTCGATTATCGGTATCCCTTGGTAAGAAACGGCTCCGAGAATGGGGAGTGTGGAAGCTACTTTCGAGGCCGATATGTGCTTCGGCGCCGGTGGCTTAACAGAAAGAGCGGTTGCCAAATGGGTTCCAAGCAGCACCAAGCCACTTGCCAATAATGCCCCGACAATCCCGGCCGTCCAAGCGCTCGCCTTGGAGGGCTCTCCGGTTAGCCATCTTCTTTGTGAGAGGATACGTTCGTCTTTGCTGTTGAAATTACCCGCCATTTCGGATGGGTGACGCCACACTCTATCGTCCCGTGGTAGGAGCGGTGAAGGATCATCTTCGTCGTCGTCAAATTCGTCAAAGCGGTCTATCACAGATAAAAATATTACTTCCAATTGTGTATATTTTGTTATCACTCGGAGAGTTTTTTACTTTTGTGTCAGGTGTGTCGTGTTGTTTTAGAGCTTCTCCAGATGGGTATTTTTATCTACAAGTCATAATAGATGGTAACGAGCTAAAAAATCTATACTGTCTCTTTGTTCTGATGGTATTGGCTCCGATCCTGATCGTATAAAGTAATAGTTATAAAATACCGTAAGATCATTTTTGTCTGTTAGGCTTAAGCGAAGTTTGTATTCGTCCGGCTTCCTGTGATCTAAGGCCATATTTTGTGGGAGATTATTTAATTTGAGTAAGTATTTTGCTCTTGATATAGGTACTTCATTAACAAAAATATCTGACAGATCAAGCAAAAAATATATTATCGAACCGACAATAGCCGTAGTCGACCGTGACTCCTCGAGATTGATAGCTTTTGGCAATGAGGCGCTGGAGATAATAAATAAGACACCGGGGAAAGTCAAAATTGTCAGACCCATTCGCCATGGCCAGATTGAGGACCTCTCCTTGGCTAGTGAGATCGTAGCTTATCTGCTCAAGAAAGCTGGATACTCAAAACTCGGCAGAAGCTACGTATTATCAAGTACGTATGGAGACGCCACCAAAGTTCAGCGAAGAGCTATGGAAAGATCTTTAAAAGAAGCCGGTATCAAGGAAACCCGTTTCTTGGAAAGCACGATAGCGGCAGCTATCGATCTCGGGTTACCCATCGGTGAGCCCATGGGTAACATGGTGGTTATCCTAGGTGCCGGCTGTATAGAAGCAGCTGTCATGTCTTTAGGTTCGGTCGTTTCCTCTACCTCTCTTGGCATTGGTGCCGAAGATATTGACAATAATCTTAAAAATTACTTTATTAAACGCTACGGGATAAATACAAGTACTCTTCTTTTCAGTCGTATCAGAGAACAGCTACTAAGGAAATCCGAGGACGTTGAGTCCCATGTGATTAGCGGTCATGATATACAAACCGGAGCTGCGGCCTCCGTTGAAGTCCTGACTTCTGAGCTCTGGCCTATTGTAGATGAAGTCTTGTCTCAAATAGTCGATGGGGTAATAAGTGTAATCACTTCAACCCCCCCTGATCTGACCAACGATCTTTGCCAATCCGGTATTTACATACTGGGAGGCCTGGCCAAATTAGACGGGCTGGGATCTATGTTGGCCAATGGAACAGATCTTCCGATACATATCTGTAAAAATCCCGAGATGCGGGTGGTAAGCGGCTTGAAACATAGTCTAAACGACTTTTCACATATGGCTAAAGTTTAAACTGAATCGTCCCTAATCTTTACGATTTCCGTTTGTAGACAATAAAAAAGATAGCAGTGTCTACCATGACAGTTACTTAGATGCCTTTATTTGAATAAAATGGTTTCCACGATCTGGCGTACCTGCCAATCTCTGTCATCAGACCTGGATCTTATGGCCGCCAAAGCGTCGTCGTCGTCGATGAATACCGACAGAGCGAGAACCGCTCTGCGTCTTATGTTGTGGGAGTCGTTCAATTTTTCGATCAAACAAGGAATGGCCTTGCTGTCTCCTATGGCACCCAAAGCGGCTACAGCCGATTCTCTACAGATGGGCTCCTTGTGCTTCAGAGCTATCGCTTGGAGCTTTGGAACGGCATGACCATCTGACATTTCTCCGACTGCAAAGCATGCCGCTTCTATTACCGTGTATTCTTTGTCGGACAATAGCCGTTTGTAATCTGCTCCTGGTAGTTTTGGGGCAAGTTCACAGGCGCGTATTCTGACGATCGGCTCAGGATCCTGGACAGCCATACGGCCGTCTTGTTCACAAGCGGCTTCCATATTAACCAATGCAGATAGGGCGGACGCTCTCAACCTAGGGGCTGGGTTGTTTAGAAATTCCCTTACTCTTTGTTCATCATTGGCATACGAAGCCAGCATGATCTGAGCCCTTAACCGAGCTTCGTTTTCATCACCGGTCATTTGGTTTTATCTTGATTTCTGTCATAGCCCAAAGACCATTCTAGCCGGATAATCTTTTGACTTTGTAAAACAGTCGATGTCACGGCTCAGAGGTTTATTTAATAACATCACGTTAAAGTATGTTTTTTATTCGCACGAATCGAAACTTGTTGATTGGGGCAGAAAATTATCCAAAACATGATTATGCGATAAAAGGCAATGCTGTAAATGCCCAGCATTGAGATCTTATACTTGTTATCTCGGTTTTTATCTGTAAGCCATTTGAGATCAAAGTAGCGGGGTAAAGAAGTATTTTAGTCGATTTATCTGGGATTGGTTGCCGACCGTACAGACGACTAGTCTTGAAGATGACTAAAAACTTGATGAAAATGGGTACAATCGAGGTACTGTTTTGTGATGTAGGAATAGATTAGTGGCAATCGGCAGACATGTTCAAGTATAAGTAAGGATGTTAATACTTTATAGTTGATATCAGATTTACCGATATCAACTATAAAGTATTGGGAAAGCGTAATGAGGTAAAAGATGCAAATCAAGAAACCGTCAAAATTTAAATTGCCACTTGTATTAAAAATACTTTTGCCAATCCTTGCCGTAGTCATTGTGGTTGCTTTTATCCTTAGTAGAATAAGCATTTCAGATTATGTCATTCTCCCCGGTCAAGCTTTTTCTGTAGAGCAATTGATCGGACTGCCGAAAAAATATGACCTTCATAATCAAGGTAAGGTGGACATGGTGGATGTCATGTTGATGCCGCTGAATGCGTTGAACTATCCTTACTATGCTTGGTTGGATGGAAACGATCAGATTTACCCTTCTCAACAGGTTTTAGACTCTTCAACTCCAGTTCAATATCAAGAACAAGGCGTTATAGATATGTACAATGCGCGCCAAGCTGCGACATATGTAGCACTTAGAGAGATGGGGTATCACGTAAAAGCCATACCGGCAGGTGTGTTCGTCTACAATCCCTTGCCGGGGAGTCCCGCCGCCGCTCATCTGGCCGATAACGACATAATATCTACTATCAACGGCTATAAAATTACCACCTTTGCTTCTATCAGTAGTGCTCTTGGCGCCAAAACTCCTGGGTCACCGGTTTACGTTGGTGTTCACCAATTCGGGTCAAGGAAGGAGCGGAACATAACTTTTCGTCTCGGCATATACAGAGTTACAAAATTTTCTTCATCCGGAGTAGCAGAAGATGCGCGATGTCTTTCTTTGAGTGTCGCAAGTAAAGAGCCTCCGTTCATGTCTCATGGCAAACCGCTTGGTTGTCTGGGGCTCGCCTATGCCCCCTACCTAGGAGGCAGTGAGCCTTATTACAGGCTGTCAGGTTTACCGTTTAGAATAGATCTAAGTGCCGAAGGGATAATCGGCCCATCTGCCGGTCTGGCTTTTACTTTAGGTCTTTTGGATAGGTTGGATAACGGGAATTTAATCAAAGATAATAAAGTGGCAGCTACCGGCACTATGTCCATAAATGGGGCGATCGGTCCGATAGGAGGGGTCAAGGAAAAAACCGTTGCGGTCGAGGATGCCGGAGACAAAATATTTTTTGTTCCACAGGCCAACTTGGCTTCTGCCCAAAGCAAGAATAACGGTAGTCTAACAATCATCGGCGTTAGCAATATCAAAGAAGTAATCCATAAACTGGAGACATTAGGCGGTAAATTAAATCTGGTTCATGGAAAATGATGTTGGTGGCATAATCTTTTGTGCGGTATTTTTGTTTTGATATCTCCCGTCAACGGAGAGCATGCACAAGGACGTTTGGCAGCTAATTCTTAAGTGGAATTATTAAAATATGGTATTTGCCGCACAAAAAAATTGACAATCTGCAGCATAGGCTCTATTTCGGGCATAGGCTAGAATATCGTGTCGGACAATTTGTCATTTGAAGGAAATACAACAGATGATCGCGGTTCAGATATCTCGCGTCTGTTGTCTAAAAAATTTAACGTTGCCAGAAAAGGTTATGCCGTAGATGAGGTGCGTGAGTTCATATTTGACATAGAACTTTACTTCAATAAGATGTTGAGGAGAGAAGCAGATCTGCAATTGAAGTTAGCCGAGGCTCTCAAGCAAGCAGAGTCCCCTGTTCTAGATGAAGAGACTTTAGCCAGAGCAATTGGTATGGAATCAGGTAAAGTATTAAGGGCAGCTCATGAAGCAAGTAGGGATATCCTAAGCCAAGCTCAGCAGCGGGCAGAGGAGATTTTGAGTAAAGCTTCAGCGGTATTAGCGGAGCAAACTTCGTTAGCGGGTAAAGAAGCCGATGTGATCATAGAGGACGCTAAAAATAGAGCCGCTTTGGAATTGCAGGAGACGAAAGATAATTGTTTGGAGATTATAGCGGAAGCTAAAGCAACACGAAAGAGCATCTTAAGTGACTTGATCGAGCGCAGAAGTCTACTATCGCGTCAAATACTTCAGATGCAGGCAGCTTTGGAAACTTTCCAAACTATCTTTGCAGATACCGCCCGAGCCGTTGATGAAGTAAATTCCGGCTTAGCAAACGCAGAGAATATTGCCAAGGAAGCCAGTGAGCGTATTATCAATAGTCATGATAGTAATATAGACAAAATATTGACTCAAGATGATGATATTTTTCAAACAGGTAGACTTGAAGTAGAAGAGCCGGATACCGTGGAGTCATTAGGTATCGACTACCTCACTCGATCCGATGATGCGTTACCGGAGTCTGTTCTGGGTGAAAATTATGATTTGAACCAAGACAATATAATCGGGGATGAGGGACAATCGACAGACGATGTTTCCAACAAGCCCCAGTTTGCCTTATATAGATCAAGCGAAACGAATTCTGATATGGCCGATCTTTTGTCCCTTGAAAACGACGGTTCTTTTTTTGAGCCCGTTCATTTTGATGACGCTGCAGTGACCAATGACGAAAGTGAGGCAGATACTGTCCATGAATCCACGTCTGCGCAAACGGAAGAAACTTGGGACTTTGGCGCAGATGAAGGATTTCGTATTTTGGGTACACAGCACGATTTTTCAGGCAATAGATGGGCAACTTCGTATCAAATTCCAACAGAAGAGAATACTTCGACAGAGCAGGAAGCCTCCTTAGTAAGCAATACCCACAACCTTGACGAGAGACAAGCAGACCTAAGCAACATTTCCGATTTGCCGGTTGTATTTATACAAAATAAAAGTTCAGCCAAAACCGATGATGAGGTTACTACTTTGCAACCCGGGGTAGATATCCTGTCGGAAAACGTGGATACCGGAAACAATAGCGATGAGGATGCGCCCACTTCTCATACCAAAGAGCTCATTTTTGAAGAAGATGTCTCGGAGGAAATAATAAAAAAGCAAGAGCCAAGTTTCCAAGGGGGTGATTTAGATGAAGAAATTATAATAGAGGAGGATGGAGACTTTCTTGCCGAAGCAAAGAGCGCTGAAATTTCTTTAGATGCTAAAAGCAATATCGATGCTATTTTTGCCCAGATCCGCGCCGGTAGGGACAAGGAGGTACTACAAGCTATTTCCGTTCTGCAACGTGACTCCCTAGCCGTGGCACAGCTTGTAGATCAAAGCGTGCAATATGAAGAAAGCGATTACTCTGGCTTTAGAGGTAATGTCAGCGACGAAGGCCAAGTAAATGACATTTCCTCTGATACCTCGCGCCTCGATATAGTGGATGAAGATCTGAGAGAGACAGATTTCCCACTCGACAAAGATTTCGTACAAGGTTTTTACGACATGTTGAGCGAACAGAGCGATACTTTGCTCAAAAGAGCAAAGAGAATCATAAGACAACATCAAAATGTAGTGCTGAATAACCTGAGGGTCAATAAAAATATAGGTGTTCATGACTACGCTATTTTGGAAAACGAAGCTTTGGACGATAAAGATATGGAGATCATCAGTGCACTTTTAGCAGATATCTATGATTTTGGTTTTTCTTTTCAAGAAAGACAAAATGGTAATTTGGCGATTCGGGAAAGTGAGAGATTCCAACTCGATTTTTTTGCCGACGCCAAGTCGTTGATGGAGCAAATCCTAGAGCCCGTAGCGGCTCCATTCAGGGATAACACGTTAGAAAATGACGGATCGCAACAAAGTGAACAAGATTTCATGGAGCATATAAGTTTGATATATCGCGATTTGCGGGGGGAACGCTTGGAGCGTATAGTAGGTGATTTTGTCGTCTCTATATCATGTCGAGGCGTCTATGATCGGGCATCGATCACAAAGGATCATTTGAGGTGGGTAATGGACCCGAAGTTGGAGAACTGTCCGGACTGTGAGGATAATTCTTTGATATCTTCCATAGTTGTCGGAGAATCTTTCCCGACGGGACATCTCACACCCCCGGCTCACTCCGGTTGCAGATGCTACATCATGGCAGACTTCAAACAGTCAAATAGCTGATGCGTATCCCAAGCGAAACAGAAGAGGTAAGGCCTCGGAAGAAACATAGAATTCGATGGCTGGTCGCCATTTTTGCGATACTGGTTCTGATAGTTATCCTACAAGGGATATCGGGCTTTTACATTAATTTTTTATGGTTTCGCTCTTATCATATGAGTGCTGTATGGAAAGTTATTCTCGCCTACAAATTAGGGCTCGGCGCCGTATTCATAGTGGTTGGTTTTTTGATCTGTTGGGTTAATGTATGGCTCATCGAGAGAGCCGCACCTCCTGCTTTGGCACTCGGATACGAGAGAAAATATGTACAGAGCTTCCAACGTTCTTTTATGACCAAACGTATGGCGGTAAGGTTTCTCGTGTCTATTTTGTTTGCCCTGGTCTTCGGAATAGGTGCTTCCGGGCAATGGAGAAACTGGCTGCTATTTGAACACGCCGTAGCCTTTGGGAAAGTCGATCCAATATTTCACAGAGATATAAGCTATTTCATTTTTCGACTTCCCTTTTTGACATTTGTAGTTTCGTGGATGCAGCTAGTGATTATTTTTTCGATAATCATAGCTTTGGTAGGGCATGTTTTGAGCGGTGCTATACACATAAATGAGAGAAAGCTAAGAGTAGAACCGAGGGCGATGGCACACATTTCCCTTCTTTTGGCCGGGTTTGCTCTTTTCAGAGCCTGGGCATATTACTATGTGGACAGATTTACTTTGGAATTTTCACATGACGGGGTAGTGGCCGGTGCCAGCTATTTGGATATACATGTGAGGTTGCCCGCAGATAATCTATTAACGATAGTTTCGTTGGCGGCATTTTTTATTCTGGTGGTGAATATCTATCACAGGAAACTATCGTTATTGATAATTTCTGCAGGTATATGGGTTTTGCTAGTACTTTCGTTGGAAGTAGTGTATCCTGCTGTCTTGGAGGCGTTCCAGGTACTGCCTCAGCAAAATACACTTGAACTGCCGAGTATCAAGAATAATATTTTGGCAACTCGTTTTGCTTCGGGTATTTCATCTGTCCACAAGGCTTCCTTCCCTGCCAATCAAGACTTGAACTATGGCGTCGTCAAGCAGTTTTCTACCGAAATCGATGACGCTCTGCTATGGGATCCAAATATCATATCTCAGACACTTACCGATTTGCAAGGTGTCGGCAGTCCTGATATTTTAACAAATCCGCAGCCAGATCGCTACGTTATTGGCGGTCACAATGTACCTGTCATTCTGAGTGTAAAAGCTGTCAACAATCAGCCTGGCAAAGGACAAGGTTGGGTGGTAAATCACATTGTCGATACCCATGGGCAAGGTATAGTAGCGATTGCTGGCAATACAAGTGTCACATCGGAAGGTAAACCGCAATTTTTAAATTTACATAGCACTCAAGATACCAGCCTTTCACTTACAGATAAAGGAAGTATGGTTTATTACAGTCCTATTGCCGGTACATACACTATCGTTAGTACGCAGAGTTCAATAGATAAACATCGATCTGCTAACAAGACGAGCAAATTGGCTCCTACATATAGTGGTTTGGGATTGGGGTTAAATTCGTTCTTGGTGAGGCTTGCTTCGGCAATCCATCTTGACAGTGCCAGTATTCTATTCTCGAATCAAGTTAATGCAAGTTCTAAATTGCTTCCCATTACTAACGTTACTCAAGAGATACAGAAGTCACTTCCGTTTCTAGAGGTGTCCGATAATCCCTACCCCGTAGTATCCAATGGGCAATTATACTGGCTTGACAGCGCGTACGCGACTAGTTCGTACTATCCAAATGCCCAACCTCTGGACTCTTCTCTTCTGCCGTCTGGCTCAGTTTTGCACGTTCAATCTAATTTTATTAGAGACGCAGTTATAGCTGTTGAAAACGCCTCAACAGGAAATATGAATTTCTACATTCTGCCCGGCAAAGATCCATTAATGCAATCTTATGCGGAAACATTTCCGAGTCTTTTTGAGCCCATTAAAGATATGCCTACTACCTTGAGAAAGCATCTTTTATATCCAGAAAATCTATTTGTGTTGCAAAGTGCCATATATGGGCTGTATCATGTCGGGAGTCCTTCTATATTTTACAATTCTCTCGATGCTTGGCAAGTACCTATTTCCGGACAATTTGAGACCAAAGGATTCAAGCAAAAGATTCCGGTTCGAAGGACAATGCAAGGAGTATTTAGGCCTCAGTATGAATTTTTGTCCTCTGAAAACGGCAGGACTAATAATTTCTACTTAGTAGAGCCGCTTGTTCCATATTCTTCTACGGGTTCTGAACAAAATATAGTGTCTTTTTTGACCGTGTCTTCCGATGAAAAAACGTTCGGATCAATATCTGCATATAACATATCTGCGGATAAAAATATTACGGGACCAACACTGGCGAGTAATCAAATTCTCCTCAGTAAAGAGTTGATTAATCTTTCCAATAAACTCAACAAAGCCGGGTCGGAAGTAGTGGCGGGACAGATAGAAATTTTACCGATAGCCGATTCTTTACTTTATCTCGAGCCGTTGTACGTATTTTCTCCAGGTTCTCAATTGATGCGGCTATACGGGGTGGCGGCTTACTATAAGACTCATATAGTTATAGGCACCACACAACAAAATGCGGTAGAACAAATCTTTGCTTCCGGTAGTCATATCAACCTACCACCAGTCAGTATCAGTAGTCAGGTTCAGCAGTTGATAGTCACGGCCGGTAGTGATGCCACAATAGCCGAGAAAGCCTTAAATCAAGGTAATTTGGGTAGATATCAATTGTATGAACAATACTCGCACCAGGCAATTAGTAAAGCCGAAGAAATATTAGGACAAGTCCCCGACAAAACGTCCGCTAAAAAGTCAAGCCGGCCGCCAAAGAAGCAGGCATCTTTGGGTTCTGCCGCTAGGAATGCGAAACTCTCGGCTTAGGAAGTACCCGCTTAGTGAAATTTAATTTAAACAAAAACTCATAAGGTGATATAGGTATAACTCACAGCAGTTTAAATAGTCTGTATTTTGTTCTCAGTTTGATATGTATTTGATATGTATTTGCAAGCTATTTATAGAGATAGGAGGCTATAGTTTGAGGGCTTTATTATAAATAAGGACACAGCTCATTTGGTAGGATAGCTTAATAATGAACTGTACTCAGAGTGGTATATTTAAATTCTTATTTACGTTTATTTATTGTCCTGCTAACATTAGTAGGGGGCTTTACACGAGGGGGAGCTATGAAACCTAATCATAAGAATTTTATTTCCGCCGTCTTTACCAAACGCCTTAGGATAAAAAACATCGCTCTTTTCACAGCGATGTTATCTCTGGTGACGATGGTATCAACTGCTGTTATCAATACCGCAACTGCCTATGCGCAAACTACTACAGATACGGGTGCGGCAACACTGACAGGGTCTGGGACATCAATGGTAGGGAGCGGAAATTATATTGTACAAAATAACGAATGGGATTCTACAAAGCCGGAATCTATCACAACGGACGGGAATCCTGACTTTACCGTCACAAGTTCATCGATAGACCATACAGGTGGTGCTCCTGGAGGCTATCCGTCCGTATACATGGGGTGTCACTGGGGACTGTGTAGCCAGCACCAAGATGGCTTGCCGAGACAAGTTAGCACTTTCTCTCAAGGTTCTTCCAGTAACCCTATGACTTCCGTTAAGACTACCCAACTTGCCTACACGGGCGGTTCATGCTCGGCAACATACAGTGTGGGATCCTCATTTAGTGGCGGTTTCGAATGGACCGTGACGGTTACCAACACAAGTACGACGCCAGATACAAGCTGGAAAATTAATTGGACGTATGCCGACGGACAGACCGTCACCGCTACCAACAATGTGATTCTCAACCAGTCAGGCTCTGATATTACCGCCAGTAACGAAAGCTATAACGGAACTATAGGTGCAGGAGGGAGCACGGAATTCGGAGGTAGCGGCAGTTGGAACGGTACAACCAACTCCATACCTAAACTCACCTGTGTGGCTGGCTCAAGTACATATGATGTCGCCTACGACATATGGTTTAATTCAACACCTACGACAAACACACAGCCAAATGCCGAAGAATTGATGGTATGGCTTAACTATAACGGAGCTGTTTATCCAATCGGTGGATCACCTGTGGGGACGGCAACCATTGATGGTATCAATTACACAATATGGGTAGGTTCGCAGACTAACGAACAGGGAATTAGCTGGAAAACCGTTTCTTATGTTATGCAAGGGGCTTATACGCCATCAGGTACGACATCGGTCAGCAATTTGAATATCGGTGATCTGGCGTTGGATTCTGTTCAACGCGGCTATATGTCAAGCTCAGACTACTTGATAGATGTTGAAATGGGTTTTGAAATTTGGCAAAACGGGACAGGGTTGGCTATCGACAGTTATTCTGTAAGTCCAAACGGGACATCAGGCTCCTCAACGACAACCTCGACTTCATCAGGTACGGCACCTACAACCTCTACAACCACCACGGTTGCCCCGACTACCTCTACAACCACTACTCAAGCACCCGCTACCACATCTACAACCACCACGGTTGCCCCGACTACCTCTACAACCACTACTCAAGCACCCGCTACCACATCTACAACTACCACGGTTGCCCCGACTACTACCTCCACCAC
>JAJZMK010000110.1 GCA_021798275.1 Actinomycetes bacterium | reverse complement strand
TGAGACCGGACGTTGCCGTGGCTGCCGGTGTGTAGCTGGTTGTGCTTCCGTATGTCTCAGAAGGAACGGAGGAGGTGAAGGAAATTGTCTGTGATGCCTGATTGACTGTCAATGTAAAACTTTGGCTGGCACTTCCATTACTGTCGCTTGCCGTTATGGTAATGCTATAGGTTCCGGCTGCCGTGGGAGTTCCGGATAATGTCGCAGTATCATTGCCGTTGTTGGTAAGAGTCAAACCCGTTGGCAAAGACCCCGATTCGCTGATAGTGTTGGCCGGTACACCGGTTGTCGTTATATTAAAACTCCCGGCTGAATCATATGTAAAAGTAGCGGAAGCACCCGAAGTGATGGTGGGCGGCGGTGCCACAACCCTTACTTCATGGTTGGTGGTATCCCCTATGTAAAAACTGCCGGTTGATGTGGCAAAGACCCCAACCGGTCCATCCAATTCGGCCGATGTGGCAGAAGATCCGTTGCCGCTGAGTCCGGCGGTACCGTCACCGGCAATTACATAAAGACTGTCGGCCGTCATTGACTGCCCGTAATAGGTGCCGGAAGACGCCGGAATGAGATCTATTTCGTTGGCCCCCATATTGGCAACAAAAACATCCCCCGCTGAATCAACCGACAACTCCGCAGGCTGATTGAGCGAAGAGGAAAGGGTGTAAATATAATCGGCCGTCATTGACTGCCCGTAATAGGTGCCGGTTGTCACAGGAATGAAATTAACTTCATTGGCGTATCTGTCACCTATATAAACATCCCCGTTTGAATCCACAGCCACACCGTCCGGACCGTTTAAATCCGTGGAAGTTGCCAAAGTCCCCGAAGTTGGGTTCCCAGCCGTAGCCGATGTACCGGCCACTTTATAAATATAATCGGCCGTCATTGACTGCCCGTAATAGGTGCCGGTTGTAAAAGGTACGAAGTTGACCTCTTCGTCGTTACCCACCACGTAGAAGCCATCGGAACCGATGGCTATCGCATTGGGGGCGTTTAAATCCGTAGAAGTTGCCAAAGTATTCAGACTCGGAGCAGCCGTCACTGTTACCGTACCCGCTACTATATAGAAATAGTCAGCCTTCATGGATTGACCAAAGTAGGTTCCATTGGCACTCGGAATAAATCCCACGATATCGTCATTGGCATCGGCTATATAAATATTGCCGGAGCTGTCCACCACGACATCGTTCATGCTTGAGAACTTAATGGATGTCGGAACGAGTCCCGAGGCAGGCTGGACGCCGCTGGGGTCGCCGGCTATCACATAAATATCACCCGCCGTCATTGACTGCCCATAATAGGTGCCGGTCGTTGCCGGGATATAGTCAAGAGTTCCAGCCTGGATATCGGCTGTATAGATACTGCCGCTGTTGCCGACCCACACACCGGAAGGTTGCTCCAAGACCGCACCCGTGGCAGAAGCCCCGTTGGTGACGGTTCCCGATGTCCCGTCGCCGACCACGGCGCTTATGTTGAGACTGCTCGCCGGCAAAGAAGCTGCCGCCGATACCACGAAAGGCACTGTCAAAAGTATGGCCGCCGACAAGACAACCGTCACCGACAGCAAGAGCTTGACCGATTTTTTCAATAAAGAAAATATTTTGATTATGAACATAGCCATACCTTCTTGGCAATTAAATCTTTACACATCACTTAACGGATAGAAAAGGCCGGTGATTGTCATGGAAAGACAAAATATAAAACAATATCAAAAAATATAAAGTGACAAGAAAACCCATTACAATGCGATAAATTAGCAAAAATATTATTTTCACATAATATAAAAGAATAGTTAGCCAAAGAAACAACTTTGCCGACAACACAATCGGACATAAAAGTTAAAAAATCAGAAGAGGTTTTTGGAACGGCACAGCAAAAATTGCCCGACCGCGATAAAACACTGTCCACATAACAAAGTTTGAGGCGGCGCCCAGAATCGAACTGGGGTACAGGGCTTTGCAGGCCCTTGCCTAAGCCACTCGGCCACGCCGCCGGAAGAACAAGTATTACTACTATAGTAGAAAAATTTGCGCAGGAACCGACTTATCCAAAAAGAATACAACCCGGTCGTTTACGCTGATAAACAGCATTTTCAAAATACGCAACAGAATGAGAATCCTTCGTTTACGAATCAAAGATCCGCCGCTCAAGCACGTGAATCTCAGCCTGTTTTTTTCTTTGATTTTGCCCGCATGGATTGATTCAATATGACTTTGCGCAACCTTACGGCTCGCGGCGTCACTTCCACACACTCTTCTTCATTTGCATACTCCAACGCTTGCTCCAACGTCAGTCGACGGCACGGGGGCGCTTTGACCAGTTCGTCTGCAGTCGAAGAACGCATATTGGTAAGCTTTTTTTCTTTGGTGGGATTGACGTCAATATCTTCCGGTCTGTTGGACTCCCCTACGATCATTCCTTCGTAGACCTCTTCTCCTGCGCTCACAAACAAGGTGCCTCTGTCCGCTAAATTTGCCAAAGCGTATGCCGTTGTTACGCCGGTTCTGTCTGCCACCAAACTGCCTGTATTCCTGGTTTTTATTTCCCCCAAATACGGTTCGTAACCGTCGAAAGCGTGATGCAGTTGGGCGGTTCCCCTTGTTTGGGTAAGCAATTCGTTTCTGATACCGATCAACCCTCTGGCTGAAATTAAATAGTGCAGACCGACTATTTGACTTTCCGTATGTTGTATTTTTTCCACACGGGCTTTTCTTTTTGCCAAAAGCTGTGTCACTGCCCCCAGATGCTCTTCGGGAACCTCAATAAAGAGACGCTCCATGGGCTCGTGAACTACATTATTGATAAGCTTTGTCAAAACCTCCGGTTTTCCTACAGTAAGCTCAAAACCTTCCCTGCGCATCATTTCCACCAAGACGGCGAGCGCAAGTTCCCCTCTCCCTTGTACCTCAAACGTATCCGCCCTGTCGGTGGACAAGACCCTGATGGCAACGTTACCCAGTATTTCGGTGTCAAGTCTTGCTTTCAGGAATCTTGCCGTCAGTTTGTCTCCGTCCCGGCCCGCAAGCGGCGAAGTGTTGATGGCAAGAGTCATGGAGAGACTGGGTTCGTCCACGGCAAGAAGCGGCAAGGCCTTGGGGGAAACTGTATCGGCCAAAGTTTCGCCGACGGTTACGTCTTCAGAACCGGCTATTGCGACGATGTCTCCGGCTTTTGCCGTTTCCGCAGTCACCATTTCCAGCCCGCGTGGCATTAAAAGCTCCGCACATTTGATGCGAACCTGCGAACCGTCCCGTTTGATATGGGTAATCTGCTGACCCTTTTTTACTTCACCTGCCACTATGCGACAAATTGCCAAACGGCCGAGGTAAGGAGAAGCGTCTAAGTTGGTTACGAGCGCCTGTAAACCAACCCCTTCTTCATAAAAAGGGGGGGGTATGTAGTCAAATATGGCTTCGATGAGCGGAAGGAGGCCCTCTTTCAGCATTTCCGGCGGTGGCTCCGGCAGGTAAGATTCTTCCGGTTGAGCGTTTTGAATGTAACCGGCTCTGGAACTTCCGAACAGAAACGGAATATCCAACTGTGACTCGGGAGCATCCAAATCAAAAAATAGTTCTATGGTTTCGTCGATAACTTCTTTGATCCGTGAATCAGGTCTATCTATTTTATTGATGACGGGTATAACCCTGAGACCGGCTTCGAAGGCCTTTCTCAAGACGAAACGGGTTTGCGGCCTGGGCCCCTCAGCGGCGTCAACCAGCAACATTGCCCCATCCACCATGGTAAGAGCTCTTTCCACCTCACCGCCGAAGTCTGCGTGTCCCGGTGTGTCTACAATATTTACGCGCCGGTCTCCGAAAGCAAAAGACGCCTGTTTGGACAGAATGGTGATGCCTTTTTCCCGCTCCAGATCCATGGAATCAAGCACCCTGTCCACTTCATCGCGGTTGGTATAACCGGACGATTGGCGCAACATGGCATCCACCAGGGTCGTTTTTCCGTGATCAACGTGGGCAATAATAGCCACATTGCGCATTTCATCTCTTTTTAACAAAACAAAGCCTCACTTAAATATACGGGTAAGCAAACCGACAAGTTTATTACTATTTAGTCGTTGCATTTTTACATTTACAATTCTAATGTTTTTTATACCCCTTCCGATGCGAAAGGTTTGATATTAGTGATCACGGGCAAAAAAGCGGAATCAGATAAAAAAGGCGGACCTACAAAGCAGGAAAGAATAGCCAATCTTTTCTTGCTGCTTTCTTCTGCCAAACAACCTCTTTCTCTTGACTATATAGTAAACAATGTGAACGGCTATCCGAAAGATAGCCACACCAACCGACGGCAAATGTTTGAGAGGGATAAAAAAATACTGCGCGAAGGCGGTATCACCATAGAAACAAAATCTATCCCCGGCGAAGAACAATACGGATATATCATTGCACCAAATGAGCTGTATTTCCAATTGCCGGATTTAGACATGGAAGAGACGGCGGTTATTGGCCTTGCCCTCAAGATGATTGTCGTACAAGACTTGGACAAAGAAACAAATCATCTGGCCGCCATTAAATTTGATACCCTCAACAGTAGCTTTGAACTGCAGGATCCCATTTTGATATCCTATGACCCCAACCTGAGCGAAGTATACCAATGTATCCAAAAAGGGTTGCTGATCGGGTGTCAATACGGAGACATGGAGAGACTTATCATACCGGGATACCTAAAGTTTACAATGGGTTATTGGTATCTGATCGGGTGTCAAATTGACAAAGCCTGCCTTGCCGAAATAAAAGCAGACACCGCCCGGAAAACCGTTGCATCAAAGTCGGGTAACCGCCATGCAGATCCGGCTGATTACATCGG
Organism: Actinomycetes bacterium; assembly: GCA_021798275.1. Lineage (GTDB taxonomy): Bacteria > Actinomycetota > Acidimicrobiia > Acidimicrobiales > Bog-793 > JAJZMK01. Next base: position 13,634 of record JAJZMK010000110.1, on the reverse strand, counting down.
CATAGCCAACAGACGCACTTTCCGTTTGGACAAAATGACGTCGCAAACCGAAGAGGCCCCCGTCAGAAGCGATATCCTGACACAAGTCCGCCGACTCTGCCGGGATACGACGATACCGCCCGACTTTCCGCCGCCCGACAACATCGTGCCCATCAAAGTCAAAATACCCGGCACAAGAACCGACATCATCCACAATTGGCTGACGACCGGAGGCAGGCTGACGGCTTCAAAAGACAACTTCGTGACGGTAGAGGCATACGTCAGCAACAATTACAAAAGCACGATACCGCGCCTTCTCGCTTCCGGGCACCAGATCGAGATACTGGAACCGAAAGAATTGAGAAAGGAAATATCTGTCTACCTGGATACTTATCTGGAAAAATCCGCTCGACCGCTTCCTCAAACTGTCGCTCCGGGCAAAGATACGCAATTGACCCATAATCAGGATACCAAAGTCATATCTAAACTCAACAGGATGTTTACAATCGTTTCTTACATCGCCAAACTGGGAGTTTCTGACGGTGGCGGCAAATATCTGACTGCCTCGATTGGCATTGACGAGTTGCTAAAAGTATTCGGGGGCACCAGGGAAAGTATCCTCAAAGAAATCGAATCTCTTGCCATGTTTGGACTCCCGCCCTACACAATGGACAATTTATTGGAAGTATTTTGGGAAGAAAACAAAGTAATTTTGACTCTTACCGAAGGTTTCCTTCATCTCAAGAACCCTTTGAGACTGACCATGAACGAATGTCTGACACTTACTACGGCATTGAAAACTCTTGAACAAATCATAGACGATAAAGACACGCAAAAGGTAATAAGGTCTTGCTTCGAGAAACTCACAAAGATAATAGACACAGAAAATATAAATATTGACATACAGACAGAGCCGAAACTTCTCAAAAAAATTAAATTACTGCAGGGATGGGCCGCAACACACGAAATTATAAATATGGCCTATCCATCCAAGGATAACACTCTGGAACATCGCTTCCTTCAGATTCACCAGGTCATATTCAGGGAAGGCAGATTTTACCTTGACGGCTATTGCTATAAGAAGAATGATTTTTCGCGTTTTCTCGTTGTCAAAACAGATTCCCTGAGAAAAGCAACGAATGAAGAAAAGACCCACCTTCCGCCGGCCCCCAAAAGCCTGCCTCCCGAGTTTCAAAAACAATCCGCGTTCATACCCGGAGCAGATACCCTGACGGCCACGGTAGAGGTAACACCGGATTGTGCCCATGTATTTGTCCCGCATCAGAGTACAAAACCCGATAGAAACGAACAGGGCAACTACGTGTTTAAAATAGCCGTGGGCAACATAGATTGGTTCGCATCTTTGCTCTTGAGTGCCGATTCCCGTGCAAAAGTTCTCGGGCCGAAAGAACTCGTCCACGCAGATGTCGAAATGGCCAAAGCACTAAAAATGATCTATAACGACTAGACAATTCGGACAGATATGAAACTGGGATCGGTTATTAAAAAAATACGGTAACAAGTAATTATGCCGACAGTTCATACTGTCGGCATGTTAAGTGTGGCAAAGATTCGCAACGCAGACAGCTCGTACTATACCTTCCCCACCGAATCCTCCAGAGGTGCCAGCCCCTACTACGAGCGCGACGGAACCTGGGAAGGAAATCTTCGCCATTTGTTGGCCGAAGATAAAGAAACGGTATCCAAAGCAGATCTCGATGCAATTTGGCGGGGAGAGCCTGCCGATGTGGAGGGATTCCGTCTCAAAGGCCGCAGCAGAATAAAAAATGTGGCTTTTGACTTTACTTTTTCGGCGCCCAAATCGGTAAGTCTGCTGTATGCGCTGACGCGAGACTCTGTGCCAAATGCCATAGAAAAATGCCACATAAAAGCCGTCAAAAGGAGTTTTGAGTACCTGGAGGAGCGAGCGGCTTGCGTAAGAGCCGCCGTTGACGGTTCACAGGAAGTACTGCCATGCAAAGGTCTCCTGGCGGCTCACTTTCTGCACAGAGTAAGCAGAAGCAACGACCCCCACCTGCACAGCCACCTTACCGTTGCCAATCTCTCTCTGGGTGTCAACGACAAATGGTCGGCTCTTTACACAAGAGAGGTTTACAACCATATTCATAACGCTTGTTTGATTTACCATTGGGACTTGCGCTTTGAACTAGCCGAAAACCTCGGCCTTGAATTCCAAAACCGCACACCTTACGCCGACCTGCTCGGTTTTGGAAAAATGGCAATCGACGCATTTTCCAAGCGCAGCCGACAGATAGAAGAGGGGCTGTCGGAAACGGGATACACGAGTTACAAAGCAAAACAGATTTCTGTTTATAAAACAAGACCGGACAAAATACTTTCCGCTTCCTATTCAGACTTACAGGACAGGTGGAAAAGAGAAGCTTACGAAATAGGAATGTCGCCAAATAAATTGTATAATTTATTACACACGCGTAAATTATTTCGGATCCCGGAGCAACAAAGTTTTTTCTCTCCGGGCGGCATCATAAAAACAGACAACGTATCGGTAAAAAGCCGTGAAACGTCGGCATCGGTTTCCGGGGATACCGGAAAAACAGATTCCGGCTTCCCGCAAAACCCGTACTCCCCAAAAGATCACATACGGGACAATATCATTCTGCTGTCCTCTCTGAAAGTGAGTTTTACCCGTAAGGAAATACTGGGGGTATGCTTGAGACACATAAATGAACATTTATCCGCAAAAAAACTCTGCGAAACTCTCGACGAGGTCCTAAACTCCGAAGAAACAATAAGGCTGAATTCTCAGGTAAATAAAGCGGCTTTGTCACCGATATCTGCTTTGTCTTCGGATAACTCAGACAAAAGAAGCCGCAAAGCGCCGTCAGCACGGCAGGAGTCCTTTCCGGAGAAAAGCCGAAACATAAAACAAAATAAGACGAGGAACTACAAAGATACCCCAAGCACCGATGAGTTATTGCACAAAAACCTCTCGGGTAACCGTCCACAAAGCGATTCACATCACGGGTCCGATACCAAAAAATCTTCTTTTCTCTATATGAACTCCCAAAATTACGAACTGTTCGGGAAAATAGACACATCGCCGCGCTTGAAAATCAAATCGGCGTACTTTGAACGACTAAAAAACTATATGGATGCCTCCGAAATATCCTCCGCAAACAAAGGCAGAGAAAGAGCAGAGGGTTCCCAAGAAAGTCTAGGCATCACGGGCCACAAGCTTAACCGGGACACAAATTACGGCGATTACGCCGTGGGAACGCCTCACCCAAACCCGCTTATTTTGACAAATCGGAAAAAAAGAGCGACTCTTTTGCAAACGATAACCGGAGAAGAAGTTCTCTCTTTTCAAGAAATCATGGAAAAAGCGGTATCGGCGAATAAAAATTGTGCTGCCTTCCTGAATTGGTTTGCGCCAAACGGGAGCTTACCTCCCGTCAAGAACCTGTCTCAAAACAGAATTTCATCAGAAGAGATAAAAGAATTGAAAAATGACTTGGTAAAATATCTGACAGAAGCCGTCAAAAATAAAAAAGTTATATATGAGTTATCCGACAATTGCTATCCGATACTATTGCACTTACTGTTTCATAAAGTCAATTCTTTTGCGGAAATAGAACTCATAGACTCTTTGCCTTTGTCAAAAGTTATTCGGGCAAAAAGCGGCATAAGCACTTTTTTGCACAAAGTTTCCAATGACTTTCCGAAAGCTCTCAATTTTGACAAAACAGAAACCGGGCAAAGAATAACCGCTGCCACTCCCGCAGCCGGAGCCGACGGCTCACATACACCGGAGGCGCCCGCTGCTTACCGCTCTTATGCGGATCCTCAGCGTCCTGACACAAAAAGCATCCTTATCGACGACGACGCCAAAAGCTTTCTGGAAAGTCTGCAAGACAGCGTACAACAATTGAAGGAGAGCCGCCATGCGCATATTATTTTGGTTGCCGACGACTCCCTCGATCTGAAATCCGCTTTTCAAACTGCCAATCCCGGCGCAAGAGAGGCCGGAGGCGCCGCTGAATCGCAAAACCACAAACATGTCGGCGTAACACCGTGGAAAATGTCTTTGAGAGCTTCAGAGAGCACTTATCTCCGACGACAAAATGCTTTTTTATACGGCGATACCAAAACTTGCTCGCAGGCTTCCAACGACCGTGAGACAAGCGGATACCCGATCGTGCTGAATCCGAAAGAGTTGTCATCCCTGTCTCCAATCGGGGACGACGCCTGTATCCTAACCTTGGGGTTTCCCACGGAAGTTTTCGCCGGAAAGAAAAACTGTATCTCCATCCTGAGAAAACCCAAATTTGTTCCGACCGACGAAATACCGGACTGCCTGACCGCGTTGCGAAACAGACAGGAGAGATCCCATTTGACCAAGCAACAAAATCCTCCGCTGCGCCGGAACACCGTCAAAGAAGCTCTGTCTCCACACACATCAAAACAAAGCAATTCTTTTGAATACGATAAAGCGGACTTTGAAGAACAGAGGGGGAAAGAGACAGAAAAAAATCTAAAAAATGCAAAAGAATGGTCTCACAGAGTGCGAGAACCTCCCGGCTTGTCTCTGTAAAGAATTCTGCTTTTCTGCTCCTGATGCTTTACTTTTTCTTCACCCAAAATCGTCAACTGCTCGAATTTAGGTTCTGCTACAGGAAAGCTGCTTTTCTGCCCGACATTTCTGCGGTTTTTACTCCATATGAATTTCCGTTCCGTACCGGTTAGTTCTACTTTGACAGACAATCCACTGTCTTTCCGAGGATTACCCTCTTTAGTTCGCACCGAAAAGACTTCTTTTGCAAGGGTATTTTTTAAAGTATAGCTCGGTGTAAGAGTGACTTCTCCCGCAACAGAACCCATAATTACCAAAGCTTTTCCTTTGTTACCACGGCTTATGGCGTCAGGCGGCATCCTTTTTACTTTCCGTATCGAAGCAGTTTTACTGTCAAGTTTCTTATCTGTTCTTTTGGAATGGGAGGTTTTGGAATAGATTACCTCATCTTTTTCTCCGCATAAGAGTGAAATGTTTTCCAGAGTTTGCCTGTCACCCAAACCTGGTAAAATAAACTTGGTATGAAACAGGCTGAAAAATCCGTCGGCAATCACCGGCCACCTCCTCCTGGCCTGTGACAGATCCTGCAGGCAGGCAACGGTCGTGACACCCTGACTCCCGCCTTCTGAAATAATCTCGGGAAGGTCATACAGCGGTGCTATATTGGCAAGTTCATCCAATACAAGCAGCAGTTTGGTGAAATGAGCATCATTTGTTTTACCTCTTTGCAGGTCATAATTTAAATTCTCCATATAAACAGAGCGTTTGATGTCACCGATAAATCCCGCTATAACCGGCGCAAGCAATTGCTGATTTTCCCCCGGAGCCACAATATACACAGTCGATTTTTGTTCAAGCAAATTTTTATAGTCGACTCTGGGCAATTCCGTACTCAAGACTGCCCCCGAACTTTCATAACACGCACACACGGAAGATACCGTTGACCAGATACCGCTTTGCTCGCGAAAATCAGTATTCAGTATCCCGCTCAACACGTCAAATGCCATTTCAGAATTTTGACCGCCGGAATCCAAAATTCTAAGAGCGGCACCCCCCTCATGACGGTGGAGCCAACTCAAAGCTTCCGAAAAAGGAACCCCGGATATCGAAGCGGCATGCAATAATGTTGCAAGCAATTCCGTTGATTTTTGTGTCCAGTGTTGTGCATCGCCCTTATTGCCATCAGGACGCGCCGCCCACACCATTGATTTGGCCGTCAGTAAAGCTTTGTCGAATTTACCTGCGGCATCCACAGGCGACCAACCGACAGAAACGACCTCTTTAGGCAAAGAGGTCGTTTGCACCGGATCAAAAATGTAACAAGGAGAAGTTTTTCTTCTGAATTGCCATGTTTGATCAAAGACGTCACGTTTTGTAGAAGTAACAACAACCGCAGAATTTGCCGTCAAAACATTGGGGATAATTACTGAAGTAGTTTTGCCTGAACGCGGCGGGCCCAAAACCAAAACTCCACATTCTTTTGGCGCGAAGAGATATCCTTTATTGCCTTTCCCCAAATAGACACTGCCCTCACTCAGCGCAGATATTGCACAAATATCTGCCAATACTTGCACATCAAACCCTTCAATATCAACCATTTTTCAATATTGCCAAGCTTATTTACTCAGTATTTACCGGAAAATAGGTGTTTTTACTTTAAAATATAACTAAAGTAGTGTAAAGTCACATTTAACAAGGCAAAAAGTCGACAATGGGGATATTTTGCTAAAAATACAACTTATATACTTGCAATTCAGTCAAAAATGGCGTTGTATTGTGTAAGTAATCACAAAGGGAGGAAACAATTGAACAGGAGTGAATTAATCAAATTGGTCGGCTCTGATACGGGCCTCGCCAGGCCGCACGTAGAATTGGCTTTGGATGCCATGATCTATCGTATTGTGGGCGGACTCAAATCTGGTGACGCCATACGAATTACGGGATTCGGCACTTTTAAAATAAGGGAAAGAAAGCCGCGGCAAGGACGGAATCCCCAAACCGGGACTCCGGTAAAAATAAAGGCATCAAAAGGAATTAAATTTACCCCGAGTGCCCGTTTGAAAGAAAACATCAATACAAAATCCGCATTAAATAAGCCCAAAAGAATAGCAGATGCCATGACCATACGTTCCGTCATAGCATCAAGGAGGGTAACGCCGGCGGCAGTGAAGACGACAGCGGCACCGGTTGCGAAAGCCGCGGTCAAGAAGGCACCGGTTGCGAAAAAGGCACCGGTTGCGAAAGCCGCGGTCAAGAAGGCACCGGTTGCGAAAAAGGCACCGGTTGCGAAAAAGAAATAGTTATAAATCAACAAATAACGAATAGGGCCCACAAACCCTATTCGTTATTTACAATTTTACGTAGCTGCCAGATAATTTTATTTTGCCGGATACCAATCCAAGCTGTTTTAAGCAACACTCGACTTCTCGACTGTCACAAATTGTTATATTTTAGTACAGCAATTTTTCCCTTGAAAACGCAAACAATCATTCAATAACATCTGAAAACTTCTTTACACCACGATATACATACACTTAAAATATTTTTTAGACCGCCGCTATCCAAAGGCTAACCGGTCTGACAATACACTTTTGTATGAATTTACTATAGAAAAACATACACCTCGATCCGAGCAGATATTATCCAGAAGAACAATTGTATATACTATCTGCAATTATCACGCAAATAAATGGCGGGCTGCAAAACTGATCTCTTTCCCGCACAAAAATTTTCTAAAATTTCACCTTCAGTCCAAACAGAAAATTCCAATCATCCCCTATCATCCACCGAAAACCAACATAACCAGACGGGAGAAACGACAGATTTGTTTGTGACAAAAAAGCAATTTTTTGCACTCCGCAAACAGGATTTTTGAGCAAGGTTTTCCGGAATATCCTTTGTGCCTTTAAAAAACTTTGTCGGCTTATCCGAAACCATAGAACTTCGGTATTCAACGAAAACAAGACTATCAATAAACAGGGTCGGGGGGCTTCCCGACATCGCAATCCATGTCAGATGCCGTCCATCAATTTATACGCTTCGGCTTTGCCAATCTGAAACATATCCCCGTGACGTCTGTGCTTTGCAACTAAATTTTCATGAAATTGTTTTTTTTGTTCCTCAATGCTTGGTTCATCGGCGGACAGATCTATCGCCATGGTGGTAATCAGCTGACTCTTGTGCTCCAGCAAAGCCCTAAACTTCACCTCTTCATACGCTTCAATCTCTTCGCAGTAATCAGGCTCGTCGGCTTCAAAGAGGAGTAAAAATTTGGGTCTGAAATGCGGCCATCTCTGCTCCCGATAAAAAAAGGGGTCGCGTGCCGCGACAACGGAGTCTGTCGTGATAAAGCCTGCATTTCGGTGGTCGGGATGAAGCCTGTAACGTTTCCAGGGGTCGTGTCCCAAAACAACGGCCGGCTTGACTTCTCTGATGATCGCACACACGGACTCCGTTTGGACTTGCCCCGCCGACAGCGTCCCGTCGACAAAAGGCAAAAAGTGTACTCTCGCCTCCGTCGTGGCATTATCGCAACCTGTTATTGCTTTATAAGCTTCTCTCTGTTCCGCGCGTCTTGTCTTAACCAGCAATTCCGTGTCTTCGTCTACGTTCCAAGTTCCCTTGGAACCGTCTGTCAAAACCAAATAATGTACTTCACAACCGAGAGCAGACCATTTTGCAAGAGTTGCTCCGCAATTAAAATCTATGTCATCCGGGTGCGCCCCTATCGCAAGAGCCACATCGGGAACGGCGATCTCTTCAGCCATTGTCTTCTCCGTCAAATTCTCTTATACCGGACTTTTTTAACCTTTCTTCGCCTTCGCTCAACAAAATATTCAGCTCTTCGACACCCAAATATGTCAGGTCTTCCGGCAAATCTATATCAAAACTCAAATCCGCATCGTGATACACCGAGTAGTTTAAATTCTGCTTTTCTGCCTCTTGCCTGTGCAAAAAAAAGGAATTCGCACCGTAGTGAAACTGAAAAGGCACGGAAGCGGGAATTTTTAACAAATTGGTGCCCGAAAAGCGCCTGTCCGGAACTATCACCATATCTGCCGTCTCCAAGCGGTTGAGATACAAAAAAAGATTCGTTACTTTTGGCAAATCGGAATGCATTATGATGACATTTTTATAGCCCATTTCGGATACCCGGTCCACCGCACATGAGATCTGCGGACACATCCCGGAGCCGTCGGCAACTATACTTTGCACTCCCATACTGCCGGCCCATTTTTCCGTATGCGGATTGTCGCAAACCACAAACGTATCTTTTTGATCAAAAGACAGAACCGTCCTCTGCGCCAGAGCTGCTGCCAAATAAGTTCTTTGACGCATATCAAGAGATGACGCCAGACGCTGTTTTGCTAAATTGAACAGCTTCACCGGTATCAAAAGGGCATATTCAAACATGGATCAGCCAAAATCTATTTCACTCATCCGACTACGTCATATATATTTATGGCGAGCAACGTCAAAACCAGGCCTATCACCGCCAAATAAATCCAGGCAAAAATCCACCTGTTCTTATGCCTGGCAACAAAAAATCGTCTTATCCCCATCACGTCAAAAAACAATGCCACCAATGCCAAGGGTATGCCCACGGCCGGACCCACACTGGCGGAAAAACCGGCTAAAGGAGCTATGAACGGGAGCAAAATATAGGTCAGCAAACATCTGGCAGCAGATATCAGCATTGCTTTACTGAATGTGGACTGGGCTTTTCGCGTGGCGGCCTTGCGAGCCGAGCTTTGCCCGTTTTCTTTCGGAATACAGAGCAGGCGGCATACCGCCGATTCCGCTCTGGAGTCAAAACTTCCTTCCGTCACGTCATCGCCGATTGATTGACTCGCAATTGTCATGATTTGCCTGCCATAATTTATTTGGTATTTCAACTTTGAGTATAGAGCTTCAAAAGGCACTTACGGCAGTCAATACTCTCAAAACTCTTTGCCTCTGTCAAGTCGAAGGACCGGACGGGACTTCTTTAAGCTCCGAAGTCCGGTTAGTTGCAGATTTGGATGGGAAAACAGCGCTGCAATCCTTTGAAATCGAGGAGCTCTCTCCCCATGTAAAGCGCATAATCATCGGTCATTGTGGCAACAAAGTTGATGGAGCGTCTGAGCGGGTCTTCTTCCGCCCCGTAATATTTTGGGGTCCCCCTGGCCGTCACGGCTGGCAACATCTCCGTGTGTTCCGTAAAAAACTCCACCAGTGCTTTATCCAGAGATATAAACATTTGATTGGTCATCTCCACTTCAGGGGAGTTATAAATAAATTCAAAATTAAACTTCCTGAACTCGGTTAGGGCTTCCCAGTACTCCCGCCTCATCCCCACCAAAGAGTAATTTTCAAAGCAAAAAATAATTTCTTTGATAAAGGTTTTTACTTGTGAAGCCTTGTCTTCTCCTATAAAAGACAGGATTTCCTTGGGAAAACATTCTTTGCCAACCAACCCTATTTGAAGCGCATCTTCCAGATCATGCGTGCAATAAGCGATCCTGTCGGCAAACGAAACCACCAGAGCCTCCTCTGTTCCGGGAAGCGGCCTTGACCAACTGTGGTTCCTGATGCCGTCCAGAGTCTGGAGGCAGAGATTCATGGGTGCCAAGACGACATCTGCTCCGAATGATCCGTGATAAAAATACCCTGGGATAAATTGAGAAAAAGCCTGTTCTGCCGCGTGTCCTCCGGGACCGTGTCCGATGTCGTGGCCGAGCGCAATGGCTTCGGCGAGATAGACGTTGAGGCCCAGTGCTTTTGCAATTTTGGAGGCTATTTGAGACACCTCGACGGCGTGTGTGAGTCTGTTGCGCTGATGATCGTTGGGGAAAGCAAATACCTGTGTTTTCCTGGCCAACCTGCGAAAAGCCGGACTAAGCAGAATCCTGTCTTTATCCACTTCAAAACAGCTGAAATACTCGTCCTCTTCTTCGCTGCGCTCCCGCTGCCCCAAAGCCAGGTCGCGATATAAAGGATTCGATGCCGCGCCTGCGACTCCTCCTCTGATTTTCCCGGGCAACAAAGACTGCACCTTTTCTCCGCAGGCTATGACCGATCCTCTTGTGACCACATCGGTGGCAACGGCTTTGTCGTCAAACGGGTTTTTTGTCTTTTCAAAATCTGTCTTCATAAAATCAGCAATCTTCCCATAAGCTTTTACAAAGTCAATTTATATCTTTGCTGTAACAGAGATCATTCCCCGTCACAAAAATACGCCGGCAACGGCACTTTGATCGGATGATTTGTCCGGCAAAACTTATTCCTTGGGACAAGTTTATATCCCCGGAGACTATTTTTCGGCAGTCATTTTCCCTGAAATAGCGGAATGGCCGAAGAGGAATTTTTAATAAGCAAATCCTCAGTTTCTCCGTTGGAAAGAGGATTGGAGTATAAAAACCCCTGACCATAGTAGCAGCCGCACTCCAGAAGCTTTTCTTCCTGCGAAAAACTTTCCACTCCTTCCGCTATGACCTGCCAGTTCATTTCCTCACCGAGAGCCACGATGGCACGGATGAGCTGCTCCGTATTCCTCTTGTCAAATAGAGAACCTATAAAAGACCTGTCTATCTTCAGAATATGTATGGGAAGTTTGTGCAACATATCCAACGAGGAGGAGCCGATGCCAAAGTCGTCGATTGCTATGTCAATCCCGAGATCGGAAAGGGCCTTAAGAATCGAAATTGCCGTGTTGTAATTGTGAGCAAATACGTTTTCCGTCACTTCAAGAGACAGACACCTGCCGCAATCATATTCGTCCACCAGTTTTGTTATTTCCTGAACAAAACCCTGGTGCCAGAATTCCCTGCTTGCCACGTTAAAGGCGAGTTTGACATTTTCCGGCAGTATTTTCCTTACCTTCCATGCAAGAAAGCTTGCCACGGCTTCTTTCCTCAATTGAGTCCCTATATTCACCACAAAACCGGAGTCTATCGAGGCAGGCAAAAACATATCCGGCAACTCCAAGCCTTTGCCTTGATGCTCCCAACGCGCCAAAGACTCCATTCCGATCAGGCCGTGTGAGCGCATATCCACGATGGGCTGGTAATAGCTGACGATCTCGTTGTTATAAAGAGCTATCCGCAAGTCACTGTCTATCTGTAACTTTGACATAATGTCTTCGCGCATACTGCTATTAAACGTAGCCTGCGAGCCCTTATCCTGGTACTTTGCTTTATACATTGCGATGTCGGCATCCCGCAACATATCGTCTGCAGTTTTATAGCCGTCCATGCTCAAGGCGATGCCGACAGTGGCGGTGACTGACACAGTCCTCTGTTCCAGCTCAAAGGGACGGGCTAAAAACTCCTGCATGCGGTGTACGAAAGATATCACTTCTTCTTCCGTACTTATCTCTTTCAGCAAAATCACGAACTCATCGCCTCCGAGACGGGCAGCCATATCCACTTTGCGCAGTTGCGACAAAATGCGCTTTGCCGCCTCCTGGAGGAGGAGGTCCCCGAAGTAGTGACCAAGACTGTCATTGACCAATTTGAATCCGTCCAAGTCCAGAAAAAGGACCGAAAAGCCCAAAGGGACACCTTCGCGCAATCCGTCTATGGCATCCGACAAATTCTTCAGGAAGTTCGTCCTGTTGGGCAAACCCGTGAGAGAGTCATAAAGGGCGTCATGGCGCAACTTGTCTTCCAACTCTTTTTGCAGGGTAATATCGGTAAAAGAACCCACCATTCTGGTTGCCGGACGGCCGTCGCCCGGAACGGCAAGTGCCCTACATAATACCCATCTGTACTGACCGTACGCGTTCAGAATTCTGTGTTCGCACTCCACCGAAGATGCGGCCCCGGAAAGACATAGATTCAGTTTGGAACGTAAATTGTCAATATCTTCTTCGTGCACCAGATTCACCCAGCTGTCCAAAGTATTGCTTATTTCGCTCTCCCGATAGCCCAACATCTCTTTCCAACGCTCGGAATAAAAAATTGTGGCTTTGGGAATATCCCAATCCCAAAGGCCGTCGTTGGCCGCCCTGGCGGCCAGTGCATATCGCTCTTCGCTTACTTTTACTTCTTCGACAAGATTTTTTTCACGGTCATACAGACGCGTCAGGTCTTCCCGCTGTCTCCTGAGGGAGGCCAGCATCTCTTCGTGCTCAAGGGCCACCCCCAAAAGAGCCGCCCATTGAAAATAAACATCCCGGCCTGTCACTGTCACGGTTTCCACCGGTCCGACCACCGTCAAAAAGCCAAAGTCCCTGGTGTTCGTCCTCACCGGAAGAACGAAGGTAATTTCGTTCTGATCAAAACGGGTCCTTTTGATCAGGCTTATGGGCGGAAATTCTTCTATGGCGACTTTTTTGGGATGCGAAAAGTCCGAAACGGGGACAAGAGAAGCGGTATAAGAACTGGTGAGTTCCAGGACAGAACGGGAGCGTTCCCCGCGTCTTGTCTTGCGCGGCGAGGTGCCTCTGGTGACCTCATTCGGAGCGGCGTCGGGCAGCATCCCCGGCCAAAGGCCCAGTAAACCTGTTCCGGTTGAGGTTCTCACCAGCCAGGCCAGGGATTTGGGATCCACTTCGTGGCTGCGCAGCAGATCCATGCTGATAAAGTACTCGTTTCTCAGGGTGACCTGTAAGTTGTTGGCTATTTCGCTCATCTCGGTCATGACGGTATAAGACAAAGCAATGACGAGTTCCGCGATGATCTCGCTTTGTCTTTCGGAAGACTGAAACGAATTCACAGAGCAGTCGGAGGTCATGTCCAGGTAATACCGCATCGACTCGGCAACCGGCACCACGGCTTCCCAGTCCGGATGCAGCTTGGCCAGTATGCCGGCCAGTTCCGTGCCGATTGTCTTTGGATCGGTATTTTGCGACTTGCTCCGGACAACTCCAATCAATTCGTCCAGGATGTCATCCAGGAGGTCGTAGCGGTCGTCTTCCGTATTGATCTGCAATAAATCCAGCAACTTTTCGCGCAGGTAATTCCTTGAATCGGCGCCCGGTTCTGAAATGAGTTTATAGTATTCGGTGCTCTTCAGGCTGAGCTGCCTGGAAGAGCAGCCGCATGACGCCCTTACCCTGAGTTCGGTGGGCACTCTGTAGGTGATGTTTTCGACTTTTTGACCGTCCAGCATTTTGATCATC
>JAJZMK010000075.1 GCA_021798275.1 Actinomycetes bacterium | reverse complement strand
CCTAGAGGTCTGTTTTCAGAAACAAAGTGAAGTTCTAGATGTCTACGGGCACACCATAAGACTAGAAATGTCATATCGAGGATCAAGCTAAAAAGTGCCTGATCGGCTTCTAAGTCACCATTTGGCATAAATATCGGCACCGGTGATCCGTTATGACGTAGATACTTAAATTCCCCTCTCCAAGATTTATAAGCTGCATCAAACCATGGATAGAGCCATTTACCCATTTCCCATAAGATATCTGTATCTTCTGGTAATTTTTCAAAAGGTGCTCCGCATCTAATGAGTAGATCTAGAAAGTAAGGACCTCTTTCATGCTCGATGGTTTTGATCCATGCCAGATATTGATCACCTTCTTCTTTAGTGATCAAAAAGTCTTGATCACGGATTAACTTATAGGCCGGAAACGGTATATCTAGAACTTCATAATCGATCTGTCCAATTACAGATCCATCTGGTCCGATCTTTGGCACCTGTTTTAGCTTTGTAGTCATTTAATGGGTGCTCCTTTTATGATCTGACATTTGTACATTATAAAAACCTGAGAGGAAATGGAATGTTGTGAGTAATTTATCTATTTACAAGATGTGTCTACTATTTAATTTTTACATAGTACCCAACTGATTGTGAGATCTTTTGTCTTCTTTTTAATATTGAGAAAAATTTTCCCAAAGGATAGCTGATGTCTAAGTCAAAGATTGCATAGGTCATTAATTTTTACAGCCTGTGAACGGACGTAAATCGAGTACCGGCAACAGATACCTATCAGGTGATAGTTCAAAGTCCTAATCTGAATACGTTTGGAAATCATAAAATACTACTCTGCAAACAAGCAGCCAGGACAGATCACCCTTTGCAGCCATACAAAAAAGATTAGTAACTGATTCCCTAGATCACTTCGGCAGGCAAACAAGGGCTTAGGATTACGAATGCATGAGCTTTTGGGAATATTGTTAAATGCTTTCAAGTCTGCGATAAAGAAAAAATCTCTGGAAACTCAATGTATAACTTACAAACAAAACATTCCCGTTTGGTGGAGGCGATGGGGCTCGAACCCACGACCTCTTGACTGCCAGTCAAGTGCTCTTCCAGCTGAGCTACGCCCCCGGACCCATTTCATCATATCAATCTTTTCTCGTACATAAATACTTATTCTGTACTTAATATACTTTTAAAAAAAGTAACCTTGATATCTATGGCAGATGACCTAGATTACGATTTTTCGACAGTTGAACCACGCTGGCAAAAGCGCTGGCAAGATTCCGGTATTTATGAAGTTCAGCCCAACGACGAGCGACCACCCTATTATGTGCTCTGTATGTACCCATATCCGAGCGGACCGGCGCATCAAGGTCATGTCCGCAATTATACGCTGGGTGATGTCCTCGTAAGATACCACAGGATGTGCGGCTATGGTGTTTTGACACCGTTTGGGTTTGATTCTTTCGGCCTTCCTGCCGAAAACGCAGCCATCAAAGGCGGTGCCCATCCAAAAGAAGGGACCGAGGCCAGGATCAAAGAGTTAAAAAGAAGCGTGCAGAGACTGGGGGCTGCTTACGACTGGAAACGGGAAATCAAAAGTCACGACCCTAACTATATAAAATTCAATCAGATGATCTTCACCAGATTTCTCGCCAACGATCTCGCCTACAGAACAAACGCCCCCGTCAATTGGTGTCCGGGGTGTAAAACGGTTCTCGCCAACGAACAGGTTCTCGGAGACGGAACATGTGAGCGCTCCGGAGACAGGGTGGAAAAGAGACAGCTGGAACAGTGGTTTTTCAGAATAACAAAATATGTAGAAGAGCTCTTATCGGACCTCGATGATCTGGACTGGCCGGAAAGAGTCAAAATCATGCAACGCAACTGGATCGGCAAATCTCAAGGTGCCGCTTTCAAACTCAAAATAGTAAATTTCAATGACAACGCTCCGTCAAAAACTTCAGATTCCACATCCGAAGACGAAAATGAGTTTATCGAAGTTTATACCACCCGTCCAGATACCGTATTTGGTATGACATATGTGGTCCTGGCCCCGGAACACCCTTTGGTATCTAAAATTACCACCGAAGACCGCTTGGAAGACGTGACGGCATTGCTTGAGAAAGTCGCCAAGTCAAACGAAATAGAAAGACTTTCCAGCGAAGGTGACACCTCAAAACGCGGGGCTTTTACCGGCAGTTATGCCATCAATCCGTTCAATAATCAACAAGTACCCATTTACATAGCCGATTACGTATTGGCCGGTTACGGAACGGGTGCCATTATGGCGGTGCCGGGGGAAGACGAACGCGACTTCGCGTTTGCCAAAGCACATAACCTACCCATTATCAAAACCACAACTCCACCGGATGGCTTTGAAGATATGCCGTATTCCGGTCCGGGTATAAAAATTAACAGTGATTTCCTGAACGGCTTGGACGTCGAAGAAGCCAAACAAAAAGCTATACGGTGGCTCAAAGAAAATCATATAGGAGACGGCAGCGTCCAATACCGTCTCAGAGATTGGCTGATCTCAAGACAGCGTTACTGGGGCTGTCCGATTCCGGTTGTCTATTGTGAAAAAGACGGCATGGTCGCCGTAAGCGATGACGAGTTGCCGGTATTGCTGCCTGACGACGTAGAATTTCTCCCCACGGGCGAGTCCCCTTTGAAATCACACGACGCATTCCTCCATACAACCTGTCCGAAATGCCAAGGGGCGGCCATTAGGGAAAGCGATACCATGGACACTTTCGTCGATTCTTCTTGGTACTACCTGCGCTTTTGTAACCCTTTCGAGGAAACCAGGCCGATAGATATAGAGGCCGCCAGACGTTTTATGCCGGTTAATCAATATATAGGCGGCATCACACATGCTATTTTGCATCTACTTTACGCTAGGTTTTTCATGAAAGCTCTGGGCGATACCGGACTTGCCCCGAGTGAAATCAGG
>JAJZMK010000152.1 GCA_021798275.1 Actinomycetes bacterium | reverse complement strand
TTGATCGATCCATAGTATCTAAAACAATTCACGCCAAGCTATATGATATTTACCCGTTAAAGCCGCTTTTCAAAGTGCTTCTCGTTCGGAAACCGAAATTCCTTTGTCTCTAAGCAGGTCTCTAAAGGCTGTCAGTCTAACATCATACTTTGAATTTGACACGATGGGGCCCAAAGTGTCGTAAGCCTCGATTACCCCATATGCGGCCGCCATGTCTTCTGTCTTTGACTCATCGGTTACCGCAAAGAACAGAGCCTGCCTTCTCGTTTCCTCTCCGTCAGGTAAAAGCCGGAAATTGACTAAAAACCTAGGGGTTCCCAGGAGCTCTTTCGCCTTATCCCCCCACTCAACCAAGGCAACGGCGCCTTGATCTAAGTATTCCCACACCCCCAGATCTAAGATATCCTTGTCCTCATCCAAACGCCATAAATCTATGTGTAAAATATCTATTTGTCCTTCATAGTGATGCATCAGCGTAAAAGTTGGGCTTGTCACTTGCTCGTTGGGACACAGCTTCTTTACTATGCCTGAAGTAAATGTAGTTTTACCGGCTCCCAAATCGCCGATCAGTAACACCAAATCACCCGATCGCAAAATCGTTGCGAAAAGCTCGCCCATCAATTGCGTCTCGCCGACGGTCTCTGTTGTAATGTCAAGGAAAATAGCCATGTTTATAAAAAATCTCCGGATGTATACTTCAACCTAAGTTGCAATGTCCTCATGACCACCAAGTAACAATTTTTTTGCTCTAACCAAGTCCGACCTCATTTGTGCCATGGCCAGCGCTCCCGCCCGCAGGACATAAGAAGGATGAAACGTGGGGACTATTTTCAAATTAACATTTCCCACATTCATATCAAAGACATTGCCGCGCAGCTTTGTGATTCCTTCTTCTGAACACAAGATTGTTTTGGCGGCGAAATTACCTAACGCTATAATCACTTTCGGAGCTATAAGAGATATTTGTCCGACTAAAAAATGGCGGCATGCACTGACTTCATCTGGTAACGGGTTCCTGTTATCGGGCGGCCTGCACTTTATGATATTGGCGATATAGTAATTATCCCTTGTTATATTCATTTCTTCCCAGAGTAATTTATCGAGTAACTTTCCCGATCTTCCCACAAAAGGCCGGCCTTGTAAGTCTTCTTCTCTACCGGGGGCTTCGCCGATCAGAAAAAGAGAGGAGCGGGCATTACCGTCTGAAAAGACGACTTGTGATCTTGTTGCAGCCAGGCGACATCTACTACAGCTTGCCGCTTCGTCTGCCAATAGGGACAACTTGGAATCGAGCGCTTCCATCTATGGGTTGATTTTTCTTATCTCCGCCATATCGATGCCGGATTCCTCTCTCTTTTTATAAAATATCTTAGCAAGCTTGAAACGGCTTTATCAAAGAGAAGATCTGCGTTGATAGACAAAAATACCGAGATATAAACCCATCATCTACGCCCATATAACAGGTGAGTTAGCCTGATATATTTTCCTCATCAGTGCCGCCGGTGCCGCCAGTGCCGATATATATGCGAGGCACCCGCGGCCCTATACCGCAAAGGATCTCATAAGAAATTGTATCCAATTTATCCGCCAACTCTTCGGCGGTTATGTTTTCTTCGCCCTGCCTGCCGAGAATCACCGCTTCGTCTCCGGGCTTTACACTAAAGTCTTCTCCACAGGTTACCATCACCTGGTCCATGGTGACTTGCCCGACAATTTTTCTCCGTTTCCCTTTGATCAAAATGTCTCCGCCGGCTTTAAAAAGACCTCTTCTGATCCCGTCATGATATCCCGCCGGGATGACGGCTATAGCCGAATCGGATTCAAGAGGTGTCCTCGGGCCGTAGCTGACACCTTCACCTTTGGCAACTTCCCTGACAAAATGCACCTTTGTCTTCCAGGAGAGGACCGGTGTAAGATCGGCAAACAATTGTGAGACTTCTTGTGGAACGGCCTTTCTTTTATCACCCGGTGGGTAGCCATAAAGCACAATTCCAAGCCTTACCATGTCAAAGAGTGCCTCGGGGTGGTAAATGGTGCCGGCCGAATTGGCTATATGTAGGGTGACCTGATCTGCTTGCTCTCCAAAAGAGCCCTTGCGACGACTCATCAAATCAGTTAAAACGCTGTGGCCGCTTCTGAATCTCTCCAATTGCAGAGCGGTAAAGGGATTGTCGACGTCGTCGGCCGCAGCCAAATGACTACAAAAGCCCTTTACTTCTAAAACTCCGGAATCAAAAACCGTGTTCAGTAAATCCGGCAGATCACTTGTGGAAACACCTACGCGGTGCATTCCCGTATCTGCTTTGATATGCACCGAAAGCTTACCTTGATCGTTGTATAAATTATCCGTAGCCGATGAAGAGCTCTTTTGATACTTATCTCGATAGGCCAGATAAGCCGCGGCTGCTTGGCTGGCTCCCTGGGGTGTATATAAAGTTAAGGTAAGGCCGTAGGCGATGGCTTCTGAAATCGCATCTCGCGCCGGTTCGGAGAGTAAGAGAATCGGGGCTTTGATACCGCTTTCTCTGAGTTGGATTCCTTCTTCCACCAAGGCCACCGCCAGCATATCCGCACCGTTTTTGACAGCGGCCTTCGATATCTCTACAGCCCCGTGACCGTATGCATCCGCTTTGACAACCGAACACAGTTCCACGTTACCGATGAAGCGCTTCATGGCTTTTACATTACGGGCGTAGGCATCCAAGTCAACTTCTATCCAATTGTTTCTCAGGATATTTCCCATGATAACCTTTTGCTATCGAAGATCAAGAAAGATCATCGGGCGTCTCTACTTGAAAGTTCGTCCAGAGTCTTGGCCACCAGAAGCGGCAAGTCCGAAGCGATCATGGTATCTTTGGATCCAAGGCGGCTGGCCTTTCCGTGTACGTATGCGGCCAAAGCAGCGGCGAAAAAGGGATTTACTCCTCTTGCAATAAAAGCTCCGATCATGCCCGCCAGGACGTCTCCGGTCCCAGCAGTCGA
>JAJZMK010000151.1 GCA_021798275.1 Actinomycetes bacterium | reverse complement strand
CCTGAGAAGAGAAAAATTTTGTTAGCTTTAATGATATGACTCACTTAGACAAGATCGAATTTTCCGTCCGTCCGCAGATAATTGTAGACGATTTAAGCATATAATATCACTTATAGTGTTTGATATCTCGGAAATAGAAGACGCACAAGTCGCTGACGAAACCGCTTCTGTCACTTACCAAAACTCGTTTGAACTTTGTGAAAAATTTATCTCTCAATTGGAGAGCGTTGTACTCGGCAACAGGGAAGCTTTGCTCAGCGCCGCCATAGCCGTTTTTGCCGGCGGACACCTGCTTTTGGAAGATGTTCCGGGAGTGGGAAAAACCACACTGGCAAAAGCGGTGGCCAAACTTCTGGGCGGCAAGTTGTCGCGTATCCAGGGAAATCCGGATCTATTACCCTCGGATATTTTGGGAATTAATGTCTACTCTCCAAAGAACAACGAGTGGGAGTTCTACCCTGGGCCGATTTTTGCCGACGTGGTCCTTTTTGATGAATTGAACCGGACACCGGCTCGCAGTCAGTCCGCCCTTTTGGAAGCGATGGAGGAAACCCAGGTCAGTATCGACGGACATACGTACCGGTTGCCTTTGAATCACCTGATCATCGCCACCCAAAACCCAACCGGACACAGAGGTACTTATCCGCTGGTCGAAAGTCAGTTGGACAGATTTCTGGTGTCGGCACATCTCGGTTACCCCGATATTTCCACCGAAATCTACCTGGCTAAGTCAGGTGGAACGGATGATATCCTAAGCGGTTTAAACCCCTTGGTATCGATCGAACAATTGGGACTTTACCGAAATAAGATAGCCGAGATTTACGTATCGGACAAAGTAGCGCGCTACAGCGTAGAGATCATCGCGACAACCCGTCGACTGCCCGAGATTGCTCTAGGTGCAAGCCCGCGTGCCTCGATAGCGCTTCTCGCTTGTTCAAAAGTAGTGGCTTTACTTTCCAAGAGAGATTTTGTTGCACCGGAAGATATACAGCTGGTAGTGAAAAATTGTCTGGCGCACAGATTGATACCGACAGAAAGGGATGATGAACAGATTTCTCATGCCTATCTGCTGCTTGATAAAGTACTCTCGATGGTCGAAATTCCTCTTTAACCAAAATAGCGGCGGTTTATCCATCCAATATGAACGCTGATCGGAACCGGAAGCTTGAATATGAAATTAACACATCTATCCAATTGGCCGAGACCTAGATATAAGCTTTTCACGCTTGCGGTTTACCTGGTCTGTTTTTTCGGGTTTTTTATCGCAGCCCATGAAAGCGGCTCTGGTTTTGTCCAGGTAATCGGCTCTTTGCTCCTGGCTATTTTCTTGACCAACGCTTTTATGGCATTTTATCAATTACAGCGTGTACAACTTAGGATTACCTCGGCACCTTATGACGGTATGACAAATCAAATTGTCACCGTTGAGGTTGTATCGACTAAAAATATACAGTTGACTTTTGACTCTCGGGGAAAAAGTAAAATTTCTATACCGAGAAATCAGAAAACTCAATTAACTTTCAGGCCGGGCCATTATGGGATCATCAGACACATAGAATTTATGGCCTTTTCCTCTTATCCTTTTGGGATTATACCTTTTTACAAAAGAATTAACTGCCCTCTTCCGGTTCCCATTCACATAGCACCGGCCATGGTGAAAGCCAAGGGAGATATAACAACCGGGGATAGACTACAAGAACAGCGGGGGGTAACGCTCACAAAAAGCAAGTTGGGTGATCTAAAGTCACTCTCTCCCTATATACCAGGAGATCCTTTCTCCTCTATATCATGGGCAAAAAGTGCCCACAGCCAACAATTGCTCGTCAAAAATCACGAGCAACCGGAAAATTATATGAGCTGTCACCTGGTAATTGATCCTCCTTCGGATCGCCTACAAGCTGATACATACCTTGGAGAAAAGCTTTTTCTGATTGTGGAGTTACTCAAAAAAAACTACGAATTGACGGTCAAAATATGTGATGTAGAAAGGGGAATCAGGGAAAGTAAGGTCTCAGGCGAACTGGAGGCAAAAAGATTTATGGCACGCGCTATAGCGATGACATCTTCTGCATAGGCAGCTCTTGGCGAGATGAAACAGGTGACCGGAGAGAGACAGAAATCGATAATCGATAAAATTAAGGCTGCCAACGCCCCACCGCGTCCAAGCGACAGTGTGGCCGTCAGATTCCTCATTCTGACAGCTCTTTTCACGGCTAACTTTGCCTGCGCATATGTCGGCGAAATCGACTCCACCCAAATTGCTATAGCCACCGTTGTTTCTGTAGTCGGAATAGTGTTTTCTTACAAAACCAGAAATAAGCCCTGGCGCTATATCAAGGTTCTTATTGCCATATCTGTATTGGTAGTATTTTTTATTTTCATCACTCAAATCATGCAGAATATCACAAGTGCCAATCTCGCATCAATAGAGCCGCCGCTTGCCCTGCTGTTTCTCTGGATTCAGGCTTTGCACTCCCTCGACACTCCGGCACGAAGAGACCTACTGTTTTCAGTCGCCGCATCGACGGCACTACTTGTAATAGCTGCGGCTCAAAGCCTCTCCACTTTCTTTTTTATCTATGTGGCGATCTGGTTTATCTCATCTGCCCTGGCCATGGAATTCATGTATTTAGGACAGGAAAGCAACTTTTCACCAAAATATGAATGGCAACCGCTACCAAAGTCTAGGTACCTGAAAAAATCTCCTAGCATGCTAACTTTCCGCAGAGAAACTCCCCCTGCGGACTTTTTACTTTATGATTTAAGGCCGGCTTTTCTTCCCTCTTCCCTCTCGGGAAGCGAAAGAAAGAAAATATTCGGTTCGATTAAAAATCTTACCGACTGGCCGTCGAAGTTATCCTATCTACTCTTCTCTTTACTCACCGCTACGGTCATTATCGTCTTTCTCCCTCCAGCATCTACGGCCCAATCGCTCAAACTGCCTTCTTCGATCGTCAACAAAATAGGATTACAAAACTCCGGCGCTCTCTATGGAGGAAAGACGGGAACCGAACCTTCAAAACCGGGGAAAAGTTCCGCC
>JAJZMK010000118.1 GCA_021798275.1 Actinomycetes bacterium | reverse complement strand
TGCCGGGAGTAATGGTTCATAGCGCTGCTGCGGCAGAAGATGAGATTGCTTCATGTCTGGATCTTGGTTTGCCTGCGGTAATGTTGTTTGGAATACCAAAAATCAAAGACAGCTTGGGCTCTTATGCCTATTGTGATGATAATATTATTTCTACGGTCGCAAGACGTCTAAAGGCTAAATTCCAGGACCGCATTTTAATAATGGCTGATCTGTGTTTAGACGAATATACCGATCACGGACACTGTGGTATCTTAGCCGAAGACGCTACGGTGGTAAACGATGAAACTCTTGCCTACTATGGCAAAATTGCTGTTTCTTATGCTTTAGCCGGAATAGATTTTGTGGCACCATCAGGAATGATGGATGGGCAAGTAGGTGCTATTCGCTTGGCTTTAGATAGTGCCGGTTGTCAAGATACAGCCATTCTTGCTTACAGCGCAAAATATGCTTCAGCCTTTTACGGTCCTTTTCGCGATGCGGTAGAGGTTACGATCGTCGATGGCGGAGACAGGAAAACATATCAGCAAGATGTAGGCAATGCCGATGAGTCGATGAGAGAAATCGCTTTGGACATCGATGAGGGTGCGGATATGGTTATGGTAAAACCGGCTATGACGAGTCTTGACATCATTGCCAGGGCGAAAAGTAAATTCAACTTTCCGCTTGCCGCTTATCAAGTCAGCGGAGAGTATTCCATGATCTGTACGGCTGCCGACAACAATATGTTGGACCGACGCTCAGCCGTTTTGGAGTCGCTCACCGTCATCAAGCGGGCCGGAGCAGATTGCATCGTGACTTATTTTGCTAAGGAAGCAGCTGAATATATAAACAACGCCACCCATTCTGTGTGACTGGGTGTGAAGCGAACGTATTGATATTGACAGTTAGGATAAATAAATGAATACCGCTTACTCCAAGGAACTATATGACAGGGCATGCGATGTAATCCCCGGCGGCGTCAGCTCTCCCGTAAGAGCTTTCAAAAATGTAAAGGGTCATCCCCTCTTTATCGAATCTGCCAAAGGTGCTTATATTACAGACGTAGACGGAAATGGCTATGTGGATTACGTCCAGTCTTTCGGGGCCAGTATTTTGGGTCATGCTAACGAAGAGGTGGAAAAAAGCGTTGCCAAAGCGGTTCGTGCCGGTACCAGCTTTGCGGCTCCCACAAAAGGGGAGATCGAATTGGCTGTGAAGATCACAGAACGCGTGCCCGGCTGTGAGATGGTCAGGTTCGTATCTTCCGGGACGGAAGCCGTCATGACCGCCGTTAGGCTAGCGCGGGCTTTTACCAAGCGTTCGAGAATAATTAAATTCGACGGTTGTTACCATGGCCACAGCGATGCTTTGTTGGCCGGAGGTGGTTCCGGTCTGGCAACCCTGGGTCTTCCTGACTCGGAGGGAGTTACCGAAGGCGCAGTGGCCGACACGATAGTGGTTGAATACAATAAAGTGCCTGAATTGGATGAAAGTATAGCTTGCGTGATAGTGGAGCCTGTGGCTGCCAATATGGGACTCGTCCCGCCATTACCGGGCTTTCTACCTAAACTCAGACAGGCTTGCGATCAAGTCGGTGCCCTTCTTATCTTTGATGAAGTGATTACAGGCTTTCGCTTGGGATACGGTGGTGCCAGTAATCTATTCAACATAGAACCGGACCTATGGTGCTTCGGGAAAGTAGTTGGAGGTGGTTTTCCTCTTGCCGCCATCGGAGGACACAAGGTGATAATGAGCAGTCTGGCACCGCTTGGTGGCGTATATCAAGCCGGTACATTATCTGGTAATCCGGTGGCGACAGCAGCCGGAAATAAGGTTTTGGATCTCCTCGATGAGTCCTCTTATGGACAACTTGAAGAAAAAGCGAGTTATCTTGTCGATGGGATGCAAAAGATATTCGAGGCTATTGGTATAAAAGCCGTCGTCAATCACTTCGGGACACTTTTCAGTGTATTTTTAGCTACAGACAGCGTGGCCAATTATGCGGACGCAAAAATATCAGGAGACTCACATCTATATCCTATATTTTTCCACGAGATGCTAAACAATGGGATTTACCTGGCTCCAAGTCCGTATGAGACGTGGTTTGTATCTCTGTCCCACGGCATGGCCGAATTGGATGCAACTCTTGCGGCAGCTAAAAAAGCCGCTTTGGCGGTTGCGGCGAGATAGCACAACCGCACCGGTTTCTTTGAGACAACGAATTGTCTAAATCGTGACGCCGGTCAATTATCATTAATTACGCATCGGAGCTCAACATTCTTAAAAGGCTTTGCAAAAGCCATAATATTTTTAGTTTCTGAAGCAGACTAAATGGATTGAGAGCATGAGATTTGCTAAACAAAACTTACCGTTTCATATAAAAGGCATATCGCCATAATAAGTTACATAAATGATATAGTAAAGTAAAAACCAAAAGCTAATCGAGATTTTTAACTTATTGTCAGATGAATTCAGGTAGGAAATGGTTGATAAGCGCATCTAATTCACGTGTAGTACTTATTATACAAAAGTTTTATATTTATTGTCGTTGCAATTGCTTAATAAAATTATTTTATATAATATTATTAAATATTTCATAATATATTATTTTAGTATACATATCAGATATCGATTTTTTATCTACTTCAATAAGTAGATAATCTTGTTATTGAAGTAGATCAGAGCGAAAGTTGGGTTTCATTGGATAGCACAAGAGGCATTATAGATTCTTATTATGAAAGTCTAAGCAACCATGACCTTACCTGGCAAGA
The DNA here is from genome assembly GCA_021798275.1 of Actinomycetes bacterium. Classification (GTDB taxonomy): domain Bacteria; phylum Actinomycetota; class Acidimicrobiia; order Acidimicrobiales; family Bog-793; genus JAJZMK01. Next base: position 387 of record JAJZMK010000118.1, on the reverse strand, counting down.
GCTATGGGCCAAAGACGGTATTTTCACCGATTCATCCGGAACGCTATACGCAGCCGGTTCGGATGCTATTTTAGCCTCCTTCACCCCATTTCTAAAAGGCGTGAAGGATGTCACCATAACACAAAGGATTATAGACGGCAATTGGGCTTGTTACATCGTTAACTATGTCTACATAAATAAGAGTGGGGAGTCTATGGAGCAAAAAGTTGCTGAGACATGGCAAACGGCCAACGGTCGATTGCAAGAGTTGACTATATACTTTGACATTACGGCATATAGAAAGTTTATGTTTGGATAGTTCCATAACGGCTATCTTTATGACGTGGTTGTATTAGTAAGCTTATTTAGTAAAGATGCCTAATAAACGAAGATATCTCTGATATCTTC
>JAJZMK010000097.1 GCA_021798275.1 Actinomycetes bacterium | reverse complement strand
AGAAATCGTGTGGCTAAAAGCCAACAAGTTTATCCACGTCGTTTCCCTTTTACCCACGGCTGACAATATAGCCTCATATACGGAATCCAAAATGGCTTGGTATCACGCTCCCCTGGCTTTAGACAGAGAGGGTCATCCGATACTGACCGAGCTGTATGAAAACCTGGATAAGTGGATACGCCAAGGTGAAAGAACCATCATGCACGAAGGAATGCTCGGAGACGTCGCTTTCGGAGCGGCTGCCGGGTTTTTATGTTGGGAAAAAGTGTACTATCCCGCAACCAAGGCCATATATCAAATCGAGAAAATGACCAAGCGACAATTGGGCCCAAACGGCCGGCAAATAGTCGCCACCACTTCACTGCTGGTTGCAGAGCGCGAAGAAAAAGCTTTGGCCGACAAAACTGACCCGGAATCCTCGGATGTTCTTGAAAGCATAGATGATCTAAAAGCCGGCGATAACGGCGAAGAAAGTATGTAAGAGGCGGTAAATTGCTTAAAAAAGATAATAGTTCCTATTTATTTTCAATCAGAAGAAACATCTTATAACTTGTGGAACTCTCTTCTTATTATACGTCAGGCAGTAATTATCTAGAAATTGCCGGCATCAGGTCTTACGGCTGTCACGGCGTCATGGCTTTTGAAAAAAAGATCAAACAACTTTTTATAGCCGACTTAGATATCTGGTTCGATATGAACCGAAGTTTTACAACCGATGATATTTCAGATACGATCGACTATTCTTTGGTTACATCCAAAGTCTCTAAAATCATAGAGCAGACAAGTTATAATTTATTGGAAGCTTTAGCCAATAAAATTATGGAGGAAATTATGGGCTTTGCAATTATAAAAGCCGCAAAATTATCTCTTGTCAAGCAAGCCCCTCCCGTCGGCGAAAATATAGGATATGTCAAAGTGGTACTGTTTCGAGAAAACACAGAGAAGCCAAACTTATAGTAGTATATGTGTAATAATTATCTATACGGTCCGAAGAGCAATCATGAAGGCGGGGACCTTTTGGGAAAAGAACCTGAAAACAACAAGGTATCTCTCGGTGCCGCAGAATCGGTAAGGTCGGTAGGTCCAAAGAGGAAAGTATACTTTTCGCTCGGTTCTAATATGGGTGATAGGCTACAAAACCTTTCCTTGGCCGCCTCTGCTATCTTAGAGCTTGACGCAGCCGCCCGTTTTTCTCCCGTATACGAGACGACTCCCGTCGGAGGTCCGGATGGGCAGGATAATTACTACAATTTGGCAGCCGAGATCGAAAGCGCAGTCTACCCGTATGATCTTTTACAATTTATTCATGAGGTGGAAAATACCGCCAAGCGGGTCAGAAAAGAGAGGTTCGGTCCCAGAACTTTGGATGTAGATATTTTATTGATTGACGGGGTTATAATCCAGAGCGATATTTTGACAATTCCCCATCCGCGTATGCACGAAAGAGCTTTTGTCTTAGCTCCCCTGTCGGATTTGGTTGACATCAAAAGTTTACGCTTATTTACTCAGCTTTATAGTGAATTTAAAGATACCCCGTGGCGCGATGTTCTGCGGGAAAAGAATATGACAGACGAGTTTTTACATAGGCTGGAGATCGATATTGACCTTAGGCATAGAGATGAACCATAAATCATTTCAAGTTTTAATTGTCGGAAGTGGTGTCGCGGGTTTGACTGCTGCCATACATCTGGCTAAAGCCAATGTGGACGTGGCGATAATGACCAAAGATGCTTTGCCGGATTCTGCCACCAACATCGCCCAGGGCGGCATAGCCGCCGTTCTGTATCCAAACGGGGATTCCGCACAGCAGCACCTTTCGGATACCTTGTTGGCTGGGGCCGGGCTTTGTGACAGGGAAGCAACGGAACTTCTTGTCAATCAAGGACCGCTCAGAGTACGCGAGTTGATAGAGGCCGGAGCTAATTTCGACGTTGATGTGTCCGGAAATTTAATGAAGGGCAGGGAAGGCGGACACAGCTTTGCCAGGGTCGTCCACGCCGGAGGTGCGGCAACCGGGGCGGAGGTGGAAAGAACGCTCCTTGACTCTCTTTATAACTTGAATGTGACCGTTTTGGAAAACACTCTGGGTGTGGATCTGATCAAGCAAGACGGGAAGGTCACCGGTGTCAAAGCTCTGGGGCCGCACGGCGAACAGCTCGAAGTTAAAACCGATTTCGTCATTCTTGCTACGGGCGGCGCCAGTCAGCTCTTTCCCCTGACAACTTCCCCTCTACAATCTACCGGTGATGGATTGGCCATGGCCCTTAGAGCGAAAGTCGCCTGTGGTGACTTGGAATTCGTACAATTCCACCCTACGGCTTTGGCCATAGGCACTTCGCCCAGAACCCTTTTGAGCGAAGCCATACGCGGTGAGGGCGCGCTCCTGCTCGACAGGCACGGCCGTAGATTTGTAGATGAACTATTGCCACGGGATATAGTCAGCAGGAAGATGGCCGAAAAGATGGCCGAAGAGCAAAGTAGTGAACTGTTCTTGGACACAAGAGGGATTCCAGACTTTGCGTCTAAATTCCCCAATATCTTCCTGAGTTTACAGACACTCGGCCTGGATCCGACCAAAGACCTGCTTCCGGTCGCTCCCGCTGCCCATTATTTGTGCGGTGGCATCCTGGTAGATACGGACGGCTTTTCTGCCACAGAAGGGCTGTGCGCGATAGGTGAAGTCGCATGTAACGGCGTTCACGGAGCCAACAGGCTCGCTTCAAATTCTCTCCTTGACGGTTTGGTATCAGGTAAAAGGGTGGCGGAGCGGATTATTTCCGGCTCTCAAAAGCCCACACTCTCGGGAGCTCTGGCCGGAGAGATGTTTGGTTTTGACTATTTCGCCGAATCTCTGTCCGGTAAAGGTTTGATAAATCCCGAAGTTGTTCCAGACCATATTCCTCTCGTGTATCTGGATTGGAAAGAAAATCAACTCTCATCCAAGCCAGATCCATCCCGCCCATCGGATACGCTAAAAGCGTTTGAGTGCCTACAGACGTTACGTCAAATAGCGGGTAAGTATTTGTCTATGTCCAGATCTGAGACCGGCCTTAAAGATGCGGCCAGAGAACTTGACGATTTGGAAAGCGTAACCCCGGCGACCTATGAGCGTGCCAATGTGGAAGTGGCCAATCTGCAACTCATCGCCCGGGCTCTCCTTTTTGCAGCCGACGTTCGCCTCG
>JAJZMK010000148.1 GCA_021798275.1 Actinomycetes bacterium | reverse complement strand
ACGTAACTTCGGCTCCGATCACCTGCCTCTAGCCGGCAAACTGTTCTTGGAGAATTGATAGGTCTATAATTTAATCAGACGTCCGAGCGCATTGACAGCCTTTGAAATATCTTTTCGCTCTTTGACACTGAGTGCTGACATGGCTTTTTCCAACCACGCTTCTTTATAGCGCCTGTCTGAGTTTAATAACTCTTGTCCCTGATCGGTAATTTCAATTAGAAACTGCCTCCCATCGCTTTCATGAGGTCTTTTTCGGACAAGTCCTTTCTCAAGTAAGCAGGCAAGAATTTTAGTCATGGAAGGCGGTTTGATGCGTTCAATATGTGAAAGTGAAGTGGGGGACAAAGCGCCATGGTATTCAAGCGATAGTAGTGCGGAGATCTGGCTCAGAGTAAGCTCATGATGGTTTTGTTCCGAGCGTAGGCGACGTGACAACCTACCTATTACGACACGTAAATCTGCTGCCAAAGATTGTAGGTCTATGGCGGGCATATTTTCCTCGCCTTCAAGAAAGTTATCTTGGGTCGATATACGGCTACTCTTATCATTTCCCGTATCAATGGCCCGTTCCGTCACATATTCAGATTACTTGAACCAACCAGGCAAAGGTGGCCGTAATCTTCTATTTTGTCGGTCATGGTTGTTAAATTAAAATTTCATATTTGTTTCGTAATATTCTTGACTAATGATTACAGAGATCCGACCCAAAAGGCTCATGTTAATGCTACCTGTATCTTGCTTGTTGGTGAAGAGGTCTCTTCTTGTCAAAGAGACCCGCTTATCGCTTGAAAAGCTCTAAGGAGCATCTCGCCGTATACTATTTGAAAATAATTTATTGAAGTTATAATATTTTCTTCTTGTGTTAGGTTGTTTTGATGAATAGACTTATTCGACAATACAGTAGGGCTTCTATCCGGGCTTGGAATCCAGATATCAAGCTATAGCTTTTGAGCCAAATGTACAATATATAATTGTGCAGTAAATTAGATGACTAATAGGTAGATGTGATGGTGATGGGGCAAACTTCTGCAATTGTCTTGGCAGCGGGGATGGGGAAGCGGATGAATTCTTTGCTTCCGAAACCTCTTCATCCAATCTGTGGACGCGCCATGATTTTGCACGTGTTAGACGCTCTTACACCTTTGGAATTGGAGAAAGTCGTCGTCGTTGTCGGCCACGGTTCCAGACAGGTTATCGAAGAGATAACTTCTTCATATGACCAAAGGGTGAATATAGAATTCGTGGAGCAGCATACTCCTCAAGGCACCGGTGATGCGGTCAAAGTGGCTTTGACATGTTTTAGTGACGTTTACGATAACTTAGCCAAAGACAGAGACATTCTTATTCTCCCCGGTGATGCGCCTTTGGTGTTGACGAAGACACTGGCTGCATTGATCGATACCCACCGCCAAAGCGCATCTGTGGCCACTCTACTTTCCGTGATGGCGACAGATCCCAGAGGATACGGTAGGATTATCAGAAATAAAGATAAGGACGTTGCCCGGATAGTCGAAGAAAAGGATGCCACGGAAGAAGAAAAGTCAATATGCGAAGTCGGGACTTCAATCTATGTTTTCCGTCAAAGTGCCTTGGCTCCGGCGCTTAGGATACTTGTGCCCAAAAATGCCCAAAATGAGTATTATCTAACCGACGTCATCGAGGTTTTTCGTCAAGCCGGCTATCAAATTAAGGCCGTGGTTGCCGAAGACGAAAAAGAAGTTGCCGGGGTAAATGACCGTCTTCAACTGGCTTTTGTCGATGCCGAACTCAGAAAGAGAATAAATACACAGCATATGCTGAGAGGTGTCACCATTATGGATCCGTCTCAAACCTATATCGACAAGGCGGCGGAGATAGAGCGCGACGTTACACTCATGCCGGGCACCGTCATCAAAGGTGCAACTTACATCGGATCAGGTTCAATCGTGGGGCCATATACCGTACTTGACAACTGTTATCTAGGTCAAAGAGCGCACGTAACTTTTACTTATCTAAGTGACGCAAAACTTGAAGACGATACCCACATCGGTCCGTATGGACAAAGCTGATGCTATTGTGAGATACAGCGGTTTCGTAGACGAATAGATGATACGCCGGTAGGTTGCTCACCGCTCTCGTTTTTAAAAGTGGTCTTTCTCATTCTCTGCAAGCCACTCTTCTAAGAAGAGGAGCCGGTAATATTTTTCAAAGTAAGATTTTTGTAAACTAACCGAGCCGGATGCAATAGTCTTTGATATGGGAAGAGAAGAACCGTAAGGGGTTGGAGATGGAAGTAGCGCAAACACGTAAACTTGAATTATTCAGCGGAAATACGCATCGGGAATTGGCTGAGAAAATAGCTTCTCGTCTTGGCCTTAGCCTCGGCGAGGCCAATTTACAGGCTTTTGCCAACGGGGAGTTGCACTGTAAATACAGCTCTTCCATCAGAGGTGCGGATGTCTTTATCATACAGACCCACGCCAATCCCATCAATACTTCCATCATGGAACAACTGATTATGATTGACGCGGCCAAAAGGGCTTCGGCTAAGAGAATTACAGCCGTATGTCCTTATTTCGGTTATTCCCGTCAGGACAGAAAAGCTTCAGGGAGGGAGCCGATCACAGCCAAGCTGGTCGCTGACCTTCTGACAGCTGCCGGGGCTGACAGGGTAGTAAGCGTGGATTTACACTCCGGGCAGATTCAGGGTTTTTTCAACTATCCGGTCGACCATCTGACTGCGACTCCGGTGCTGATCGAGTATTTAAAGAAAGCGGGAGCCTCAGGCGACGTTATTGTGTCCCCGGATGCCGGTAGGTTAAAAGTGGCGGAACGCTTCAGTCAGCAATTGGGTGCCGATGTGGCGGTTATTCACAAGAGGCGACCGCGGGGTCAGATGAATACCGTGGAGGCTTTAGGCGTTATCGGAGACGTTGCCGGTAGGCGCTGCATCATTATAGATGACATGATAGACACGGCCGGTACCGTTTCAGCCGCCGCCGAGCGGTTGACCAAAGAGGGGGCTATCGACGTTTGGGTAATGGCAACGCACGGTCTCTTGTCCGATCCGGCGGCAGAAAGACTGGCCAAAGCTCCGGTGTCCAAAGTCGTAGTCACCGACACTTTACCTATGCAAGCCCATAATCTTCCCAATCTGGAAGTACTTTCCGTCGCTCAATTATTGGCAGACGCTATCAGCGCGGTTTTCGAAGACACTTC
>JAJZMK010000004.1 GCA_021798275.1 Actinomycetes bacterium | reverse complement strand
ACTGTCATTGGTCGCATTGGTTACCGAAGTAACATAATTCTTAGCAAAATTAGCGTTATGGATATCTCTTTGTTTCTGCTTTTTCTTCACATATTCCAAAGGAGATTTAAAATACTGCTTTTTGGCTTCTTCGAGAGTATCGAGGTACTTTTTCCCTTTTACAAGATGGGACTGGTAAATTTGATCCAAATCTGCCATCATCAAATTCGTACGTTCGCTTTCTGACAACGAGCCATCGATTTTTGACTTTTCAGGAAGGAAATTCCAGGTCTGTGCCAGCCTTTTACGCTCTTCTAGTGTTTTGATCTCAGTTTTCTTACGTTGGAGCACATATTTTGACGATTTGCTTTGCTTGTCAGAAACACTCATAATGTCTCGTTTAGTAAGTAATGAGGTGACGGCACGATTTCCCAGATATCTCTGGAGAGCAAGTACATTTTTAGGCGGTATGTTGGCCGGATCGATATGTGTCGAAAGCAAATTCACCGTATTGCAAAGCTGAGATCCCGTTTTGAGAACATGACTGTATGCATCTTTGCCTAATCTGCCGCTACCTGTCCCGTCATAGGCTGTCTTGTCATAGGCTGTCTTGTCATGGTCTGGCTTGTCATGGTCTGGCTTGTCGCGGGCTGACATCCGTCTGTTATATTGTTTTGCCATGGCAACATAAATAGTACCACGCAAGCGGCAAGTAGACACAAGAGCTATTAATTGTTATCTCAGCCAAATTACAATTTTTGATGTTACCTTTTCATGTTCGAATAGACTCAGACACCGCCAAAATCGCAATTAACAAGGAGTATGCCCGATCCTGACTAATAACACTCAGATGCTTTAGCATATGAGGCCTTTTTTATATATCAACAGCTTCTGATCGTATCCCTAGGGACAGACAACGATATTTTCACTCGCTAAAAGTATGCTGCAATGGTTACGGTAGTCGTAAATAGCCTTCCAAAAAAAAGCGTATTGTCACTTCACCAACGGCGAATTGCCGTCTGAAAGCTCTTTTTCCAACACCGTCCACTTTATATATGGTGTTATCTGGCGTCTGACACATGCGCCCACAAAAAGTTCCGTCATAGAAGGTTGATTCGATGCGGATACGTGATGATTTAGGACCGAAGCGCCCATCAACAACTCGGGCTTCAATCCCCCACAAGCCGCCCTTGCGTAAGGGTATTGGCCCAAAATGTTTTCCATATGTCCGTAACAGCCTGATTCATTTTGTGGTCTGCAGAGCACATTGAAAGAACCGGGACCATCTTGGTAAACAAAATCATAGCTGGCGGCTAAGGGACTGGTAATATTTTCCGCCCAATTGCCACCCCAATTGGCCACATAGCCGTTATGACCGAAAGACATCTCTCCCGAAGAAAGACCGGGGTCTGTTTTTTGTTCCGCCGCTTTTCTGGCAACTTGATCAAAGAGCCTAGTTAGACCGCTAAAAGGTTGCAACCCTCGTGATATCCTCTCTAAGTTGACAAGAATCAAGAGCATCTCCGGCCCGTTCATTTTAGCCAAATTGTCCGGATTGATATTGATGGCAGGCACACCGGTTTCTCTGTGAGCATTGTTGATAGCTGCAAGTACAGCCACAATACAGGCTTTCGACGGCTGACGAGAGAGCGAGTGACATTCTGCTGAAAAATTAGGCGACGGCGGTATATTCTTCAGCAATACCCTACCTTTGCTGATGCGTTTCGTGAAACGTAAATTTGTCTCTCGGTATATTATTTGTGAATTTACGGGTTTTTTCCCGACAACTTTTCGATATGAGGCAGAGGCCGTAGCAGTGAGCGTGGTCACAACCAGCACTGTAAGAAGTGGTAAGGCCACTATACGGCAAATCTTCATTTTATAAAGATACCCGATTACAAAACAAATATCAACTGAAATCAGAATAAGGATCGGGTCAAAGAGAAAAAATTTTAACCGCTCAAGCTATTTTCACAACATATCGGTCTAAAAATTAAAACTTTGGACTATTGATTCCACGGCGCCATCAGACTCACCGCCAAACAGCCACATTGTGGAACCGGATACGACTACACCGGCATGAGAAACGGGAGTTGGGAGTTTTCCGATAGTGGTAAATTTGTCGTTAGCTTGATTGAAGACAGCTATAGACGAGTCTGTTTCACTACCCACTCCCGAACTGTTGACACTTCTGTCTCCGCCGCAAACGACAATATGGCCTGAGATATCGGCTGCTTGGGCTCCGGCCAGAGGCTCCGGCAAACGGGCTATGACCGACGAAGAACCGTTATTTACATTAACCGATTGTACTACTGAAGTAGGCTGTCCGGCCTGCGGTCCCGATACTTCCTCTCCTCCGAAAACATATATGAAATGTCCCGATACCGCTACGGCTGGATACCTAACAGGTACAGCCAAATGCCCTATGGAAATAATTTTCTTCCCGTTATTTGTAAACAAGACGTTGGCGTCAGGGCCTGTCCCGCTATAGCCCCCTACGATATAGCCACCTGATCCCGTCACAACCGATGTGGAATCCGACCTCGGCACACTCAGGTTGCCTACAGCTCTGGTGACAACGGTAGTCGGTTTAGCTTTTCTGCTGCCTTTTGTAAAATGAAGCGCTTTCACAAGATTGCCGGAGGCGGACGTGATTTCCTGAACCGTCGATATGCTATTTATATCGCCACCTCCAAAAATATAAGCATTACCGTTCAGCACTGCTCCCGAAGCGTCATGGGTGGCATCTGTCAGCGTTCCCACTTGCCTAGAAGAGTGTGAAACTGTATTGGCTAGGTAAACGGCCGGTGTGGTGTTGCCGTTTGCTTCCATGCCTCCCGCCACCAAGACGTTACCTCCGCCAAGGGGAAGTACCACTCCCCTGCTCAGAGGAATAGACATATGCCACGAGGCAAAGAGTTTTGCAGCCGGCAAGGAGGAGATACTTTTCCCTGCTTTCCCTCCGGTAGACCTCAGTCGTTCACCTGATTTCTTTTTTGCTTTCAAAGTCCTTTTTTTATGTTCTTGCATAACGGCAGTGAGATGAGGTTTTCGCGTATGTGTTTTGGCGGTGCCCACATTATTATTTCCGAAAGCGGCATTGGGATCGGCGTAGGGACTTTGTTGGGGACCGAGTCCGAGACGGGTGACCGACGTAGGAGTAGAAGAAGGAGCTCCGGGTGCCGGATAGAAAATAGACGTGGCCTGAGGCGCCGTCGGGCGGCACTGACCG
>JAJZMK010000135.1 GCA_021798275.1 Actinomycetes bacterium | reverse complement strand
CTCTTGTAGCGATACGGGTAAGTGTTGCAGATGTCTCATGCTCAAGATAGGTAAGCGTTTACGCAGTTTGATCTCCTCAACTCCGACCCTTTGGGCTACATGAAAATCAACGCATCTGGCGAGGGTTCGAGCGATGGGGGAATTGTGACCTGTTCTTTCGGCGAGTCCTATACAACGGGCTACCTCCTTGAGATCTAGCAGTAATCGGTCCTCTCCGTCTACTTCACTCAATTTCCTGGAAACGAATCTGAGAAAGAAAATACTCGAGGGGCCGAGTATCGGCAACCAGAAAGTTTCCACATAAAGAGATCTGGGATCATATGTAGGTCTTTTGCCATCGCTATCGCATTCCCAGCGACAGACAGTCAGATGATCAGCATCATAAATTTCCGTCATTGCAACTCCTTGTCGGTAAGAGAAAATATTAGATTTTCATCTTGACATCAGGATTTACCCGACATCATACCGAAGTGTCGGGACTTAAGAAACGGTTCCATAATGGTGACTATGCGGATTTAGAAACAATCGGAACGCGTAAAAGCCGTATGAAATCTACTGAATAAAAAGTCCGGAAATTTGAGGGAATTAAACAGTATTGTGATTTTGAACTGATATGTAGATGCGACAAAGACCGGTTGCCAACCCTCTCCGTGTTAGCTGACCGGTCTTTGTTTACTGCGGCAAATGCCAGATGGATATTTGCTTATCAGAGACTTTACTTGGTGAAGTAAATATTTCCTTTGACTGCCGCCGTGGTATTTGGAACCAGTTCGACCCAAGTCCTACCGGGGGCGAGACCAACTGTTTGACCTTGCTGATCGGTGAACGTCGTGCCATCAATCAACTGAGGGCGATGCCAAGTGATAGGTATTTCTTTACCGTTGCGGACAATCCAACCCGTTCCGCTCCCGATAGTCTTACTTTCGATGTCACCGGTGGAACCCGGGCTTTCTGGGTAAGGCCCGAACTTGTAAGTGACGATTTGGATAACTATATTGGTGGTCGAGACCGGCTTACCTGTCAAGGCGTCAATGTCGACTGCTCCGCTATAGGTATGGATATATTGTCCGAGCGTAGGATCCCATTTCCAGAGAACATCTGTACCGTAGGAGAAGTTGATTCCGACGTCAGCGGCCGGTTTGGCTGAAGACGGGAGAGACTTTGTATACTGAAATACCGGTTTTGGTGGTGTGGTCTGCTTTGGGAAAAGACCATATAAGGCGGCTGTCGAGGTATATAGGTTGTCCGGTGGTTGACGGTTTGTCGTTCTCACTCCGGCGCTGGATGCGGTGGTGAGTAGGTCGCCGTAGGAAAGCCATTTAGCGTTTTGATCCGATGAGACGTCCGGATTGATGCCTCCGGCAGATATCAAAATCGGGTGGATAAATTGTCGCATGATTCTTTGGTCCACCCACCTCACGGAACGTGTTGGGCCTATCTGAGAGGCATTATGACACTGATAGATGGCAATATAGCGCATCAAGAAGCCTTCTACCGGTGTGTCGTATACTATGTCGGCTTCATTTAATCCGCTTTGCGGACGTGCGTCGCCTGGTGGAGGTTCGTTGCCGATTTTAACTCCCAATGCCGGTCTTGCCGGGACGATTCCGTTCGGTGCCGGAAGATCAGTCAGGGGACAGACATGGGCGCTCACGGCTGGAATTGAGGTGGATGTGGAGTTCTTTACGGGGGCGGTCGCAGCCGTCTTTTTGCCGGAGCCGCCTATTGTAGTAATCAGAACTATCACCACGATCAAGACCAGTACGCCTGCGCCTATGGCGATCTTCTTGTCTTTGGTGAGTTTTGTTGTTTTATTTGAATTGTTAGTTTTCTTTATAGCCACAGAGTGTAAGGGTAGTAGGAAATTTAAGTCAAATGTGGTCAATTCGGGTAATTTATGGATACTTTTTCTTTTTTCAACCTCTTGATTTCCTCCCATCTCGTTATATATATGAAAATCATGAACATCATCCATGCTATAAGCACGGTTTTTGGCAGGGCCGGCATGTCTTTATTAAGGAAAGAAGCTACCTGGGCAAGCGGGAATAAATACGGCTATTGCAGGTTGTATATCTGATATAGAATTGATTATGTATCGTTGGTAAGATGCTTATATTCGCTAAGAATTTATTGCGCACATGTTACATTCATTAGCTGCGCTTAATTATTGGTGGACCGTAAAGTTCTAAAACGATAACGTAATCATATCTATAGCCGGTTTATTGCTACTTAGGAGGATTTATGATGGCCGCTATCTATCCCGATGAATTGAAAGATATTACACATATCGATGAGGAAGCACTTCTTCCACTGAGAGAGAAAGGAGTAAGAAAGATCACCTCAGCTCCTTCCGGTTTGGAGGGCGAAGGGTTTCCGGTAAAAAGAGCATTCGCCGGGCTATCAACGGAAGAGATAGACCCTTTTGTACATATGGATCAAATGGGATCCATACATTATGAACCGGGTGCGGCCAAAGGGACTCCTTGGCATCCGCATCGGGGTTTTGAGACGGTTACTTATATGATAGACGGGGCTTTTGAACATCATGACTCCACCGGCGGCGGGGGACTGATTACAGACGGTGACACCCAATGGATGACGGCCGGTTCCGGTATTTTGCATATAGAAACTCCACCTTTGGAAAAAGTGATAACGGGCGGTCTGTTTCACGGGATACAGCTTTGGGTGAATCTTCCGGCCAAAGCCAAATTTGCAGACCCCAAATACCAAGATATCCGAGGTAAAAGTGTGGCTATGATATCTTCCAAAGATGAAGGTGCCATTGCCAGAATCATAGCCGGTGAACTCCTCGGAGAGAAAGGTCCTGGTCTTACTCATACCCCCATTAATTTATTGCATGCAAGCATCCAATCTAACGAGCGACTTTTGCTGCCATGGCCAAAAGATTTTAATTGCCTGGTTTACGTTTTGTCGGGGAAAGGCTCCATCTCTTCTAAAGACATTGAGATCGGCGAGGGACAATCGGCCGTACTGGGAGAAGGGGACTATCTCCTGATGAAGGCCGATCGGGGGGAAAGTGCGGATGAAGATTCCATGGAGGTATTGATTTTGGGTGGGCGGCCCATTCGTGAACCGGTAGCCAAATATGGCCCTTTTGTTATGAATAATATGGCTGAGATCAAGCAGGCATTTGAGGATTATTCATCAGGCAAATTCGGACGGCCTACCACATAGATCAGCGCGCCTAGCCAGCCAGAAGTACTCCGAGTATTACGGCCGTTATGGATAAAACACCGGAAAGGGCTCCGAAAATAGCCAATCTTTTACGATTTTTTGATATTTGATGGAGATAAGCACTGAGGCCGGCCAGTAAAGCCACCGTCGCTTCGGCAATCATGACATAACGCCAAGGTGAAGTTGCTTTTGAAGGATCGTCGGCTATGACATTCCATATTCCGGTGGCGATCAGTAAAGCAAATGCCGGCCATTCTATTTTGGCAAAAGCGCGGGCTAATTTCTTCGGAGCATCCTGTCCTAGCAATTTGGCTGGGCCAACCAGGCCGGCAATGGTAAATTGTCCTCCGACCCAGATTGTGGCAGCCAAAACATGGATGCTGACGCGTATCGTATCAAGAGCCGGGGCTAATTCCGATTGTTGTATAGCCATATTTTCCTTTGATTGGGAAGATAATTGTCACTCTTTAGGATCTATTTTTATCATATCACACGATATGTGTTGCTACTTCACCTGTTCCTCATGGGCTCGATAACCATAGAGGCTTTGACGGTTAAGTCTTTGGCGATAGAGAAGCTATTCCAAGAAAACTCTTGCTATCAATTCCATCAGTGACGGGTTAACTTTTTTCAATTCTCCGACCGCTTCGGTTAGGGGAATAGTCGTTATTTCCTGGCCTTGGACCGCGACCATTTGTCCGTAGTCGCCTTGGTGAACGCTGTCAATGGCTGCGACTCCAAACCTGGTGGCCAACATTCTGTCAAAAGCACTTGGTGTACCACCTCGCAAGACATGTCCAAGCATGGTTACCCGCGCTTCCAAGCCCGTCAGTCTTTCCAGTTCTTGGGCCACCAAACTGCCGATACCGCCCAATCTTTCGTGATCATAGGCGTCATATTCTACCGGTGGAAGTTCAAGAGTTCCCTCTACCGGTTTTGCGCCTTCCGCCACCACTACCACGGAAGCAAATCTTCCGAGTTCATGGCGTCGTTTCAATCTGGAAGCGGCCTGAGCGATGTCAAAAGGTTCTTCCGGAACTAAGACGACTGCCGCTCCGGCAGCAAGTCCGGCATAAGTGGCTATCCATCCGACATGTCTGCCCATTACTTCGCAGACCATCACTCTGTCATGGGCTTCGGCTGTGGTGTGGAGCCTGTCAATGGCATCCACGGCAATTTGTACGGCCGTATCGAACCCTATCGTATAGTCGGTTCCATATACGTCGTTGTCGATTGTCTTTGGGATGCCGACTATGGGGACGCCAGCATTGGAGAGATCTCGTGATGCCCCAAGAGTCCCCTCGCCTCCGATGGCAACTATGGCATCGATACTGTGTCTGGCTATGGTCTCCTTGACTTTTTCAACCCCGCCGGGAACTTTGTAGGGATTTACCCGGCTGGTTCGCAAAATGGTACCACCTCGCGGGAGGATACCCCTGCACCTTGCTATGTCAAGAGGTATGAAGTCATCTTCGACAACTCCCTGCCATCCCGCCATAAACCCTATTACTTCATCCTGATATGTAACCGTTGCCCGTCTGACTACAGCTCTTATAGCTGCGTTAAGCCCGGGACAGTCACCTCCGCCTGTTAAAACTCCAATTCGCACACACTGTACTTTAGTTGTATTTAAAGGGTGAATTGAGCCTACTTTAGACCTAAAGATAATTTTTTATCAATTTTCACCGGAAAGCGGCTTAGAAGAAAATAGCTATCTTTTGTATAGATAACAAGAAACGAATCTAAAAGATAATTTTTTAGGGATTTTTGTAAAGGCTTTAACCCGTCGCAATATGTTTGTGAAACAGCAACCGCTTGATACAAAGATTTACAGATAAAAATCCACCCTGTCTATCGGAGTGGCTTTCCGGTGTCTTGAAAACATCAAGGTCTATATGTTTAAACGTCTTTAAAAAATTGCTCTGTTCGAAAAGATTTGAGATTACATACATACATATATCCTCTTTCCTTATTACCGTATATAGACATTGAAGTAGTAAAACTACGGAAGATGTATAAGGTATCGACTCAATGCGGGCAGTCGGTATACAAAGTTTACTTCTATTTAACTATCGGGTTAGAGAGCGGTCGCGTAAGCGTTACTTGACGCTGCAATAATCTCTCCCATGACCAAAGAAAAGAATATGAAATATCAAAAGCAGCGTGCCTATTTCAGAAAGGGTGCTGTCTTGATGGCAGCAACCGGATTGATCGGCTCATCCTTGACACTCGGAACCTCTCTTGTCGCCGGAGCAAGCCAAACAGGACACAAGAAGAAAGTAAACCTGAAGGGCGAAAGCGCAATCAGTAACCCGGTGCCGCTCGTGGTGTATTCCGCTCAGGGATACGACAAAGCTGAAGTAAACGCTTTTTCTAAAAAGTACAACATACCGGTCAAATTGGACGACAATTCAACCGGACCTCTATTAACTCAGATCGAGGCGTCAAAGAACAATCCAAACTGGGGTTTGCTGTGGGTTGACGGTTCAACGGCGTTTGCCGCTTTGGATAGGCAAGGACTTCTTATTCATGGTTTTGAGCCAAAAGTAAGTTTTAATTCCCTGGGAACGGCTTCCATCCCGAAAGATAAGAGTTGGGTTCCAACCGGCGTTACATTGATGGCGGCCATGGTTTACAACAAGCAGAAAGTTTCCAAGCCCCCGACTTCCTGGCAGGCGTTGCTCTCTCCGGCATGGAAAGGTAAAGTCGGTATGAACGATCCTTCGCAGTCCGGACCCACGTACCCATTCGTGGCCGGTGTCATGCACTACTTGGGAGGCGTGGCTAAAGGCGAGGCATACTTCAGCAGATTGAAAGCCAATGGCTTGGTGATCAATCCGACCAACGGCCCCACACTGACAGCTCTGGCCAATGGGCAGATTGATATTGCTCTGGTACAAAGTTCGGCAGGGATAGGAGCTGCGATGGCGGATAAAAACTTTGTTGTAAAATATCTCAATCCCGTAACACTACTTCCCAGTTGTATCGGCATAGATAAAAAAGTATCCAAGAAAGAACAAGAGGAAGCGGAGTTGTTTGCCGAGTATGTACTGTCACCGGCTGGTCAGAAAGTTATGCAGCACGGAGATCCCACCGGAGACTCCCTCTATTACCCTGTAGTACAAGGAGGCAAGCCTCTCCCTAATCTTCCAAAATTAACCGGTGTCAAGACACAAAGTATCAACCCATACAAGTGGGGTCCGCTGGAATCCTCTGTCAACAGCTGGTTTACAGCCAATATAGTGCAATAAGTAAATCATGGTATCACTTTTGGGTGTTTACCCGCGTATCGGGTAAACACCCAAAAGACATTTCAACAGATATTTTCGCAGTATCAATTTTTTTATAAACGGGAGATTTTTTAAAATTAATAACTTAACCATTGCCCCCGATCTCAAAAGTAGTGTCATCGATGACTTTGGGGATAGGGAAAACAATCAGTCTTTTCTTGGTAATAAAGACAGTAAGAATCATTTACTTTTGAAAATAAGAGATAAAGTAAGGGTTACATACCAGATAGGGTCATTTTCTTTTTGGCTACTGCTATTTCTGGCAATTATCATACCTTGTTTATGTTTTTTATCACTGGCGATTGCGCCAAAATTGTTTGGTCAAGGTAGTCAGCTATTTACTTTGCATAATTTTACCGCTATCTTTACCGGAGCAACGTTGGTTGCTTTAACCAACTCTTTGTGGGTTTCCATAATTGCGGCCCTCTTTGGTGTCTGCTGTGCCGTTCCGCTTGCTTGGCTGTTTCAGAGAACCGATCTGCCTTTTAAAAAAGCTTTCTCTGCGGCAATGTGGCTTGTCCTGCTGATACCTTCCTGGATTCCGGCTATCGGGTGGGAGCGCTTTGTCAACCCTGACGGGATACTGTATAGATTGCACCTGGGCGCTTCTTGGCAAGGTCATATGATCATGGGGCCGTTTGGCATAATCTTAATTCTCGGTTTACGCAACATACCTTTCTCGTATCTTGCTGTTTCGGCAGCCTTACGCGGGCTTGGGCAGGAATTTGAGCATTGCGCTCAAATTCACGGTGCATCCAGATCCCAGGCTCTAAAACTTGTCATACCGATACTTTTTCCCGCGATTTTATCCGGTCTTGCCATTGGATTTGCCGAAGCCATCAGTGACTTTGGCGTGGCCTCAACTCTTGCTTACAATTCCCATTTCACTTTAGCGACTTATTATATATATCAACAAATAGGTAATTTCCCGCCTAATTTTCCTCTGGCAGCGGCTTTTTCCTGGCTGGTTGTACTGTCAGTCGCCGTTCCTCTCTACATACAGGCTAAGCTCTCTCGCGGGCGCTCCTATTCGATACTTTCCGGACGTAACAGGCAAGTCGTCGTCAAGGAACTGTCGTCTTGGACTAAGGCTATTTTGGTGTTCGTTATAGCAACTTTTTATTTTGTGGCAATCGGCATACCTGCCATAGGTGTCGTATCGTCATCCCTGCTCAGTGATTTCGGAGCCTCACTTCATGTAACATTTGCCAACTATACTCAGGTATTTTCGACATCCGGATTGGGCGGTCCTCTGATCAGGTCGGCGGTATATGCCGCGATAACTGCCAGCATTACCATTCCCGTCAGTTTTGTAGCGTCCCGTAAACTGATGAAGACAAAAGGAACATCTGTCAGGATATTGGATTTTCTTCTTCTCGGCTCGATGGCATTACCCGGAGTTGTCTTTGCTGCCGGATACATTTTTGCCTATAACTTACCGATTCTGTCTAAATTCGGGATAAACCTATATCAGACAACGACACTTTTGATCATTGCTTACGTGGCAACCAGTTTGCCAACAAACGTCAGGATGCTCTTTGGTTCGGTGTCGCAGCTGTCTGATTCCCTGAATTATGCGGCCAGGGTTCACGGGGCCGGTTCAATAAGATCTTGGGCACGGGCAATTCTTCCACCTGTTTCCCGACCCGTGACCGTAGCCTGGCTGCTGGCCTTTACCGGTATTTTGCTGGAGTTGCCAGTGTCGGAATTGCTCTACGCCCCCGGATCGCCGCCGGCTTCCATAGCCATACAAGACAATTTAGGCAATTATCACTTCGGGGTCGGTATGGCACAGGCCGTCGTAGCCACGTTGGTGGCTTTCGCCGCTGTCGGATTAGTTTTTGGTATGTACCGCTTGCTGATCCCAAGAGGATGGCAGAGAATAGGGAGTAGTAGAAATGCCTGAAGACGTAAAGCTGGAAGGCGTAACAAAGATTTATAATAAATCAAAAAAAGCGCTTGAAAATGTGAGTTTTGAAGTTCCGGCCGGTCAATTTCTGGTTCTACTCGGTCCTTCCGGGTCGGGCAAGACGACATTACTTAGAGCCATAGCCGGTATAGAACGTATCAGCGGAGGATCCATCGCCATATCCGGGCAATATGTGGCTACCGATTTCATTCATATACCCCCCAATAAGCGTAATCTTTCCATGGTGTTTCAAGACTATGCACTTTGGCCTCATCTGAGCGTTTTGGACAACGTAGCTTTTGCATTAAAGCGACATGGTCTTGCTAAGCAAGAGTGCCGAAACCAAGCCAGGGAAATGTTAGATACCGTAGGACTTACTCCGCTGGCTGACAATTACCCAAGTGACCTGTCCGGCGGAGAACAGCAAAGGGTTTCTTTGGCCAGAGCACTGGTGGCAAAAAGTGGACTTTTGCTTTTTGACGAACCGCTGTCTAACTTAGATGCCGACCTGAGAGATCGTTTGCGGATTGAGATTGCCACTTTATCCAGAGCCATTAACGCCACGTCTGTCTACATCACTCATGATCAATCGGAGGCTTTTGCTTTAGCAGACATCATAGGCGTACTTCAGGGTGGCAAACTGGTGCAGATAGATACCCCGGAAAATATTTATGGCGCTCCGGCCACTCCTTTCGTCGCTCGCTTTACCGGATTGGCAGGGGAGATCGATGTGATCGTTGATCAAATGATATCGGGTTCCATGGCCCTGGTGGTACCGCTGGCGGGGGGTATGCGCCCCTTTTATGCCAAGACTAAAGAAAATATCAATATAGGTCCGGGGAAAGTGATGATCAGGCCGACGGCACTGCAGCTGTGTGCCGTTTCAGATGACAGCTGTCATACGCGCGCTATCATCAAAGACAGTGCTTTTAGAGGTCATGGCTATGAACATGTTGTAATTATGGAAGACGGCACCCAACTTACCAACATATTTACCCAAGAAAAGCATCATCGTGGCGAGGCAGTGGGTATTATTTTCCACCATCATGGATCCATATTGTTCGGCAATGCGCTATCGGTTGACAAAGAGGAAGTGACTGCGGGATGAATCGCTGTATTTTGCGACCCAGATACTTCTTGCCGTTTATAGTGGTTGTAGTATTTTTACTTGATAAAGGCAGAGAGTTGTGACATCAGAGCTATTGGTGGTATTGGCATCTTTTATAGCTTGCTCCGTGGAGATGGTTGAAGCTTGGACTATTGTCTTTGCCGCAGGCAGAACAAGAGGGTGGCGCTCTGCCATTGAAGGAAGCATAGCGGCTTTTTTAGTCCTTGTGTTGATAGTCGGGATTGTGGGTACATCGCTGATCCATCTGATACCCATTGACGCACTGAGGATAACAGTGGGAGCTTTGCTGATGATCCTTGGTCTTTCCTGGTTGCGGAAAGCTATCTTGAGATCGTCCGGGCATAAGGCAATGCACGATGAGGATCTGATATATGAAAAGAAAGTTAAGGAATTGAGCGGAATCGCTAAAGCTAGGACTTCGGCGATGGATGGTGACAAGATATCTGTCGTTGGTAAAGTCAAAAGAATTTATTCTACAGATAGAGACTCTCTGGGTTTTGTCGTGGCTTTCAAAGGTGTTTTCTTGGAGGGGCTGGAAGTTGCCATGATAGTCATAACTTTGGGTTCAAGTTCACACCACTTTATTCTGGCGGCAACCGGAGCTTTATTTGCTGCCGTTGCAGTCACGTGTGCGGCTACTTTATTAGCCAGACAGCTTTCCGAGGTGCCTGAAAATAAAATGAAGATGGTAGTCGGTATTTTGCTGACAAGCTTTGGTATATTCTGGGTCGGAGAAGGGGCAAAAATAGGCTGGCCGGGCAGCGACCTCTCTATTTTATGGCTGATAGCACTTTTTTCCGCAGTCAGTTTTATATACACAGCCATATTGAAAAATATGTTGGTATGACTTATTTGGGATTATTAAGATAATGGGTAAAGATTTTTTGTCGTGGCTAAAAAACTTGAGCCTTGGTTTTTTAAAATTTTGGTATGACTTCCTTATCGGTGATACCCCTGAATTCTTTGTCCTTACTATAGGGATAGTACTGTTGGTAGTCATGGTGAAGACAAGCAGCCTATTTATAATACCGGCAGTGCTTGTAGCTAGCCTAGGTGTTCTGTGGCTCAGTCTTTATCATGCCCGCATAAAACAATAATTTCTGCTTATTACTACCAAGCGTAAGGGAGGTGGCCGTAAGGTCTCTCTATGGATAAAGGGCACGCACTTAGTTTTTGCTACACAGATTCAAGGTCGTCAGAAATACTTTGCTTTTGCAACAACCCGTATTTTTGCGCCGTCTCCCACATGTTCAGTCTTTTATTTTTGGCATGGCGACCGATCATCATTGTCATAAGTAGAAAAGATAGCGTTAGAAAAGCCCATATCAACAAGCCAACTCCTACCCATAAAGGAGCTCCCGTGCGCGAAGAGAGTGATAGAAGGCAAGTTCCCGCAAAAGCGGAGATACAGGTTTCTAGGACAAGAACATCTGCCAACATTGCCCGAATCTCCTTTCGTCTTTGATCTCTACTTATTATTGTATAGTTATTTATAGCTAAGGTCAAAACTATCTCTTGATCCCAGAGTATTTTTTCAAAATATATTCGCGTCGGGTAAAGTAGATATATGCGAGAGCGTTTGTCCGTAGCAGATTTGAACGCACTTGACGGATTCTCAGAGTATAACAATAGCGAAGAGATTTCTCTATCGGAGGAAGCGGTAGAGAAATTATTCTACATAGTGTTACTAAATTGATCACTAGGTATCTAGCATATAGCCTGCATATATTTTAGATAAAAGTAATTTTTTATAGCAAAAGTATTTTTTCATTTTTTCACCGGTAAAGGGTTATAAGATATATCCGAGGGGAAAGGAAGGATGTATCTATGGATATAAATAATGTATCTTTACTGGCAACAATCAGCAAGCATGATATGGCTGGAATCGCAGGTGCAGTGATAGGTGCTCTTCTTGTCGTATTTTCCATATTTAAGATTATGGCAAAAGCGGCGGGAGCCATCATATTCCTGGGGGCTGGACTCATCATTATAATAGGGGCGATCTTAATGTTTTCACGCACTCTCTAATCAGAGTCTACAAACAGCAACTCTTTCCGAGGGTAAATAAATTATGACAATTATGTTTCGGAGCATGAATTGTTATTGACTTTTATCTTGCATGGTGGCAAACTTAACTCAATGCAAATAAAAAGCATAGCTAATGTGCCCGAGCAATGGAAGGGGGTCACCGTGAAAACGTTTGACTCATGCGAGGAGGAGAATCCACCAGGCTACATTGGCCCGGACTAAATATGTCCGGGCTGCCAGATACAAACCGATTTTCAAAATGCTGGAATTAAACCCAAAAATTTATCGACTACTGGTTACTCATATGTAACAAATGTCATAAAGTGCCAAGCTCACGGAGCGCAGTCCGTGCGGGTAGTTCAGCGTAAATCGATTAGTTGTTTTTGCCGGTTGCCTAGCAGCCGAAGCAAAGTCTGGTTGCCAAATGCATAGACAAGTCATTAAAAGATATAAAGAGACCGGCAAATGTCGGTCTCTTTATTATGTTAATTGACATAAAATATATATTATTAATTCACGAATTTTATCAAGCCGGTAAGTTATTTTTTGTCTGGATCTACTTTGTCATGGTTGGACGGATCGGACAACAAGAGCTTTCGTTTATTTCTCTTTTGAGCAACGATCTCCATTACATGCGGTGCAATTATCATCAGGATAAAAATTAGTATCCCTAAGATTGCCAAGCGGATGCCTTGTGACATGCCGCTTGGCCAGTAAGAAAGTGTCAGAGTGTATTTGCCAGCCGGTATGTGGGCACTCATGTTAATTTTATGATAAGGATTAATAGCTATTGCACTGCCGTTTTTTGTCAGAGTCCATCCGGGTTCATCTGCGACGTGCATAATAAGTGTTTGCGGTTTTGCAGTAGAAATATGAATTTGAAACGTCCCATTTGTCGGAGAAGATGAAACCAACTCATGGTTGTTGTCAGTTAGCATGAATTGTGAAGAGTTTGGAACTTTATAAAGACCTTCACCATCTAGCACAGCCACCTTTTTAGTACCGGGCGGTTGAGGTTGGTTCGATAAGGCCAGAATATAATTGATACCGTACAGCCGAGCCAATTTAGCCGAGTTGACGTCCGGTTCAAATACTCCGGGTCCTCCTTGCGGCTTTGCCGCCGGTCCGGGCCAAGATGCATAATATGCAGAAGGGAGTAAAGGATCGTGAATAGCAAACATCCTGATGTTATATCCGATATTTGCCTCGGGGTAAATTCCCACCCGAGCACTTCTCTGCATCTCTTGGGGATTGCCCGTATCGAGTCCGACTAATCCGTTTTTGACCGTACTTTCCAGAGCAAGTTCAGCTTGTGTTGCCGGATAAAACGCTTTGGAGTATGTGGGAATTGAGACCCCAGCGGTAAATAGCTCTCCGAATTGTCCGATTACCAAACATAAAATAAAAATTTTGACTAACGATCCGGGCTTTTTATTTTTTATATTTCCTCTAAGAAATGCATATACTGCACCAATGATGCAAATCGTCAGTGCCGCCGGCCAGATCAGACTGTCAAACCTGGCTGTGGCCAGATTCCCCGTCAGATGGGCGTTGAGTGAGTCAACGATTAAATAAAGTACGGCAGAAACCGACAAGACTGCGGCAGCAAGTGTCGGCAAAACATTTTTTCTCTCACTTCTTTTTAAAATCTCCTCCACCCCAAAAGCTGATAGAGCGGAAATGATAAATGCAGTCGTGGTTCTTTCTCTGGATAATCTGGTCAGTCGCAGGATGGATAAATGATTCAAAATGTTTTGAAATGCGGGAAGTTCATGAGGCTGAAACGAGATGATCAGACTCCAAAACAAAGAAACTGCCAGGGCGAGCACCATGGGTTTCTTCCAGAGCTTCAAAATGGCAATTACGCAGAAGAAAATGGCTATGATTCCCACGTAAGCCACCGTTTCGTAATAATTCCACTTTGATAAGGCAAAAGCCGTGGTATTTCCCACCGGCATACCGTAATAGCCTTGGGCAATGAACAGCGACATAGTGCGAAGGGGAAGCCCGACGAAGCCCTGTTCGCTCTGTCTGTGTCCGTTAGCGATAATCTTTAGCCCCGGTAGCAGCAGTGGGGAAGCCAACATGGCCCCAATCGCCAGACCTAAGGCTGCTTTTATTATCCCTTGCCAGTTTACTTCCTTAAATTGTTTGATACCCAGGATCAAAAATACGACTATGGCAGGCATAAGGCCGAGGAGGATCAATATATTCGATTCCGGGAAGCCACCATAGACGGTCCAAGCTATGGAAAGAGCCAATCCGAGGACGTATAAATTGCGTTTTGGATATTTATAAATTAGAACTATAAAAGCCGCTATCCAGCCTATCCAGCAGTAAACATCACTAAGTGGCCATGTAACCCAGTTGATAAACGGTCCGGAAGCCATAAACGTAATACCGGCAAAGAGACTGGGGATAGGAGAGAGGGATAGGGATCTGCTGAACAGATAGACACCAGTCCCGGCCAAAATGACTTTGATTGCGACGGCTACCAGAAAAGCCATTCGCAGAGGAAACAGATAACTTATCAAATCCGGTAAGCTGAGAACGGAAGACTCAAAATTGGCAAATTCCGGCATTCCTATGCCGGAATAATTATTCCAAAGCGGGAATTGTCCGTGATGGATAAGTTTGTAATCCAACGTATTCCAAGCCAGCATCTGACTTACCGTGTCGGAATCGTGGTAACTATGTATAGACGGGTATAGACCCTGTCCGAGAGCACTTAGATGCCCGAGTGTGATGTCAAAACCACCGAAACTGATCCCGTCTATCAAAGCAGGAGAAAAAAACAGTGCGGTGAATAGAAAAATGATGATTACGGAAAATATATCTGACTTGTAGCGGGCACAGAAAAGAGTTAGACGCTTTAGAGAATTGGTTATTTTCTCGGTAAAGGTTTTAGGTATATTTGACGATATTTTCATAATTTATAGTTGTGTAAAAACCTGCTTGGTGAAAGATTTTAGACTATGGGTTAAATAGATGTGACGTAAAATGGAATTAGTTATAAATATACATATGATTATGTAGTTATAATATATACTTTTCAAGTAAATACCTTGAGCTGTAAGTATATCTGGCAATAGATAAGCCCCGGTATTTCACTTTTTGTGGTTTTTTCAGTTAATTGTTTTTTACTAAACACGATAGAAACGCACTTACCTTTCTATGGATAAAGTCGCTGACGTAAACGATACGAGAAATTAGGGATCAAGGTGTCACAAGAGAAAGTGTTGTGTTCCTCCTGGGCCAGGACCGTCAATTTGTCGCCGGCCGGAACCGCAGGCTTTTACGAAGGAATCCTACTTCTGCAATGGCCTCTACCTTGGCCTAGGGATGTAAGTGAAGTATTCGCACTGCAAGAATTAGTCCATTTAGCCGCAAAACTTCAGATACGTGTCCAGTTGATCACAGAAAATTCTCTTCCGATAGACGAGGACAAGAAGAAACAAGATCTGAAAGTGGCATGCTATCATGGCGCGATCAGTAAAAAATATTTTCCGGCAGACACACAAGAAGAGTTATTTTCAGCCGAGATCGGCGACCTATCAGAATCGTCTTTGCCGGGCAAAAACTTCTATTCCGGACTCGGGGTTATCGAAGGGAGGGTTCCATCTCAATATCTGCCCGATGTCGCTTTACAGATACTGTACTTTATCGAACGACTGACTATCAATCCGGGAAGTACTTATTCCCCAAGATTTACCGGTCAGGAAGTTTTCTTTAGTGAACAAGACTTGTTATTTCTCGAAAAAGAATCCAAAAAGTTGTTATGTTCCTTGGATAGGCTATCTTTTATACCGGAAACAGCCGGCGATGTTTTTGACATCTCCAAGCTTACAGAGGCAGCTTTTTCTCTTGATACGGGGAAGATCCGCGATATTTTAATCTGTACCCACGGTAGGAGGGATCGCTGCTGCGGATCTCTGGGGATGTCTCTGTATGATGAGATTTGCAATATGGATTTTTTTGCCAAAGGGGCAATTAATTACTATAGAACCAGCCATACCGGAGGACACCGGTTTGCCCCGACTGCCATTGTACTTCCACAGGGTAGCCTCTGGGCATTTTTAGATCAAGAGGTCGTGGGTAAGATCGTAACGCAGGATCAAGATTGTAAATCTCTAAAGGCCCACTATCGCGGAAGTATCGGGATGGAAAAAAGCGAGTTCCAAGTTGTTGAAGCGGAATTATTTGCTTCTTGGAACGATTTTTATCCCTCGGAGAGCGGCTGGGATTTTCTGAATTCGACGCGTCAAGCTTATATTGACGGAGATAAAGTGACTTTTTTCAGTCTGTCAAATGACAGGCAAATCCGTCAATTTACAGCCTTTCTTAAGGAGAAAAGGTCTGTTTCTGCCCCAGAGTGTGGTGCCTTGATATCCTCGGAACCAGAGGCTACCGGAACCGGCAAAAGTGTATATGTAGAGTATGAGGTCACAGACTTATATACGGAGAACGATCTGGTCGTGGGGAGATAAGCGGACAGGTAGATGCTGGCATTAATTTTGGTAGCCGTCACTCTCGGCATAGGTAATCTGGCTGCCGCCGTATCTTTGGGTTTGAACGGTGTGACAAATAGATTACGGCTGGAAGTGGGGTTGGTATTTGGAATTTTGGAAGGTGCCATGCCAGCCGTCGGTCTTTTTCTAGGCCATACCTTTGCCCATTCTCTCGGAAACGTGGCTTCCCCAATCGGGGGAAGCTTGCTGGCTCTTTTGGGTTCTTGGAATTTTCTGAAAGAGTGGAGATCCAAAAAAGCGGTTCAAAACGTCACATCGTTAGTGACTGTCAGCGGGGAAAATAAGTCAGAGCCGGCACTTTTGACTAAGAATACAAAGAATTTCTTTAGAGAGGGAAGAGAGCAGATCTCAACCCAGGCTGCAAATCCCAAGCGCTCTATATCAAATCTCATCTTTACGGGTATCATTTTGGCCTTGGATAATTTGGTTGTCGGATTTGCTCTCGGTACTTATCATATATCTGTCGCTGCGGCGGCAATTACTATCGGAGCCGTAAGTGGGGTAATGTCACTTTGTGGGTTGGAAATCGGTAAATTTGCAGGCCACAAACTAGGGTTATACGGTGAAATGACAAGTTCAGCAGTACTTGTGCTTGTCGGGATTGCCATAGGTCTCGGCTATTTATAGACCCTTTTCATCAGCCCGATTCTGTTTTTCATAGCGATTGTTGTTTTAACCGTTTCTGAGTAATTGTGAGACCCTGCTTTCCAAGACGGGTAAGCTCTCTGCCCCCAAGACGTCTTGCTCGATCCGTCCGCTCTTGTCGATAAAGAACGTAGCGGGTAAGCCGTTTGACAAACCCCAAGCATTTGTGATGCGGGTCGAAAAAAAATCCACCCCCACCTGATAAGTAGCTCCGGCACTGGCTAAATATTTTTTTGCCAGTGCCGGGTTTTGGTCATCGGTATCTATTCCTATAAATAAAACCCGCTTATGATATTTGACATCGGCTTTAGCCAGAGCGCCCAATTCCGACACACATAAAGGGCACCATGATGCAAAAAAGTTAATTACTATCGGCCTGTGCTTCGCCAATGCGGTCAGATTGAGCACATGACCTGGTTTGATGGCGGGGATGGGAAGGGTAAGTGGAGCTTTTGCAAACCTTTTAAGATCAGAAGCAGTGGGTAATAAAATAACGGAACCGGTTCCGCTGTTTTTATTACTGTAAGATACGGCAGCTGATGTAGCCATTATGATAATTAAAATGGTAGCGACAAAGGCTATGATATATAAGTATTTTTTTTTCATCTATACCCCATTTTATATACCGTAATCTCAGGTAAAATTTATACATAGCAACTATTTGTGTGTTCGGTAAAAATGCCGCATCTAAAACCTAATACAAGGTTTAGATACGGCATTTTGACTACCTACACCTCTTGGACCTGAGGTGGCGGCGATCTCTGAAACTCAGACTTAGAGAATGGACTTGGCAGCTTCAGTTATATCGTCGGCTGAGATATGCGCATAGTGTAGTAACTCATCTGCGGTTCCCGAACAAGATAGACCGGTAACGGCCAAATGTCTGATCTTGAGATCGATACCTTTCCCAGCTATGGCAGATATAACCGCTTCTCCGAGCCCGCCTTCAAAGTAGTGGTCTTCGGTGACGACGATCCGACCTTCGGTAGCTAGAAGTGCTTCAATCAGGGTTTCTACGTCAACAGGCTTGACACTGTAGAGGTCGATTACTCTGGCTGATATGTTTTCTGAGGCCAACATCTCAGCTGCTCTTAAGCTTTCATGGAGTGTTATACCGGCTCCTACTAAAGTAACTTGATCACCTGGGGACTTTCTGACAACTTTAGAGCCCCCTACCGGAAATACTTCATCGTTGCCATAAAGGACGGGATAAGCTCCTCTGGTGGTTCTGATATATGAGATACCCTCCAGGTCAGCCATCTGAATTGTCAGAGCGGCAGCTGATACGGCATCGCTCGGATACAAAACGGTAGATCCGTGAATGGCTCGTATCGAAGCCAAATCTTCCAGTGCCATCTGGGATGGACCATCGGCTCCTATTTCCACGCCACAGTGTGACCCGCTGAGATGAAGGGGGATTTCTGAGATGCCCATCATTCTGACAAAGTCATAGGCCCGTGACAAGAAAGCGGCAAACGTAGCGGCAAAAGATACGTAACCTCTAGTAGCGGCACCACCAGCGGCAGCTACCATCAATTGCTCAGCGATAAATGCCTCAAAGTAGCGTTCCGGTGCGACTTTACCGAATGCATCGGCGTGGGTTGAATTGCCGACTTCGGCATCAAACACCACCACATCGGGTCTCGCGGCCAAAGCGGCCAGTCCGTCGCCGAAAGCTTTTCTGGTGGCTATTTTCTCGCCAAGCTCATAGAGAGGCGCGGAAATATCAACTTTTGTATGCTGAATATGTGAGGTTCCCGCTGTCGGTTTCGGCGAGGAGACGGTAATCGCTTGTGAATCAGGATTGATATATGCTATCGCTTTTTCTGCGAGATCTTGTGGTAATGCCGTTCCGTGCCAACCGTTCTTGTCTTCTATTTCCGGCACACCTTTGCCCTTTATGGTCTTGGCTAACAAGACGGTAGGACGGGAAGCTTCCCCGGCGGCGGTCAAAGCGGCATCGATTTCTGCAAAGTTATGACCATCTAAGATAATGCCTTGACAACCGAAAGCTTCCACGCGTCGTTGGTAGGCTTCCAAGTCCCATTCCAATTCGGTGGGACCGCGTTGTCCGAGTCGGTTGATGTCTACTATCACGGTCAAATTATTGAGCTTATAAAAAGAGGCTTTATCCAAAGCCTCCCATACCGATCCTTCGGCAAATTCCGAATCGCCACACAAAGAGTAGACTCGATAGTCCAGTTGATCAAGTTCTTTCCCTACAAGGGCCATACCGACGCATGCCGCTATTCCTACACCGAGAGAGCCGGTGGCCAGATCAACCCAGGGCAATTCCGGGGTAGGGTGGCCTTGTAGTCTGGCTTTGAAGCGCCTGTAAGTATTGACGAGTTCGTCTTCATCGATAACGCCTACCGCTCTGTAGATACTGTAAAGCAAAGGTGAAGCGTGTCCTTTAGAGAAAACCAAATGGTCGTTATTGTCGTATTTTGGATTATCCCAATCGTAATGCAAGTGCCTGGTTACCAAGACCGCCATCAGGTCGGTAGCGGAAAGCGAAGATGTGGGGTGACCTGATCCAGCCGAGGTACTGCATCTGATAATGTCGGCCCGTATCTGACGTGAAAGACGATCGAGTTCTTCTAAATCCGTTTTATTTAACATTTATTTTTCCTTTCTTATTATAAATTTAGTCTACACAAGAAATCTATATCAGGCTACTTTCCAAAGGCTCCGAGGGATCCGACGGAAAGATTTTTAGTTATGTAGCTATATGCATTAAAATTAGGGACACACAGTAAGCCGTCAAGAACATCACGCCCAGGGTGTCATTTCGAAGTTTCAAGGCATTGTTTTGAAGCGTAAAAAAGCTGTTAAAAAATAAATACAGGCAAGAAATTTCTTGCCTGTATTTAGAATCTTGTCCTATGTGGTGATAGGAAGTATCAAGAGCTGAGTTGCTCGGAAAATCTTACTTTTTAGAGCGCTTTCCTTTTCCTCCTGCTCCGCCCGAGTTTGCAGCCGGTGTCAACAGGCGATAAATGGCCATTGCCAGAGCTTTTTCGGCAACCTGTGGACTTCTTCCTAGGTTGGAGCGTAGAAAATTCCAGGCTTGCCAAGAAGTAATTTGATCCAGTGCATCGGTAACGGTCTTGTCGTCGTCTACTTCGCGTAATTCGGCGGAAAAGACATTCACGATATGATCACGACGGAAAGACCTTGATTGTCTGAGGCCGGTAGCCAATTCAGAGGAGATTTGCTCATCGAATAAAATAGCACGGCGGATTGGCGTTATAATTTCAAAGAACTTTCTAAGTTGCTTGGCAACAACTTTTGCCTTTTCTTCAAGAGGAAGACTTGCATCTACCTTACCTAAAAGGTCTGCATTTCTCCTTATTTGCAAATCGTGAGCCATATGCCTCAGAGCCTCTACATCCTCAAAGTGATGGTAAACGGTCCTAAGTGCCACTTCAGCGCGAGAAGCAACCTCTTGAGCTGTAGGACGGATCTCTCCCTCCTCTACCAATGCCAAAAGAGCATCCAAAACTTTTAGTCTGGTTCTCTCTCCTCTAGCCCGCCTTCCATCTAAGGGAAGGTCATCATAATTTTCATCTACAGAATTAGTCACAATCATACATTAGCACTTATTGCAAGCAACGATAACGCTATTTTATAATTTCTTGTTAGATTTTCTAATTTTTTTTTATTATTTTATCTCTTTGCTTGCATAGGTGAAAATAATAAGAGTTGCATATATCGACTATAAATATCTTTTGAACAGGCATTTTATAGCATATAGATTCCTGTGGTATCAAATGTGTT
>JAJZMK010000101.1 GCA_021798275.1 Actinomycetes bacterium | reverse complement strand
CTTTGATGTCTCGTGACCGCAATTTTCACACTTATATAAAAGTTTGGCTAGCTTCACTTAAGTCATACTAGGGCGGGGCTGTATCACCTGAAAGGCGGTGCAGACAGAGGATAACCATAAAGATCTTTTGTCTTAAAACATGAAACCGCTTATGGCTATCTATAAAACATAAACGGGACACGGCCATATAGCCGTGTCCCGTTTACAAATTGCTATTGTTACTTTATGAATCTGCTCCGGCTCCGGCCAATTCTACGGAATGATGGTCAAAACCTTGGACACCGTGAAACACGATTTGATCGTTCTCCACGTCTACTACAACGGTTTCACCGACATTAAATTCTTTCCATAGAATTTTTTCCGATAGCGGGTCCTCTATGAGTTGCTGTATCGCTCTTCTGAGCGGTCGGGCTCCCAAAGTCGGGTCGTAGCCCTTTTGGGCGACGAACTCTTTCGCCACAGGTGTCAGCTCAACAGCGATACCCTGCGCCTCGAGTTGGTCGATCACCCTCTTGACCAACAACTCCACTATTTCCACAACTTCGCTTATCTGCAATTCGTGGAATACTATCACCTCATCTATACGGTTAAGGAACTCCGGCTTGAAGTGAGCCTTCAAAGCTTCGTTGACCTTAGACTTCATTCTCTCATAAGTCACGGCTTCGGAGAACTTCTGGAAACCTACGTTAGCCTTACGGAGATCAGCCGTACCGAGGTTGGAGGTCATAATAAGTATGGTGTTTTTAAAGTCAACCGTTCTTCCCTGGGCATCGGTCAAGCGGCCGTCCTCCAATATCTGAAGCAGAGTGTTGAAGATATCTGGGTGGGCTTTTTCGATTTCGTCGAACAAAACTACGGCAAAAGGCTTTCTCCTAACGGCCTCCGTCAATTGACCACCTTCGTCGTATCCGACGTATCCCGGCGGAGAACCAACCAGTCTGCTGACTGTGTGCTTCTCCATATACTCACTCATATCCATTTGGATCAAGGCAGTTTCATCCCCAAAGAGCAGTTCGGCCAAAGCCTTGGCTAGCTCCGTCTTTCCGACACCGGTGGGGCCCAAGAAGATGAATGAACCACTTGGCCTCTTCGGGTCTTTCAACCCGGCTCTGGTACGCCTGATAGCCCTGGAGAGAGCGTTGACGGCGTCTTCTTGCCCCACTATCCTCTTGTGGAGTTCTTCCTCCATGCGAAGCAGCTTGGCCGTTTCTTCTTCTGTCAGTTTGAAAACCGGTATACCCGTCCAATTGGCCAGCACTTCGGCAATGACATCTTCGTCAACCACGTCAAACAAATCGACGCCCTCTGAACGCCATTCACTCTCCATCGCAGCTTTCTTTTCTTGCTTGCTTTGGATCTCGTCGGCTATCTTTTGCAATTTATCCTGATTGCCACGCTCTAATTCGGCTTCGCGCTCTTTATAAAGTCTGGAGAGGTCCTCTTCCAGTTTCTTATACTCAGGAGGTGTGGACATTCTCCTGATCCTCAACCTACTTCCGGCTTCGTCGATCAGGTCGATGGCTTTGTCCGGCAAGTATCTGTCGGAAATGTACCTGTCGGCCAGATTGGCTGCTGCTACCAAAGCCTGATCCGTGATCGTCACTTGGTGATGCTGTTCATAGCGCTCCCGCAAACCGCGCAGTATTTCTATGGTGTGGGCAAGTGAAGGCTCTTCCACTTTGATGGGCTGGAAACGCCTTTCCAAAGCGGCATCCTTTTCCAAATGCTTGCGATACTCGTCTATGGTGGTCGCACCTATAGTCTGCAATTCGCCTCTGGCCAGCATGGGCTTTAGTATGGAAGCGGCGTCAATGGCGCCTTCTGCCGCGCCGGCTCCGACGAGAGTGTGGAGCTCGTCGATAAACAAGATTGTGTCGCCTCTAGTCTTGATCTCTTTCAGGACTTTCTTCAACCTTTCTTCGAAATCGCCGCGATAACGGCTTCCCGCTACCAAGGCACCTAAGTCCAAAGTGTAAAGTTGCTTTCCTTTGAGAGTCTCGGGAACTTCATTGGCCACTATTTGCTGAGACAAACCTTCCACGATGGCCGTTTTGCCGACTCCGGGTTCTCCGATCAATACAGGGTTATTTTTTGTCCTCCTGGACAAAACCTGCATCAATCGCTCTATCTCACGGTCCCGACCTATAACGGGATCCAATTTGTGGTCTCTGGCCAATTGCGTTAAATTACGGCCGAATTGATCCAAAACAGGAGATCCGGTGGGGGCCTGTTCCGAAGAACCTGTCCCAGTGCCCGCTGTTTCATGGCCTTGATAACCAGACAGCAATTGAATAACCTGCTGGCGTACCCGCGGCAAATCGACACCCAAGCCCTGTAGGACCTGGGCAGCTACGCCTTCACCTTCTCTGACCAAACCCAACAACATGTGCTCGGTCCCTATGTAGTTGTGTCCCAGTTGGAGCGCCTCTCTCAGAGAGAGCTCCAAAACTTTTTTCGCACGCGGCGTAAAAGGCGGTGATCCGGTCGGTGCCGTGCCTGCTGGCCCCATAGTCTCTTCCACTTTGGCCCTAACGGCCTCAAGGGAAATACCCAATGACTCTAAGGCCTTAGCTGCAAGACCTTCGCCTTCGTGTATGAGACCGAGCAAAATGTGCTCCGTCCCTATAAAACTATGGTTCAGTTGGCGGGCTTCTTCCTGAGCCAATACCAAGACTCTTCGTGCCCTATCAGTAAAGCGCTCGAACATTTTACTCCTTCGATGCTCTCTTCGCGAATAAAAGTTTACTTGTAAAAACCCCTCTTCGCATTATTACCAACATAAACTTCCTAATATGCTAAACGGAATGGAAAGCTTAAACCTTCCCAATCTTTAGAATCTCTAATAAATATCTATTTTATCTTCTTCTCATTTATCCAATTACACTCTAACCGATTTGTCCTGATAAATGGGATCAGGGGCTATGTAAGGGTCTTTGAGTTTTCATATTTTTTTAAAAAAATTCCAGGAATCTTGTCTCTAGCGTCAAAAAAGGCTTTAGTTTGCCGTAACGTTACATCTAGTGAGTTTAAACGATTTCTTTTTTCCTTTAGTCAGTACAGAAGACATGGACCGTCTGGAGCAGCAACTTATCAAAGCCGTCTCCATAGATGACCGCTACCTAAATGAGATTGCCACACACCTGATCAAAGCGGGAGGAAAGCGTTTAAGACCTGCTCTGACAATCGCCGCCTCTGCAATATCAGGCACTGAAGTCAGTCATGAAACAATCATGGGAGCCATATCGGTGGAACTTGTCCACCTCGCTTCCCTTTACCACGACGACGTGATGGATGAAGCCACTAAGAGACGCAACGTTGCCAGCGTCAATAACC
>JAJZMK010000014.1 GCA_021798275.1 Actinomycetes bacterium | reverse complement strand
ACTTTTAACTTTTATGCAGATAGTAATTTATAAACTACTTATAGTGGTAATAATCTATTTTGTAGGCAATTTTAGGCTGGATGGCAATGTCTACGCTACCTAGAAATCAACTCAACCCTAACTCAAAAGTTGAGTGTCTTCTCTGAACCAGTCAGACTGCTTTAGTGAATCTGATATAAATAGGGGTTCATATCCGGTCTCTGAATAGCGCCGTGCATCTAAAATGATCAGCTCCAACAATTATAATTTATAATTGTTGGAGCTGATCATTTTATTTATTCCCCGACTCCACTTGATATTTGCCTATAGTATTTTTACTACAGGGGGTTACGTGTCACAAGACAAATTATCTATCAACCGTTTTCGATTGTATATATTATGTTCTATTATACTTCTTGTTTTGCCTATCGCCAAAAAACTGATCCTAGACCGCTTTATTGCGACAGAAAAAAGTTACGCCAATACCTGGCCTGCAATAATTGGCAAAAATAGCCTCAAAAATGCCGCTTAGGCAACTCTCTCGCTATAAAGCTTTATAGCCCGGGATTAATCACACTAAAAACCTACAGACAAGCCTTGGGTACAACACTGTTTGTCGGTAACTCAATATGAAAGCCGAAAAGCTAGAGGCGTCCCGCATGAAGATCAAAGACTCTTCGCCCGGGACGCCTCGTTAGCTTATCTAGATATCAACTTGTTATCTGATGTACTTCCAGGATTCCTTTTTCTTTACGGATAGCCTCTATGAGCTGTTCGGCAATGGGTTGCTCAGTCGAGAGTACCATCAGTGCCGTCTCACCGCCGGCAGTCTGGCCGACTGCCATATTCCTGATAGAGATATCGGCATTACCAAGTATAGTACCCACTATTCCTATCATTCCGGGCTTGTCGTTATTCCTGACAACCAACATGAAGGGAGCAGGCGGAACTTCGATGCTGTGTCCGTCGACAGAGACTATACGCGGCATTTTGTCAGACCCAAGTGTTGCGGCCACTTCGTGATTACCGGCCCTAACCGTGATCAGGCTTACCCTGTCTTTAGCCGTAGGAGATTGAATTTCTCTTATCTCAAGTCCATGCTCTTCGGCCAATTGTGGTGCATTGACGTATGATACCGGCTCTTCTGTGGCACTTGCAAACACGCCTTTTAGAACAGACAGAGTCAACATAGACACTTCTTCACCGGCCAGTAAGCCCTGGTACTCGACTTCCAATTGATTGGGCAACCTATCAAAAAGTCCGGCTATAAAACGGCCCAACTGTTCGGCAACGGCCAGGTAAGGCTTGGCCGGCTCGGAAATAGACTTTGCCGATATATTCACGGCGTAAGGTACAAAATCTCCGGCTAAAGCCAATATAATCTGTTCGGCAATTTGCTCACCGGCTTTGTCCTGAGCCTCCCCTGTGCTGGCACCTAAATGGGGGGTGACTACAACGGATGGCAATTCCAACAATGGTGAATCGGTGGGGGGTTCACTGCTAAATACATCCAATGCCGCTCCGGCTACTTTACCTTCTCTGATAGCTTCGGCCAAAGCTTCTTCGTCAATAATACCGCCTCGGGCAGCGTTGACAATGCGAATGCCGGTTTTTGCTTTGGCAAACAGTTCTTTGTTGAAAAGCCCAGCCGTTTCTTTTGTCTTCGGCAAGTGAATTGTTATAAAGTCGGCTACTTTGACCAATTCTTCGAGAGGAAGCAATTCAATGGAATACTTTTTGGCTCGCTCTTCGGAGATATATGGGTCATAGCCTACCAATTTCACACCGAAACCGCTCAAACGCTGAGCCACGAGACCACCGATGCGGCCAAGACCTACTATACCTATAGTCTTACCAAAAATTTCCACTCCTTCCCACTTAGATCTCTCCCATCTTCCCTGGACTAAAGCACCGTGAGCTTGCGGTATGTTACGTGCTTGAGACAAGAGGAGAGCTATGGCATGCTCGGCGGCGGAAATAATGTTGGATTCCGGAGCATTGACGACCATGACACCCAAAGCGGTGGCCGCTTTGGTGTCCACGTTGTCAAGCCCTACTCCGGCACGGCCGACTACTTTTAAATCTTTACCGGCCTGGAGAACTTCTTCCGTGACTTTTGTGGCCGACCTAACCACCAGAGCGTCTTTGCCTTTGATGATATCCAAAAGTGTTTCCTTCGTCCACTCCAGCTGGACGTCGACTTCGTGTCCGGCAGCCCTCATGGCCTCCAAACCGCTATCAGCCAATTTTTCCGTAACCAATATTTTTGCCATTATTCCTCCTTGTATTTATTTTGTAAATAGCTCTGATTAAATTTTTACCCACATACTAAAAAGTCCGCGTTGTCACGGCAGACTAGAACTTCGCCGTGTCCAACAGGTTGCCCAGTCTCTCTATCCCTTTGATGATCTCCTCATCTGAAGTAGCGTAAGAGAATCTTGCATAGCCGGGAGCCCCGAAAGCTTCCCCGGGTACGAAAGCCACTTTGGCTTCTTCCAAAACGATATCGGCAATATCAAGGGTAGACGATGGAGTACGTCCTGCCAAATTGGAAGAGAAAAAAGCCTCCAAAGAGGGGAAAGCGTAGAAGGCACCTTGAGGCATCAGACATTCGACGTGATTGATATCATTCAACATCTTGACTATCAGTTTACGCCTTCTGTCAAAAGCTTCCCTCATCAAAACAACGTCGTCGAGAGATCCCCGCAGAGCAGCTATGGCTGCCCTCTGAGAAACGTTGGCCACATTAGAAGTCTCATGTGACTGCAAATTACCTGCGGCGCTGATTACGTCCTTGGGGCCTATCATCCATCCCACGCGCCAGCCGGTCATGGCGTATGTCTTTGCCACCCCGTTCACTATTATGCAACGGTCTTGTAGACCCTCTACCAATACCGGCAATGACACTCTCTCCAGATCGTCATAGATGAGGTGCTCATAGATTTCATCCGTCACAACCCACCAACCACGTTCCAAAGCAAGCTGCCCTATCTCAAGTAGCTCCTCCCTGGTATAAACAGCCCCTGTGGGGTTAGAAGGAGATACCATCAACAAAACCTTAGTTTCCTCCGTGGCTGCGGCTTCCAACATTTCAGCCGTGACTTTGAATCCGGTATCAGCACCTGTGGGAATTATTTTCGGCACACCTCCGGCCAGAGCAATAGACTCGGGATAGGTTGTCCAATACGGGGCGGGCAATAGCACTTCATCACCTGGATCGAGAAGAACCGCAAAAGAATTGGCAATGGCGTGCTTACCTCCGTTTGTCACCAACACCTGGGGAACACTGATATCGTAATTACTGTCCCGCTTGGTTTTGGCCACTATGGCCTCCCTTAGATCCGCCAGACCGGGAGTTGGAGTGTAGCGGTGGTTGGCCGTATTTCTGCACGCTTCCACGGCCGCATCGACTATATGTGTCGGAGTCGGAAAGTCAGGTTCTCCGGCACCGAAGAGGACCATATCGATACCGTCTTCTTTCATTTTTTTGGCCTTGGCATCTATTGCCAATGTTGCCGAAGGAGAGACTTTGGCAATCCTTTCTGAAATTCTTGCCTTAGGTGCTTTCGAACCTGTACTAGTTTTGGTTAAGGTATTCATATAGTACATATTGACACATAAAAAAGGTGGGCCGCTTGAGCGAGTCGAAAACGTCCCACATTTTGTGACGGAGGTTAGGAAAATGACAATAGAAATTCCAAATGAGTTAAAACCAAGGGACGGGCGCTTTGGATGCGGTCCTTCCAAAGTGCGAACCGAGGCTTTTCAAAAAGTGGCCGAGCAAGCAGCGACCCTGCTGGGCACTTCCCATCGACAAGCCCCGGTTAGGCAACTTGTAAAAAGGGTCAGGGAGGGAATAACGACTCTGTTTTCCCTACCGGAGGGCTACGAAGTAGTGCTCGGCAACGGAGGAGCAACCTGCTTTTGGGATATAGCCACATTCTGCTTGATCCAAGAGAAGAGTCAGCATTTGAGTTTCGGGGAGTTCTCATCAAAATTTGCCGCATCGGCAAAGGCCGCCCCGCATTTATCAGATCCGGTAATTATAAAATCCGATTTCGGAACTCACCCGGAAGCTGAAGCCGATGAAAGCGTTGACGTATACGCGCTTACCCACAACGAAACTTCCACGGGTGTCGCCATGGAAATCAAAAGACCCCGTGATGCTTCGGGACAGGCCGCATCCGGCCTTGTTTTGGTAGATGCCACATCGGGAGCGGGAGGATTGCGTTTTGACCCGAACGAAACCGACGCTTATTATTTCGCTCCGCAAAAGTCTTTCGGATCAGACGGAGGTTTGTTCATAGCCGTAATGTCTCCGGCAGCGATAGAGCGCTCCAAGAAAATAGGAGAATCGGGGAGATTTATCCCGGCATTCCTGGACTTGAATACTGCCATCGACAACTCCAGACTGGACCAAACTTACAACACGCCTTCCATAGTTACATTGGCGGTTATGGCAGAACAAATAGACTGGTTTAACTCAAACGGTGGCTTGGAATGGGCCGCATCAAGGTCTGACAAGTCGGCTGAAATCATTTATGGCTGGGCCGAGCGGTCCGAGTTTGCCACTCCATTTGCTAAAGATCCAAAAGACCGCAGCCACGTTGTGGCGACGATTGACTTCAAAGATGAAATTGACGCATCCCAAATAGCCAAAACACTGAGACAAAACAACATAGTGGACACAGAGCCCTACAGAAAGTTGGGCAGAAATCAACTTAGGGTAGCCATGTTTCCCGGAATAGACCCCGAAGACGTGGAAGCTTTGACAGCCTGTATCGACTACGTAGTAAAAAACATGCAATAAAAGTTGTACGATAAAAATATATGGGCGGTATTTAGAGAGAATATGTAAGTCTAAATACCGCCCCTATATAAAACTTTTTATCCCCCGGAAACTTCTTCCAGACGCCTCTTACCAGCAGTGATAAAAGGCATCATAGAGCGGAGTTTTGCTCCGATAGCCTCAATAGGATGTCTCTTGCCCTCTTCCTGCAATTGGTGGTATTTATGACGTCCGTTCTTGTTCTCGTCAATCCATTCTTTGGCAAAAGTACCGTCCTGTATTTCGGTGAGAATCTGCTTCATCTCTTTACGACATGAGTCGGAAATGACCCTTGGGCCCCGCGTCAGAGAACCGTATTCAGCGGTATCGGAAATTGAGAAACGCATACCAGATATTCCCTGTTCATACATCAGATCAACTATGAGCTTGAGTTCATGTAGACACTCAAAGTACGCAGATTCCGGCTGATATCCAGCTTCCACCAACGTCTCAAAACCGGCTTGAACCAATTCCGTCAATCCGCCACACAGAACCACCTGTTCGCCAAAAAGATCGGTCTCCGTCTCCTCTTTGAAAGTGGTCTCCAAAACGCCGGCTTTCGTTGCTCCTATGGCATCGGCATAAGATAGGGCCAAAGCCATAGCTTTACCTGTGGCGTCGTTTTCCACGGCGATCAGTGAAGGTACGCCCCCGCCTTCAGCGTAAGTGCGTCTGACAAGATGGCCCGGTCCTTTAGGCGCCACCATAGCCACATCAATGCCTTTTTCCGGAACAATCGTTTGGTATCTTATATTGAATCCGTGGGCAAAGAAGAGAGCGTCTCCCTCACTTAGGTTGGGAGCTATCTCCTCGTTGTAAACCCTGGCCTGCTCGGTATCAGGCAAAAGTAGCATCACGAGGTCGGCCTCAGCCGCAGCTTCCGAATTGGACAGTACCCTGAACCCTGCTTCGATTGCTTTTGGAGCCGAAGATGAATTCTCCCTCAAACCTATTCGCACGTCGACACCTGAGTCGCGTAGATTCAGCGCATGGGCGTGCCCCTGTGAACCATATCCGATGACGGCCACTTTCCTCGACCTGATCAGGTCTTGGTCGGCATCTTTGGTATAGTAAAGTTTTGTCATTTGGTCCTTTCTAAATTCCAAAATGTAATTTTCCCCGTTTATTTACTAAGAAATTCCAGCCTCGGCAGAGCAATTTGTCCCGTCCTCTGCAAAGCAACGATTGGATAGTCTCGTAAAATACTTTCTAATTTATCTAACTTACCAGGATAGTCGGCACAAGAAATTGTAATCAGGCGATCATTTTGCTCCAAAATACTGGCCTTGTACTTTTTGATGGTCTCTTGTATCGCGACAATACTTTTATTGTCAAAACGCAGCGTCACAAGCAATAATTCCACTTCGACGGCATCGTCGGGATGCAATTGCGTAATCTCGACAACGTTTATTAATTTATTCAATTGGCTCATGACCTGCTCTAAAGGGGCAGATTCGGCATCTACCACGATAGAGATTCGCGAGAACCTCTCGTCCTCGGTAGGGGCCACGGCCAAAGATACTATATTAAAGCCTCTTCTGGAAAATAATCCGGCCACTCTGGAAAGAACACCGAACTTATTTTCCACCTTGATCGCCAACAAATGATGACTGGGCTTTGGTCTGATAAGCTCAGTCCCTTCCTCTTCCCTCAGCGGTTTTTCCTTTGCGTCAACAGGAGTCATATTTTTACCTTCTTTTCATTTTTTAGATTCAATTTTCATTTCTCTTTCATCTAAGACTGACATGCCTGATCCTATTGCTCCCGTGAGAGCCTTTCTCTCAAGCTGGGATGGACCAAAATATCGTCATTGGAAGCCCCGGCAGGCACCATGGGAAATACTTTTTCCATCGAATCCGTTCTAAAGTCGACAACGACAGGTCGGTCGTAGATGGAATTGGCTTTTTCGATAACCGGAGCCACTTCGCTTGGTTCGCTGACCTTGAAACCTACGCAGCCCATGGACTCGGCCCATTTGACATAATCTGGTAAATCAGCCGACAGGTAAACCTCAGAGTATCTTTCTTCATAAAACATCTGTTGCCATTGTCTGACCATCCCCAGATAAGCATTGTTCAAAATGGCTATTTTGACGGGAATCTGTTCTTGTGAACAGGTGATGAGTTCCTGGGCAGTCATCTGGAAACAGCCATCGCCGTCAACAGCCCAAACCGTTTTGGTAGGCTGACCGACTTTGGCACCCAT
The DNA here is from genome assembly GCA_021798275.1 of Actinomycetes bacterium. Lineage (GTDB taxonomy): Bacteria > Actinomycetota > Acidimicrobiia > Acidimicrobiales > Bog-793 > JAJZMK01. The sequence continues at coordinate 14,049 of JAJZMK010000014.1, read as the reverse complement.
GGCTGCGGGAACGGCAAATCCCATGGTTCCTAAGCCACCGGAAGAAACCCAGTGACGCGGTTTGGCAAATGACCACAGCTGGGAAGCCCACATCTGATGTTGACCGACACCGGTTACCAATATGGTATTTTCATCCGCGGCGGCACTCAGCTCTTCCACCACCTGTTGAGGCTTAATTGGCCCTGGATAATTGCTCTCCCCTTTACCGTCGTAAGCAAAGGGAAACATGGCTTTCCACTCCTGAACCTGCGCCATCCACGCCGCTTGTTTTGTCTTGGTGGCAGCGGCAAAAACACTCTTTTTGCCGGCAGCGGCTTTCTTGATTTCAGCGACAATAGCCTCAATGGCAAGTGCGCAATCGGCTATAACGGGAACGTCTGGTCTTCTGACTTTTCCTATTTCGGCCGGGTCTATGTCAACGTGAATGACTTTTGCGTTGGGAGCGAAAGCGCTTACTTTCCCAGTCACCCTATCGTCGAAACGTGCTCCCAGCGAGATGAGTAAATCCGATTTTTGAATTGCCGTCACCGCTGCATAGCTGCCGTGCATACCGGGCATCCCGAGATGATGGGAATCGCTGTCGGGGAAAGCCCCTCTGGCCATCAAAGTGGTCACCAAAGGAAAGTCTGTCAGCTTGATAAACTCTGCCAAAGCTTCGGAAGCGTTTGCTTTTATTACCCCGCCACCCACATAGACCACGGGCCGCTCCGCCTGATAAATGAGTTCCAAAGCTTTTCTCACGGCCTCTGGTTCCGGTGGCCCAGGCGGGTTATACCCGGGCAAGTCCACCTCATCGGGCCAGTTCCAATCGGTTTTAGCGTTGGCTACATCCTTGGGGAAATCCACCACAACCGGACCCGGACGGCCGGTGGTTGCTACGTGGAAAGCTTCTTTGATAATCCGCGGTATTTCATCGGGATCGGTTACCAACCAATTGTGCTTGGTAACCCCTTGAGTGATACCGGTAAAGTCCACTTCCTGAAAAGCGTCCGTGCCGATGGCCGAAGTCGCTACCTGCCCGGAAATGACCACGAGCGGTATCGAGTCCATAAATGCATCCGCCAAGGGCGTAACTATGTTGGTGGCACCGGGCCCGCTCGTTACCATAGCCACTCCCGGCTTGCCGGTTACCTGTGCGTACCCTTCGGCGGCATGTCCCGCTCCCTGCTCGTGTCGCACCAAAATATGACGCATCGAAGACTCGATCAAAGGGTCGTATACCGGCAGGATCGCTCCTCCGGGAAGACCGAAGAGAACTTCGACTCCGGCCTGTTCCAAACTCTTTATTAATGACTGTGCTCCGGTGAGCTCCATAGCTCCCCCTTTTTTATAAACTTGTTTCCTCTGTTACCGACAACTCTCGACAAAACCGCCGCCTGGATCAAAACTTCCCCGGGAGACCCGGCAAGCTCCGGGCTTTATCAGAGATTTTATTACTTATTTATTGCTTATACACAAACTTATTTTCAATAAATACCGTATGCTTATATCCTCTTACGGGCCGATCTTCTTGACCCTCTCTTTTATTATCAACTTACCATCGATGATGACCTCCAAATCTAAACCGAAATTGTTCAGGAAAAGAAAAAGCCCTCCCGAATGGGAAGGCCGAAAGCGCACATACGAAAAATCGCAGTGCGCTAAGTTACTACTACCAGTGTCTGAAAGCCGAAAGCTTTAATTGCCATAGTTCTATCATGGCAAAAAATTCCATAAAAAGCAAGCCCCCGAAGGCATATTTTAAATATTTTTATGAATAGCTTTCCTTAACGGCCGAATTACCGCTTAAAAACTTGTTATGGCCCCCAAATCCGCTCCGGAAACCAGCTTGGCATACTTGGCCAAAGCACCCGTTTTGTATCGGGGCTCCAACGGATGCCAGCTTGCCGCTCTTTCCTGTAATTGCGTTTCATCCACCATCAAGTCGATGATCCCCGATTCGGCGTCTATCACTATTCTGTCACCGTCTTTTACGAGAGCTATCGGCCCTCCGTCCGTCGCTTCCGGAGCGACATGACCTATACAGAAACCTCTCGTGCCACCGGAAAAACGGCCGTCGGTAATCAAAGCGCAGTCCGCTCCGCGTCCGGCTCCCGTCAGAGCTCCGGTCACTGCCAGCATCTCCCTCATACCGGGGCCGCCTTTTGGACCTTCATATCTGATAACCAGCACGGTACCGGGAGTGATGGAACCTGAAAGAATAGCGTCCATGGCGGCATCCTCTCCGTCAAATACCCTGGCTGTACCGTCAAAAGAGCCGAAATCACTACCGGCAATTTTTACTACGGCTCCGTTTGGAGCCAAAGAACCATGCAAAATAGCTATGCCGCCTCTTTTGTGAATAGCCCGGGAAATCGTGTGGACCACGTCGTCATCTGGCTTAGGCGGAGACAGCAGCTGCAAGTTTTCTGCCACCGTCATACCGGTAACGGTAAGGCAGTCGCCGTGGAGGAGTCCGGCTTCCAATAATTCTTGTTGAACCACGGGCACCCCCCCGATTCTGTCCAAATCCGTCATATGGTATTTACCGTGAGGCTTCATATCCGCTATATGGGGAACACGGCGGCTGATCTTATCGAAGTCTGACATATCGAGATCTACCCGCGCTTCTTTTGCTATGGCCAGCAAGTGCAATACGGCATTGGTCGAACCGCCCAATGCCATGACAACGGCTATGGCATTTTCAAAAGCTTCCTTAGTCATAATTTGGCGCGGCAGGATTTTTTTGGCCAGCATATTCATAACCGCCCGGCCGGAATCAAACGCCGCATCATCACGCCTTCTGTCAACGGCCGGAGGCGAGGCACTACTCGGCAATGCCATCCCCAGAGCCTCGGCCACGGCAGCCATGGTATTGGCCGTGAACATACCGGCGCATGCTCCTTCCGTAGGGCAGGCGTTTCTTTCTATAGCGTTTAGCTCATCTTCTGAGATTTCCCCGGCACTATATGAGCCTACGGCTTCAAAAACGCTTACTATATCCAAAGTTTTATTACCGAGATGCCCAGGTAGAATCGATCCGGCATAGACAAATGTCATAGGTAGATTTAGCCTCGCGGCAGCCATCAACATACCCGGCAGAGATTTATCACAGCCGGCCAAACCTACAAAGCCGTCAAAGCGCTCCGCATGCATGACAATTTCCACCGAGTCGGCTATTATCTCACGCGATACCAAAGATGCCCGCATGCCTTCGTGTCCCATCGAAATACCGTCTGAGACAGATACAGCCACGAATTCTAAAGCAACTCCACCGTCGGCTATTACGCCGGCTTTAGCCCGTTTAGCTAAACGGGCCAGGGGTAAATTGCAGGGAGTCACTTCATTCCAAGTGGATGCTATACCGATTTGCGGCTTGGTAAAGTCTTCATCATTTAAACCAACCGCTCTCAGCATTGCCCTGGAAGGGGCCCTTCTATTACCTTCCGTAACATCTTGGCTGTGGATTTTCAAACTGTCACTCATCTCGGCTACCTTTATATCTATTGACTTACAAATGATGCTATTTAGATAAACACTACCTTATTGTACTTAGCCCATTGTAGCGAGCGAGCCAACAAGACGTTTGTCTTGGAAATACTTTACTTATAATAAAGTACCTTTTCCCATAAGAGGCCGAAGCATAAAAGCCGGTTTTATGAATCTACGACTTTTAATTACCCGGCGGGAAATTCCAGGACAAAGCAGGCTCCTTTCAAATTGGGGGAATCTTGAACATAGACCTGCCCGCCATGGGTCGCTACTATCTCTTTAACCAGGGAAAGACCGAGGCCGGCTCCGCCTTTATCACTGCTCCTGGCATCATCTAACCTTGTAAACCTCATAAAAATAAGCTCCCTGGCAGATTCCTCTATACCGGGACCATCGTCTGATACTTCTATGATCACTTTGCTTTCCTCGGTAAAAACAGCTATATCCACCCTTGAGGTTCCATACTTATAGGCATTGTCAAGTAGGTTGGCGATTACACGCCTAAGCGATTCTTTGTCGCCGAGAATCCTACCCGCCGACAATTTGGAAAGATCGAGTTTAATTTTATCGGGCTTGATGGCAAAAGCCACTTCTTCCAATACCAGGTCATCTAAGTCGACAAAACTGGAATCGGAGATGACAAGGCCCCCTTCATCTATCTGCGCCAGGAGAAGAAGCTCGTCTACTATACGCGACAGGCGCCTGGAGGCCACCAAGGCGTCGCTGACGGCCTCTTCCCAAACTACATTTTCCGGGTGGGCCAGAGCCACATCCAAACTGGTTGCCAAAGTCGCCAAAGGCGTACGCAATTCATGGGAAGCATCGGCTACAAATCTCCGCTGCTTGAAAGCAGACGATTCCAGCCTGTCAAGTACTTTATTCATAGTCTTAGCAAGGCGCGCAACCTCGTCTTTACTCTTCGGTTCGGGAACCCTTCTGTGTAGATCACTGAGAGAGATTTCTGCTACTTCTTCCCTGATTTCACGAACCGGAGCCAAAGCCTTGGCAGTCAGCCAAAGCACCATGCCGGCAACCAGTACCACCAGAATGGGTACTCCCAAGAAAAGCGAGCTCTCTAATTTACCTATGGTATCCCAGCCTGAAGCCAGAGAAACCGCTACCAGTATATAGACTTTTTGCTTACCTGCTTTGAATACGCTAGGCCTGACAGAGGGAGAGTTATAGTAAAATGCTGTTTCAAAATCATGTCTTTTCCCAGTTTCAAGTTTTGGGATAGTTTCAGCTTTGACCATAACCATATAAGGTCCGTCGGCATCCTGGCTTTCTTTTTGATCTCTATCTTGTTGGTTTATATTACTAAAAAACTGCATTTTATTAGAGATAATATTTTTTTGCACAAGTAATTTCTGATTCGAAACATTTGGGGTATTTGCTATAACTTTATAGTTATAAGTAACAATTTGAGCAAACAAGTCCTGCTGCCCCACGGGAAGAAGAAAAGGTATATCCCCTTTTTGAATCAATGATGATATCAGCTGTGTTTCCAATCTGGCAGCTGACCCTCCTTGATTTTCCACTGAGTTTTTTAAGATGTATATAAGACCATATGCGCTTACAAATAAAAAAATGGCTACTACAAACGCTGCCATAAGTGAAGCTTTTATTTTGACAGAAAGATGAAATAAAAAAAACTTTCTCAACTGCTTACTACCAACCGATACCCTATACCGCGAACTGTTAAAATACTTATTTGGCTAAAAGGTATGTCTAATTTTTTACGTAAGTAAGACACATAAACCTCTACTATATTTGGATCGCCCAGAAAATCATCACCCCAAACCTCATCCAGCAATTCCCGTTTAGAAAAGGTCTGTCCTTCGTTGGCGGCCAACAGCTCTAAAACAGCCAATTCTCTACCCGAAAGTAAAATTTCCTGCCCTGCCAATATGCATTTACGAGACCGGGGCTCTATCACAAGGTTGCCCACCTCAAGAAAATTTGCACTTGAGGCAGGTTGTTGTACTCTTCTTACCAACGCTCTGATCCGCGCTAGTAGTACCACGAAAGAAAAAGGCTTGCGCAGAAAATCGTCGGCTCCTGTATCAAGCGCTTCGGCCTCATCATGTTCGCCCTGCTTGGCGGTAAGGACAAGGATAGGAACATTATTGTTATCCTGGCGCAAGGTTTGGCAGACCTTAAAACCATTCATTTCCGGAAGTAGCAGGTCTAAGATGATGGCATCGTAGTGGTTTTCGCGGGCAGCCCAAAGACCACTGAGGCCCGTATACTCCACGTCCACTTCATAGCCCTCCCCTTTCAAACCGTTTGCCATAGTTTTGGCCAAAGCCGCTTCGTCTTCTATAATTAAAATTCGCATCGTTTTATTCTACTTCCTGAATTAATTCTAAGGTTTACAGTCCTCGTATTATTTACATACCAACAACAGTCAATATTTTCAGCATTCTCTAAGCTCCGTACCGTCACAATGTATGTATGCCAAAAACCACCAAAAACCAACGACATAAACAGAATTACCGGAAACCATCCGGATCCTCTTACTACTCTTCGCCGGGAGCAAGAAAAGCTCCCACGTCGACTCCAAAGACCTCCGGGAATAGACAGACCGTGTCTCTAGCAAAGACCTCCCATGCCCCCGAAATATTTTTAGTAGTTGTCGGGCTCGGTCTCGGAGCCACTGTCGGGATAGCTCTCACTCCCGAAAGCCATCAAGCTTTGTCAGCCCCAGGCGGGGTGATGATGTTCTTGGGAAACATAACGGGTTTGATTGGGACTTACCTGGCTCTTGTGATGGTACTGCTCGTCAGCCGCATCCCTTATATTGAGAAAGTACTCGGCCAAGACGGATTGGTCTCCTGGCATAAGAAACTGGCCGCATGGCCCATATCGCTGATACTCTTACACGCAGTCTTTCTGACGATAGCTTACGCTCAAGCGGCCAAGACGGGACCTCTCCATGAACTTGGCACTCTGCTTTCTTCTTTCCCCGACATGATCGAAGCTACAGCTGCCTTGATTATTATGGTCTTGATCGGGATCATTTCCATACGCGCTATACGCCAGCGCATCAAAAGAGAGACTTGGTGGACCATCCATCTTTATATGTACTTGGCTTTGGCACTGGCTTTTGCGCATGAAGTGGTTCTGGGGCCGTCTTTTGTGGGACATCCCCTAACCCAATTGGTCTGGTCCGTTGCTTGGGCGATGACAGCCGGTTTGGTACTCTTTTACCGCTTTATTATCCCAGCTATCAAAAGTTTCTACTACAAATTCGAGGTCTACCAGGTACGTAGAGAAACTGACGACACCATATCGATCATCTTAAAAGGAAGACATACGGAAAAACTCAAAGTAAAAGGAGGGCAATTTTTCGAATGGAGATTTCTAAAAAGAGGTATGTGGTGGCAGGCTCATCCTTTTTCAATCTCCGCCAAGCCAAGACCTCCATACCTTCGTATCACTGTTAAGCAATTGGGAGACTTCACCGAAAAGCTCTCAAGTCTAAAACCTGGTACGAAGGTTGCCTTTGAAGGACCATACGGCGTCTTTACTCACCGGGCTATGACAGGCAATAAGGTAGCTTTGATAGCAGGTGGGATCGGCATTACCTCTGTCAGATCCCTTTTGGAAGACATCCCGGGAACAGCGGATATAGTGGCGATATTGCGATCTGCCTCTGAACAGGACAGCGCATTAAACCACGAAGTCAAGGAACTGATCAGAAAGAAAAACGGGGTTTGTTTGGAGGTATTTGGCTCCCGTTCGGAAGTTCCGCTCGAAAATGTAGCCTCCATGATAGAAGATATTTTACAGAGAGATACTTTCATAGCAGGATCTGCCGACTTTGTCGAAAGCTTTAAAAAAATACTTTCTGCAAAAGGAATTGCGGAAAATAAACTACATGGAGAGATCTACGCCCTATAGAACTACTTTATCTACACAAATTACCTAGGCAACAAAAAATAGCCTGTCCCAAGTGACGGGAAAATTGTATCAACAACTTATAATTCTAAAGAGAGGTTACAAAATGAAGCGTTATCCACTTGTATTGGCAGCTACGGCAGCCGGTTTGGGAACTGTACTGGGCTTTCATCCGGCATCGTCGGGTATAAGCGTTTCCCTGCAATCCAAAGCGTCGAACAGTCAATCTGTTTCCGGTGCCCCAAAGAACTCTTCCGCACCGCAGAAAGCTCCGGCTACCACCACCCCTTCTACTACCGCTCCGGCTGGTAACGGAACGTTACAGCACTCCGGAACCAAGTCAACCACCCCGGCTTCCACCGTCACTACCACTTCCCCATCGCCATCTGCAAGTGGCGTACAAAGTGCCACGGGACGGGTAGAGAACTACGGTTACGGTCAATTAGCAGTCAAGGTAACTATTTCTTCCAATAAAATAAAGGCCATTACCTTGGCACAGATACAGGTTGCGGAATCTTATTCTCAATCGATAGCCGACCAGGTCATACCGCTCCTGAAGAATGAAGTCCTGAAAGCTCAGAGCTTAAATGTCAACGGTTTCACGGGAGCCACCTACACCACGGAAGCGTACCTATATTCTCTACAATCTGCACTTAATAAGCTTCACTTTAAATAATTCCGTACCTACCGGTTGATGGGAAAGGCTTCGTATGAAAACGGCAGAAGATGTCAGACTTTTTACGCAAGAGATAATGGGAACGGTATTCTCTTTTCATATCTGGCCGGGAAAACTCTCTGAACATGATATCGCATCGGCAATGTCAAAGGCTAGGTTGACCCTCACCAGACATGATGAAATTTTTAGCACTTACAAACCTGACAGTCCGATCATCAGAATACAAAAAGGTGAACTGCCGGAAAAGGGTACCCTGGAGGAGATAGACGAGGTATCCGATCTCTGTCAAATAGCCAAGTCATTAAGCGGAGGCTGGTTTGATCCGTGGGCGGGACCTTACGGTTTTGACCCTACGGGGCTTGTCAAAGGTTGGTCGGTGCAAAAAGTGGCCAGACTGATTTTTTCATATAACCCAAAAGCCGTGATCGTAAACGGCGGCGGTGACATCTCCTGCCTTGGAGAGCCTCCTCCTTCCAGGTGGCAATTTGCCGTTGCTCACCCCTGGAGAAAAGATGCTGCAGCCGCCGTTGTGGAGGTAAAAGACACCGTAGCGACCTCAGGTCGATACGAGAGGGGCGAGCACTTTTTTGACCCCATAGGCTTTCAGGGAACAAAAGCAATATCGGCCACCGTGCTCGGACCAGATTTGGCACTCGCCGATGCCTTGGCAACGGGACTGGCTGTGGGAGGGGAAGAGGCGTTCGAAATTCTGAGCCGGATCAAAGACTATGGTTTTTATCTGATCGACATCAACGGCAAAGAGCTTTATACCGATAACGTGACCTTTATCAGGGAGCCCTGAAGTTAGTTCTGATTTCTCCGGAGTCTCATGCCCATGGACTTATGGACGCCACTGATCAAATCTTATGCTGGCCGTTTGATATAGTCTCATAAAAATAAAGTTGTGCCTTGTGCAAATGTCTTTTTATATTTAAGTCTTTTATATTTAATCAGGGCTGGAATTATTCGACTTACCCATTGAGCGGAGAGCGAAAAAGTTAAAAAATCCAATAAAGTATTTTTTTTTACCTCTCGTCTCTTCAAATGGAAGTAACCTTCTGATATTGTGGAAATTTGCCTAAACAGTACTGACATAATTAATGCAGCAAAAAAATACCCGATCGCAAACCGGGGTAGTTTAGATAATATTATGGCATGTACTTCCATAGTACTTAGCCAGTCGGCTCACGCCGCCAGCTTGGCTGCCTCGTTAGCCACCTGCCATCCGGGTGCGCAGCTAGCGGTTTTGATGCTGACAAATCTGGATCGCCAACAAGCTGAGTCAACACTTGCTGCTTATGACAATATAGTGCTGTTTCTACCAGAAGACCTGGGCATCAAAAAGACTGATTTGCATAAACTGGCATTGTTTGCAAGCGGAAGTGATATCGCCGCCAAACTGGCACCAAGTTTCGGACTTTTCGTTCTTCACTTACGCTCGCTGGCGCCTCTGCTGCTGCTCGCGGCGGAAACAGCCGTTATATCGTCGCTTGATCCTCTACTGTCCAAACTTGACAACAACGATATCGCCCTTGTCCCCTGGCAGTCTTATTACCGAGACAAGCAATTTGACAAAAATCGATCGGATAACTTTTTTGCCGCCGAATTCGACGGACACCGCCCGGACGAATTGGACATCGACATATCGGGGGCCTTTAACCCATCCATAGTCGGGGTGAAAGGTCAAAGAGGAGTAGACTTTTTGGCTTGGTGGCAGAGAGCGATTACGCGTAATTTAGCCGCCCCTCAAGATTTACTGTTTGATTCCGCCAAGATAAATGCCAGCGCCAACAATATCCACCAGAGAAGCAGAACTTGGAGTCTACTCCCCTATGCCCAACCCTTTCTCGATCAGGCTCTGCCTCTTTTTTCACCATCCATAGTTGGAGATATGGGCTGTGGAGTCGGATTTTGGAATATTCACCAGAGGGATTTACATTCCTCTGAAGACGGCGCTTTCGTCGTCGGCGACGAAAACTTATACTTGATGCATTTCGCCGGTTTTGACCCTTACAGACATTATCTGTTGTCAACGACTTCCCATACCCCGAGAGTCTTGCTGAGCGAGAACCCAACTCTCAAACTACTCTGCAAAGGCCAGGCTGAAAGATTGCTGGGCGGTCCGTATGCCACAGTCGCTGATGAAGGTTATCTGACTAAGTTCTGTGATGGAACAGAACCTGATGCCAAAATGCGTCGCCTCCTACAGAGAGCTTTGTTGGAAACGGGTTTTGATGACCTAAATGTGGGAGATCCTTTCGACAAAGAAGGTTTGGACGACTTTTATGCTTTCCTGGCCGCATCCGACCCCAAAAGAGTCAATGGTCCCAGAGTGCCCGGCTATTTGCTGGAGATATACGAAGAGAGAAAAGACCTGGCTCTCAACTTCCCTAGACTCACTACCGTAGACGCTCTCCCCTATAGGAATTGGGTGGCATTCCATGGCCTGGAAGAAGAAGTAAAACCCACCCGGCTAAAAGAAATTTTGGCTGAAACTCCATGGTGGAAATCCCCTACATCGGTATCTCCGGCAACTCCGGAAGGTCTGAGGCCGGGAGTCACTCTGACAGGCTACCTAAAAGCCGAGGTGGGCGTGGGAGAAGCTGCCAGATTGGTACTGGATGCCTTGATAGGAGCCAGGATAGAGGTAAGTCCCGTCGTTGTGGATTTGCCAACCAGCAGACAGAATCACCCTTTCAATTCACAAGCTCAAATAGCGGATCGCAAAATAAACATTATTTGGATGAACGCCGAGCATTTGCTTGGTTTTGCCGCACTTGTCGGTCCTGAGTTTTTTGACGGAAGATACAGCGTCGGAGGGTGGGCGTGGGAAACTGAAACCATTCCTTCCGCCATGGCCAAAAATGCCGATCTCCTAGATGAGATTTGGGTGCCTAGCGGCTACGTCAGAGATGCCGTGGAGCCTCATGTGGAATGTCCCGTTTATGTATTTCCTCACCCTATCACCGAACCTACCGTGGATAGAGAATTTGATATTTCCGCCCTTGTTATGGAAGAATTAAAAAGAGTAGGTAGCAAGAGCATCGGGAATTTGGACGATATCAAATCGAAATTCAAGTTTCTATACACATTTGATTTCAACTCGTCTTTGCAGCGGAAAAATCCTTTCGGAGTTATCGATGCTTTCCGTAAAGCCTTCCGGCCAGGCGAAGGGCCTCTTTTAATCTTAAAAAGCGTCAACGGCTATAAGTGGCAAATGGATTTAGAGCGATTGAGAGAAGCTGCGGCAGACAGGCAAGACATCGTCATCATCGACAAATATTTATCGTCTGGAGAGCGCGGTGCGCTTCTCAGTCAGTGCGACTGCTACATCTCCCTGCACAGATCCGAAGGCTTTGGCCTAGGTATGGCCGAGGCCATGTCACTTGCCAAACCGGTTATAGCAACCAAATACTCAGGTAACTTGGAATTTATGGACCAGTCTTGCGCTTGGTTGGTCTCAGCAGAGCGGGTTAAGGTTGGACCGTTAGCCCCGCCCTATCTGCCCGATGACTATTGGGCAGAGCCCGATATCGAGGAAGCCGCTCAATATTGCCGGGAAATAGTATCTGATATCAAGAGCGCACGCCTCAAAGCCGAGCGCGCCAGAACCAAGGTTTTAGCCGAGCATGGTAGGGCAAAAGCAATCAAGTTCTTATCGTCTCGAATTGACGAAATCGCCAAATTAGAAGAGGCCGGATATTCAAGTTCGTCAGCTGCTGCCCTGAGAAAACACCTAAACTAGAGCCTTGAAGACTGAAGATACACAAAAAAGCTCCGCCGTAACCATAGCAGAAGCAATAACTTTTGCCACAACTATCTACATCCTCAGCAGAATTGTACTGTTGTTGGCATCAGATATCATCTCTTCCCTACACACCAATTTACCGATTCCAAGAGTTTTGGCACCGTGGGACGGCACCTTTTACGTCTCTATAGCCAAACTGGGCTACCCGGTACACATCAACCCTTCCTCTGTCAACTCAGAGCCCATGGCATTCTTCCCGTTTTACCCACTACTTGGTAAAGCGGTTACCTTAATCCTACGAACCAATACCTCCATTACATTGGAGGTTATCTCTATGGTAGCCGGAGCCGTTTCCACCTCTTTGGCCACAGCGTTAGCCAGCCACTACAGCGATATGGTAACAGCTAGAAGAGCCGGTGTATTTTTTGCGCTTTTTCCAGGTTCGGTGATATCTGTCCTGGCTTATGCAGATGCTCTGGCCGTTACCTTTTGCCTGGCAACGTTTTTACTGCTTCTACATAAACGCTACATATGGGCCGGAATAGCGGCAGCGGCAGCGACGGCAAGCTTGTCGCTGATAGTATTACCGCTTATTTGCTTTATCATTGTCCACACACTTAGGACCAAAAGCTATAAGCCCCTGATCAGCCTTTTTCTCTCCCTGATGGGTGGCGGTGCATATCTCATTTATCTATGGGTTACCACCGGCTCTCTCTTTACCTGGTCACAGGTTGAACATGACCATTGGCTGGTTCATTTGAGCTTGCCCTGGGATTTTGGCACGGCATTTTCCGCTTATGCATTTACTTATAACGGATCGTACGTCCTAACCGTCATCTCCATCGCCATAACGGCCTTTGGCCTATACACACTTTGGAGAATGCACGCTCCCATAGAATGGATAGTCTTTAGCTTAGTGGTCATCTGTGCAGTAACTTTTGACGGTGGGGCATGGATCGCCCCCCGCTTTATTTATGACACGCCTCCCATGGTGATGGCACTTGGGATTTGGAGTGCAAAGAAGTGGTTTTTCGTTCCGCTCTGTTTCATTTGTTTCCTGTGTCTAGTCGGTCTTTTGTTTGCCTATAGCCCGGGAAATACCGTATTTGTGAATCCGTAAGTTTTCTTGCTATCAATTTAAGCTATCTGAGCTGATAAATTGTAATGTTATTATCCAAAGATTATTAATTTGTCAACAATCAAATGTTTATATACAAAACTATGAAGGTGTTGTTAGTCTGGAGAGGTGTTGAAAAATAAGTTATCGACATACAAGAATGTCCACGCCTGTACCATAATTGCCAAAAATTATTTGGCGGCCGCCAGGGTAGTGGCCGAATCTTTCCTTGCGCTCCATGAAGGAGCCACTTTTACAACTTTAGTCTTAGATGACAGAGCGGGAACAATCGATACCGCAAATGAGCCTTTCAGAGTCTACGGACTCGATGATATCGGACTTAGTAAAGAAGAAATTGAAGAGATGACCGCCATTTATACGGTCATGGAATTGGCGACGGCAGTAAAACCCTGGCTCCTTGAAACCCTATTGAATGAGGCGGAAGCGGTTTTATACCTCGACCCGGATATCAAAGTATACTCTGCCTTAGATGAGCTTTTTTTGCCGGCAATGAACGGCAAAATCGTCCTTACCCCACATGCCACAAGGCCTATGCCGAGAGATAATAAGACTACGGACGAAACAGCCGTTCTAGCTTCAGGTATTTACAATTTAGGATTCGTCGGAGTCGGTAACGCTAAAGAGTCCCTTGGAGATGTCCCTACGACAAAAGACTTCTTACACTTCTGGCAAGAGCGTCTCCGAAGAGAATGCTACGTAGATATAGCCAATATGCGCTTTGTAGATCAAAGGTGGATAGATTTTGTACCCGGTATATATGAGGTTGCAATTATCAAAAACCCTGTCTATAACGTTGCATATTGGAATTTAGACCACAGAGAAATTGGTTTTAGTGACAACACCTACACCGTCAACGGAAAGCCTCTGGGATTTTTTCACTTCTCCGGTTATAACCCACACCGTCCCCATCTACTCAGCAAACACCAGGGAGTAAGGCCGAGAATTTTACTTTCTGAAAACCCATACCTGAAAGAACTTTGTGATCAATATGGCGAGGACTTACTCGAACATGGGTTTGATACGACAACCAAAGAGCCCTATCTCTACGACAGATTGAAAAATGGTATCAAACTGGATCAATTTTCCAGAAAACTTTATCGCGATGCTCTATTGCGG
>JAJZMK010000038.1 GCA_021798275.1 Actinomycetes bacterium | reverse complement strand
AACCAATTTTGGCAGCCAGGAATACAGTTGTTCTTTGCTTGTGAGCTCTATCAATAACGTTACCGATATCTCGCCAGGTTCCGGAATGAGATTGTTGTAAATATCGATTTCTTCCTGAAGAAGACTCTCGTCGATGATGCGTTCTGCCCGGGCCATTTCTTGAACTTGGAACTGCATGGTTTCCCGATTTTCAAACACCAACGAGATAAAGGGCCCTACTCCGATCCGCCGTACCCGCTTCAGATCGATAATTCCCCTTCTTTTCTCTTCCCGTATTTTTTCATACTGTCGGAGGTCCAGAATGTCATCAATAAAAAGTTTTGTCACGTTATCCTCTGATAATAGTTTTGCCGACGAAAAAAGTCCCTTTATCGGCTTATGTTAAATATTCATTTGTATTGCTATTCCTCTTTTATTCCGTACGCTTTGGCTAAGACGCTGACGGGATGAGTCGGCATCTTATTCGTTTCCTCGTATATGGCTGTATTTGCCAAGTGGCAATCCCCGCAACAAACGTCCGCATCACTTGTTTCGATGGCTGACTTCAATGGCTTAATTACTTTTTTGGCCAAATCGTAATTTTCTTTGCGGTAACCCCACGTGCCGTCAATGCCGGCACAACGCTCAACGAGTTTTACTTCCGTTCCCGTGATCTTCAATAGGTCTCTGCCGCGGTAACCGATATTTTGAGCGCGCGAATGACATGACAAATGGTAAATTACTTTTTTGGGAATCTCGCCCTTGAAATCAGTTTTGAGAAAACTTTTGCCCTCGCTTTTTCTGTTTTCCTCTACCAGAAACTCTGCCAAATCCAAAGTATTATTGGCCACAAGGTCAGCTTCCTGATTCTGCACGTATAGCGGATAATCTTTCCTTATAACATAGCCGCATGTAGGCTGGGTGACCAAAATTTTCTTTCCGTTGCGGACTTCACCTGCCAGACGCTTTATATTGTTTTGCGCTTTTTTGGTAAATTCTTCTATTTTGCCGTTGTGTAGCCACGGAGCTCCACAACATTTTGCATTGTCTGGAAGAGAGCAGGCTATATCATTGTGTTCAAGCACGGCAATTGCATCTTTACCTATTTGCGGCTCCATGTATTCGACAAAACAGGTTGGAAATAATACGATTTGCTGTTTGGGTGATTCCAGAGCGGGAGCGGATCTTTTCCGAAACCATACAGAAAAGCGCTGTTTCGTATAAGCCGGCAAAAGTCTTTCAGAATGTATACCGACGGTTTGTTCCATCACTTTTCTGGGAAACGACCCTCTTGCCCCGGATATTTTGTTTACAAGCGGAGAAGCGGCTGTAGATACTTGGCCCAGCAGATCTGTTCTTCCGAGGAATTGATCGGCGATTTTTTCCGACAGATTCCCCTTCTTTTGAGCCGCAAACACTGCCGTCGCTCTTACCATCATTCTTGGAAAGTCTAACTTCCATTCGTGCGGGGGTACATAAGGACATTTGATGTAACAAAGTTTGCACTGGTAACACTGGTCTATAACTAGATTTTGTTCTTTATTGGTGAGCATTGAAACAACGCCATTATGTGAATCAACAGCATCAAACAAGGTCGGAAAAGAAGGGCAGAGATTAAAACAGAGCCTGCACCCATGACATATATCAAAGACTCTTTCCAGTTCTTCGCGAAGGTCCTTTTCATCCAGATAGCGAGGATGAAAAGGGTCATAGGTTGTTGTCATTTTTTTCTCCGACTATTTAATTGGATTAAAACTCACAATGGCGTTGCTTAAGCAAATCGAGAGTTATGTCTAAGTAAAATAACTTACCCTGTTCTCATGCAGTTGCATGCGTCGAGGCACATTATTAATACCAATTATTCCAGAGACGAGAGTCCTTGTGTAAATCTTCCGGCATGGCTTTTTTCGGCACGGGCTAAAGTCTCCATCCACTCACTTATTTCTTCGAATCCTTCCTCGCGTGCCACTTTTGCAAATCCCGGATACATTTCCGTGTATTCATAAGTTTCTCCTGCAATGGCAGACTTTAAGTTCTCGCTGGTATCCCCCACCGGTTCTCCGGTAACCGGATCGCCGACTTCTTTTAGAAAGTCAAAGTGTCCGAACGCATGCCCCGTTTCTCCTTCGGCAACAGAACGGAATAGTGCGGCTACGTCGGGATAACCTTCCACGTCTGCTTTTTGGGCGAAGTACAAGTATCTCCTGTTGGCTTGACTTTCGCCGGCAAAAGCCTCTTTTAGATTTTCTTCCGTCTTTGACCCTTTGAGTTCTGGCATATGAATTCTGTCTCCTTTGGTTGTTTCTGACTCTACGGTACATGATATAACGTAAATTTATTACTGCAGAATCTTACTTCACTATTTTACAGATTTGGCTACATAGCCGCCAGTCGCGATCGTGATGCCCCCTGGGAAAAGCAAGATTATATTTTCATCTCTTTTTTTTGTACTCTGTGCTTTAATATAAATACATCGGGTTGTTTGGGCTTTGGTAGAAAAACTTTGATGCATGCCCAAGAGGCTGCCGAAACCCGCAAGCGCTCGACCAGTACTTCGCCACGCTCGATGCCGGGATGGACCCCAGCCTGCTCACCGAGCGGACCCGGACCGGCCAAGCCGAGCTGGCCGCCGCCAAGGCGGTGATCGACGCCTACGAGTCCTCCGGTCCACAGGAGATAACCGGCGAGCAGGTGTACGGGTTGCTCGAAAGCGTCGGAGGGCTGACCGTCCTGTTGGCCGAGGCAGACACCAAGATTCGCCAGCGCGTCTACCGCTCGGCCGGCGTCCACCTGCGGTATCAGCGCACCGAGAGGGGCGAGAAGATCACGGCCTGCCTGCGCGTGGGGTTGTTTCGTGTCGGAGGGGGGACTTGAACCCCCACGCCCTTGCGGGCACTAGCCCCTCAAGCTAGCGCGTCTGCCTATTCCGCCACTCCGACTCAAACTGTATTTTTGTCGTACTACACGATACCGGTATTTCACGACAACATATGACCAACTCACTTTAGTATATCTAGAAAGCTTGTAATGTATTTTCACAAAATATCTTCTCTCTAATCCGAATCCCCCCGGGTTTCTTGGATACCTGTTTACTTGGGAACTCCATTGTTCCCAAGGCTGATTCGAGTGTAGTAGTTGATTCGAATTCTGCTACGGAACTCATTCGAGTGATTCCGCAGTCGGCGGTTGTTGAACCAGTCCACGCATAAAAGTGTGGATCATTCAAGTTCTTCAATTGTTTCAAATGACCCGTTAGGATATAGCATCTCGGCTTTGTACAGACCATTTATCGTTTCAGCCATGGCATTATCATACGAATCTGCTTTAGAGCCAACCTAAGAGCGATTCCTCTTCTTCGGGCCGTGTGCTGTAGCAGAAGAAGAGATCTTGATGAACTCCCATATCACTGTGATGCGTGAGTTCTCCTGGGACCGGTGATCTTGCATAGATTGCCATCTCCAACGATCGGCCAATGTCTTCCTGAACGAGGTTGATACCCTCCATACCCTACCAAGTTCATATGTCCACTTTTTCGGGAATATTCCATAAAATCAAGTACAACCTTTTCTTCGCAGCAATCTTTGGATTATTGACACAGTTTGAAGTATCTTTTTGACTCTCTATAAGTATCCGGCAGCCGACTCTTGCATATCTATTCCTTTCTATAACTATGTTGCCCTGTAACCTGCTTTGAGTATATTGATATAGACGGATAACCTTCAAAAGCGTGAATCTCACCGTACGATTTCTAAGAGCCGGTAAGAGGGACGGGGGATCCGTCTCAGCAAAACGTCGGTATCGGTCCGCCATTGCTGTTTTACCTTTGATTTCCGGCATTTCATTCCATGGTTTTGGGTTGTTTGTTTATCAAAAGCCCTCTCAACTGGCTTTAGTTGTCAATATCGTATCCCCCTAAGGTTGACGGCAGAAAAGTTACTAAAAATTACCTAAATATAACAATTTTTTTCGGACCGAAAAACTTCAATCGCTTATATCATGAAAAGTGGTTGAGTAACTACTTTATGCAGCTATTATAGTGCATTGTTTTCAGGAAATATTTGACACAATACGTTGAAAATATATAAAATAGTATTGCTAAGAAACCTTCTTAGCAATCGAAATATTTCGATAATGTTGCCAAATAAACTTAAACTCTCCGGATAATACTTGGGTAAAAAGTTATTTGGTGACGTTTTATTGAATCGATAATATAATTCAAGGGGGGAAACTTGAAATTACCAAGTAGTAAATATAGTTCACGGAAACACAGCATTAAATATGCTATATCTGCGGCATTTTTTACTGTTGCCTTGGCGCTAGGAGCTATTCCGCTGATGTTTTCGTTACAGGTAGCGCAAGCCGCAACATCTGCCAATTCCGGGACCTCTGCATGCGCTGTTTCTATTGCCGTTACCGACCAATGGCAAGGCGGCTTTACTGCCAATGTGACCGTGACAAACAGCGGTACCGTAGAGACTTCAAGTTGGTCCGTTGGTTGGACATGGCCAAACAGCGGAACTACGATTTCCACATCATGGAACGCAGTCATAACGCAAACAGGGAACAATGTAACGGCCGCAAACGAATCATATAACGGCCAGTTGCCTCCCGGTCAATCAACCTCGTTTGGATTCCAAGCCGCTTCAACCGGCAGTATTGCACCGCCGACATCTTTTACTTTAAATGGAACTCCGTGCGGGTCTCCGGTAAGCACCACCACGACAACCGCGGTTGCCGCTACATCGACAACTATTTCGTCGTCTGGAACATCTGTGGCAAGTTCAGGAACGTCCAGTGGCGTGGCTGCGAGCAGCGGAGCCTCCCAAAGCTCGACATATACCGGAAATGCAACCTATTTTTCTGGTCTTGGATCACCTTACGGAGGTTGCGGTTTGCCGCAAGCAAATCTGGATTCGCAGCATTTCCTGGCTTTAAATGTTCAAAATACTCCCGGTAATTACAGTACATTTTTACCAAGACCAATTCCTGCTGCCGATGCCGCTGAAATAGGTATGTTCAACAACGGACTCAATTGTGACCGCTGGGTGCATGTTACCATCGGCGATTATTGTACCGGAACCAATGATGGCGCTCCAAATGAGCCATTTTGCCGTAACGGCTCCTGGGTAGCTGACCAGTACAATGGGGCAACATTAAACTTTGTGGTTGCCGACAGCTGCCAAGACGCAAATGCTTGGTGTAGAGATGATCCGTATCATGTTGACCTTGCGGAAAGTTCACTAAATCAATTTATTTTGAATGGATCACCGGTTGGTACTCTTTCGAATAAATGGAACAACCGACAAGTCCACTGGTATTTTGAATCTGCACCGAATTATAGCGGTGACATCAAGATTGGCTTTATACAGGGTGCCGGAACTTATTGGTCGGCAATAGCTGTCAGTCACCTAAGAAACGGCATTCACGGTGTTGAATACATGAGTGGGGGTCAGTGGAAATCGGCAACTATGGATGCAGACATGGGTGATGATTATATTATCCAACCTACTGTCGCAGGCGGCGGTTCTTATGAAATAAAAGTGAAAAACGTTAATGGCCAGTGGGTCAACAACGGAAGGGAATACCTCTTCAATTTCCCAACAAGCTGTGCTTCACAATGCTCACCTGCCTATACAGCGACAACGTATACAACAGTCAACCCTTCAAGCACTTCCAACTCCGGAACTTCGACCACAACAGTTACTCCTACCACGACCACGGTTGCTCCTACGACCACAGCTGCTCCTACAACCACCACAGCTGCTCCTGTTACGACCACGGTTGCTCCTACGACCACGGCTGCACCTACCACAACGACAGCCGCACCTACCACAACCACAGCCGCACCTACCACAACGACGGCTGCACCTACAACCACAGCTGCACCTACCACAACGACAGCTGCACCTACAACCACAGTTGCACCTACAACCACCACGGCTGCTCCCGTCACAACGGGCACATGTGCCATAAAAATGGGAGTTACGAGTCAGTGGAACACAGGCGCCAGCTCCGGAGGATTCACCGCCAACGCAACAATTATCAACGGTTCAAGCTCAACCTTGAACAATTGGTCAATAGTTTGGACATGGCCTTCCGGTCAGCAGGTAACCGATTCATGGAATGCAGCCGTTACTCAAACCGGTTCATCTGTGACGGCTTCCAATCAGACGGTGACCATTGCGGGAGATGCTCCCATCCTTGTGGGACAACCCATACCGGCTGGCTCATCTGAGACATTCGGTCTGGAGGGTACCTGGTCAGGCGCTAACACCATGCCTACCTCATTTACCCTGAACGGCCAGCCCTGTGGTGTAACAACCACGACGGCTGCACCTACCACGACGGCTGCACCTGTCACAACCACGGCTGCACCTACGACGACAACAGCTGCACCTACAACCACCACGGCTGCACCTACCACAACGACGGCTGCACCTACCACAACCACAGCTGCACCTACCACAACCACGGCTGCACCGACTACAACCACGGCTGCACCTACAACCACGACAGCTGCACCTACCACCACCACGGCTGCACCTACCACCACGACAGCTGCACCGACTACAACCACGGCTGCACCCGTTGCCTCATCTTCTGGTACGTCTACGATCACAAGCTCTTACCCATTGGGCGTTAATGCAGCCACTTGGGACGGATACTTGCTGAACTCAGACATACCTTCACTCCTGAAAGGCGCATCCATAGGTATCATAAGATTCCCGGGCGGCTCCACTGCAGACAACTACGACTGGCAAAACAACACGGTAAGCGGTGCTACGCAATCCGTTGACTTTGCTCAATTCTCATCTGTAGCCACGGCAACCGGTGCCCAGAAGTTGATAACAGTCAACTATGGTTCGGGTACTCCCGCGGAAGCTGCTGCCTGGGTGACACAGTCACTTTCCACATCAAGTGAAAACGTGGCTCTGTGGGAAATAGGCAATGAAGAATACGGCTCATGGGAAACGGATAACCATGCCAACCCCCACACACCGTCTTCATACGCCACAAACGCCTTGACCTTCATGCAGGCCATGAAAGCCGCCAATCCCAATGCCCAAATAGGCATACCTTGGGGTATGAACGGTAGCCTGGCCGGAGGCTCGGGTGCTCCCAGCTGGCAAACATGGGATGACACCATCCTGCAGGCAGACGCTGCTGACATTAACTGGGTAGACGTTCACTTCTACCCGTTCAACGGAATTCCAACGGAAACCGTACAGCAGATCATGGCTACATTGGGCGTCATACCTACCCTCGCCGGCAACGTCCACACGGCATTGAAGCAATACGACCCGAGCGCTAAGTTTGTGGTCGGTGAGACAAACATGTCCAATGCTGCAAGCGTATGGAACGAACAGCCCGTAGGTGCTCTCTTTGCCGCCGCTGACACACTCGAGTGGTTGAGCTACGGTGCACAATCCGTTGACTGGTGGGACATCCACAACTACGGTTCACTTTCAGGCGGTGACTTCGGTCTTTTGTCTTCCAACACCACTGAAGGACCGATAGACTCACCTCAGCCTCCGTACTTCGGATACCAGTTGGCTTCACACTTGGCTCAGCCGGGTGCCACACTGAGCAATTTGTTCATGGGTTCACAGCCCGCAGCGGGTTCTACGTCAAACTCAGGCGTAACCGCTCCGACTGTACCCGGAACAAACCTTTACGGTTGGGCATCCAAGCTTTCCAACGGCGGCTATGCCGTATTGTTGGAAAACGCCAACACTTCTGCATCTGCCAGCGTATCAGCTGCCAGTGTGGGACTCTCAGGCGTATCTTCGGTTACAAGCTACACCTATGACAACGCAGACCCTGCCATAGTATCGGGCACGATGAACATCTCATCCGGTACCATCACACTGCCTGCGGAGTCAGTAGTTGTATTGACTTCCGGAGAGGGTTCGGCTCCTGTGACAACCACAACGGCTGCACCTACCACAACCACGGCTGCACCCGTCAACTCCGGTGTGACAACCACAACAGCTGCTACCACGGGCAACGGTACTTGTTCAGCAACAATGACCATCGGAAGCCAGTGGGCAGGAGGCTTTACAGCCAATGTGACAGTAACAGCTGGTTCTTCAGCTTTGTCAAGTTGGCAGACAAGCTTCAACCTGCCTTCGGGTGCTGCCATAACGAATTCCTGGAGTGCTCAAATCACAGCATCCGGAACTTCGGTGACGGCTGCCAATGAAACCTACAACGGTTCATTGGGTGCCGGGCAGTCCACCTCATTCGGTTTCCAGGGCACTGACACGGGTACCATTTCACCTCCAAGCGTGAGCTGTTCGTAATACCGAAAACAAATATGAGATAACCTCATACATGAAGTAATACATATAGGGTCCCGTAGAATCTACGGGGCCCTATATGTATTTTTGGATAGTAATTTTTTATCAACCGATAAAGTTTTCACAAAAGTAACAATGTTTATTTATTGGTCTGCAGTTTTCCGATTTTGACTACTCTTTGACCCCTGCGCTCTAAAGATACTTAGATTACATAATTGCCAGGCAACCTGATCTCTTTGAGTTTTACTCGGATATAAGTTTTTAATTTGTTAGATGCAAATAATCTATGGCGTCAAAGAAGAGATATTTGATATTTTGATATCACGAAAGACTTTCTTACGAATCACTTTGACATGTTTTTATGTAAAGACTGCGTTTTTTCTTTACATTTCCTTTTGAGGGCGCTGTTGCCTGCGACAGTCGTTTTGTATTAGAGTTTGATTCGATACTTGCCACCAAGGAGGTCGAATGCGGTTCGGATTAGTTGGAACTGGCCCGTGGGCCGAAATATGTCATGCAAAAGGTTTGTCAGGTGCGAAAGATGTGGATTTCATAGGTATCTATGGAAGAAACCGAGAAAAAGTAAAAGCGCTTACTGAAAAGTTCAATGTAGTACCTTTTGATGACTATAGCCAGATGTTGGCAGAAGTCGATGCAGTTAGCTTTTGTGTACCTCCGGCTGTGCAAGAAGAGTTGGCGGTTACGGCTGCTCGGCACGGTAAACATTTGCTATTGGAAAAACCCATCTCCCTTTCAGGCAGTTCTGCCAAAAGGTTGGCAGATGCGGTGCGTGAGGCCAATGTGGCTTCAATCGTATTCTTTATTTTTCATTTCGCAGAGCCAGAACGGAGTTTATTGACTGCTCTGAAAAATCAAACTTGGGACGGTGCATGGTTGCGCTGGTTTGGGTCGGCTTTTTCAACAACAAGTCCATATAAAGATTCAGTATGGAGAAAGGATAAAGGGGCATTATGGGATTTGGGGCCTCATGCCATTTCGATTTTGACTCCGATACTTGGCGATATTCATAGCGTATCTGCAGTACGAGGTAAAGGAGATCTGATCCAAATCTCTGCAGAACATGAGAACAAAGCGATATCAATCTCAACCATGTCGCTTACATCTCCCGAAGCTTCCAATGACATCGAGATTGCTTTTTACGGCAAAGAAGGTATTGTCAAATTTAGCAGAGATACAGAAGAACCGGCCATTTCTTTTGAGCGTGCAATTTACGAGCTGATGTTAAGCGCTGCAGTGCCGCGTCCTTCTCATGAGTTTGACGTCAGCTTTGGTGTGAAGGTTGTGGAGCTACTTGAAAAGATTGAAAATTCAATTGTTGAATAAATGTTTTTAAAATATTTTCAAGAGGCATCTTTCATAAAAAAGTTCATTCAAATGTCCAGACGTATAAGTGTGAGATGCAAAAGTATTGTTATCACGCTAGGATAGATATCCAGGTTGAAATTGTAATTTTGATCCGTATTCTATGGCAACCGATAGAGGAAAGGGAATTGGCAATGGCTAAGATATTTATAACCGGTTCTTCTGATGGGATAGGGCTTAGAACGGCACAAGAGCTTGTCAAACTCGGTCACAGTGTTGTTTTGCATGCCCGCAACCAAGAGAGGGCCAAGGAAGTTTTTACTTCTTTTCCGAAAGACGTTCCGGTCGTTTTTGGTGATCTGGCATCTCTCGATGAGACTAGCGGTTTAGCAGCGGCTGCCGATAAGTTCGGTCCGTATGACGTTATTATTCATAACGCCGGCATTGGAGGGGGTTCGGAGGGTAGGGTTTTGACAAACGACGGACTGGAAAGAATTTTCCAGGTGAATGTCTTGGCGCCCTATCTTCTCACTTCGCTGATGGAGAAAGCCAAAAAAATGATTTACTTGTCCTCCGGTCTTGAAGCAGCCGGACGACCGCGATTCGATGATATTTTGCATGGACACGGGGTTTTTGACGGTATGCAGGCCTACTCCGATTCCAAATTATATGATGTAATGCTTGCTTTTGCTGTTGCCAGGCTGTGGGACAACGTTTTTTCAAATGCTGTGGACCCAGGTTGGATAAAAACCAAATTGGGCGGTTCTAACGCTACAGATAATCTGGATAGGGGAGCGGAAACGCAAATATGGCTTACGGAGGGCGTGGATCCGGATTCCCTTGTAAATGGGAAATATTTTAAGTGGAAGCAAGAATTGACAGCAAATCCGGCAGCCTATGATGTCCAGATGCAGGAACAACTCTTAGCGATATGTGAGGAGATGACAGGGGTGCCTTTTCGGCGATAGAAAAGAAAAAAACCTCCTTTATCCTAAGTGTCAAGTGTCGATCTGTCTGCTTCCATGGCAGACAGATCACCAGAAGCCACTTTTCTGATTGCGTCAATAAATATGTCCAAAGTAGCAAAATTAGCATTCAGCATTCTGGAAATAAGGGGCTCCAATATGTCCATTTTGTTCATAACTTCTATGTCGGCACCTTCCAGGTCAAGGTAACTTTTACAACTTATCAATCCTGAGTCTACGTCAATTTCCAAATTTGCCCTAGGCAGTCCGTCGTTGCACCTGGCAATCAGCTCCACCATTTCCTTCATGTATTTTTGGGGCGTTGTTTCGCCGAGAATGGATCTTGCCACTATTAAAGCTTCGTCTGAAAATATTTCTGCATAAAACTGCCAAGATCCGTATTCACTTGTATAAGTTCCGACAAGAATATTTTCAATTACACTTCCGCTGGGGTCCCAACCCATTGACTCCAATACCTTCATACAGGCCATTGACAAAAGATCGTACTCTTTGTTCATCCTATCCACCAGAGCCCATTTTATCCATAAGGTGTGCTATTACCTGGTCTTTGACAAACTGGTTTGTAGTTTGATCGTGCCCTTTGATGGTGTCATGAAGTTTTGGATCAAGAGCTTTAATTACGTCTGCCGCTTCTTTTTTCTGCACCGAATCCCCATGCAGATGGTAGCTGTACAGTGCCGTTGCCATGTATTTGCGTTTGCTCGTTTGGTCAACCTTGCCGGAAAGAGGGTTGTAGGTAGAGGTTGTACTCGGTTGATTACCTCCGGCCTTCATTTTTTTGGATTGTTCCTTGCGTTTTTTGACCCAACTGACGAGTTTCCAAATTCCAACGCCTATACCTACGGCTGCGGCAAGTCCTCCTACGGCTGCCGCCCCTATTCCCAAGTCTTGAGCTATGCCGGAGTTGCCTTGCAGAGTTTCCACCGCGGCGGCTATGCCTATTCCACCTGCAACTACTCCGATTCCTGCGGCAGTTGCTCCTATGGCGCGCCTACTCCATCCCCTTGTATTTTTCTTCAATGCGTAGTCTCTTATTTCCTGAAGGCTCGGCATCGCTGTTACGGTCTTACCTTGATTGTCAAGATAACCGGCTTCTTTGATAGAGTCCTCTAAGGTCGCGGTAATTTGCTTCTGTGCCTCTAATTCGCTTTTTGCTATGTCTACCTTTTTTTGTTCATTTTCGATATCAGTTTTCATTTCTTGGATTTTCTTTTCGTTTTCCGCGTAAGCTGTTTCCTGAGCTTTAATTTCTTCTTCCTGGGCTGTGGTATTGTTTTGCGGCGATTTGCCTCCTTGGGGAACCGGTTGCGTGGATTTGGCGGTGGCAAGGGCTGCCTTCAACTTGTCAAGTTCTCCAAGACTTATCTGATGACTACTCTTTAAATTGTCAAACGCCTGCGTGTGATCCTTCAAAGACTGATCAGCCAGATTATAGGCTTCCAGCTTCCCTTTTAGAGCGTCTTGCGGGTTTTGTGACTGTAGGTTTTTAACGCCTTTGATCCGCATCATGCGTTTGCGTTGCTTTTCCGATCTGAGTATCTGGCGCACCATCAGCGCCACTTGAAGGGGCAGTGTAATAGCTGCGCCGACCACACCCGTGACGCCGGCTGTTGCGGCAAGCGATGTATTGGCTGTATTTAAAGCAGAGGAGATGGCAACGCCACCCGCCGCTGTATTGACGACACCAGAAGAAAAATTACCGACGTCGGTACCGACGTTTGCTCCCGCGATCTTTGCTTTTCTTTTTGTGATGTGTTCCACATCTTTTAAGTTTCCCTTTTTTGCTTTATGCCATTGGGTCAACCTATTGTGCAGGCTGGCGGAATCGCTGACCAAACTTCCTCCGGAAAGAATTGTTCCGAGTCCGGACGTAGCCGCCATTCCTCCTCCTTGTCCGAGTGAACTGCCGATAGATGTACCTATTCCGCTTGCCGCGGCACCGGGGGTAACGATGCTGCTAATGTTGCCCACAAGGTTGGTCGATAAGTTTTCAGCCTTTTCCGCATGTTCTGAGTATTCCTTAAGTTCGTCATGTATATCTTTTTTTGCGGTGGTGGTCCCGCCTGTCTTGTTTCTCTGAACCACAAACGAGCTGGCTGCTTTGTTACCTGCTATTTTTTGCAGGGTAACAACATTGGATTTTACAACAGGAGAGCTCTTATGTGCCACGGCAAGTTGTAAGTTGATTGACGGTGTGGTGACATCTTTGTTCGGCTGCTTTTGGGATGCAGAATTGCTTTTGGCCTGCTGCTTTTTGCGCAGATTATCGATTTCGGTATCTTGCTCGAACATATCAAGATGGAATGAGGATCCCATAAATGCCCCCTTATCTCTACAGCGTGATGATATGGATATATCCATTGTATCAGGAGGAAATCCAATGTCTAGAAACGTGTATCAGAATCATTTCCCAAATCCGGAGTGTAGTTCCTAAAATCTATCCAAAACAGGGACCGTAAGTCTTTGGTTCTTGGTTTAGGTACCGATTCGCCGTGTTCAACATTGTACCGGAGAGTTTTCTTAGGTTGTGACAGATTGGTACCGCATCCACTCAGTGTGGGATCCCTGTAATCTTAGAAAGTGTAGATGGCTGGCTTTTGTTTGACCTTCCTCTACCCAAAGACTGATTCAACGATAGCTTTGTGTTTCGCGTAGTCGATGCGATCGTACCAAGTCCGAAGGTTTTGAGACTTGTCGCAATCTCTTCTACCATAGGGAGGAGTTTGTTGACATCGCCGGCCGCTTTGAGTTACTTTAGTCGCCACGATTACCCGAGACTCCTCATCGCTTACAATCCAAGCGTTTTGGGCGATGAGAAATCCATCGTTGGGTTTTGGGGTCTGCTTGTTGGTTGTGGCTTCAGTCGAGATGCTCATGCTCGTATCTTTGTTCCATTGAGTGTAACCTTGCCAAGCTTTACCGGTCCTACCCGTGTACAGAGAACCGGTACCTGATTGAATAGATTCTCAAGAACTGATTCGTGGCGACGATGAAAGCGAGTAAGGGAAGGGGTAGTGTTCACGCTTAGCCAGCGAAAGGCGATATCGACGTGATATCTTCTCTCAATTTTCCGAGAGAATGTTACCTCGGTTGCATAGACATACGGGAAAAGCTTTAGTATTATCCGTCTGGTCATACGGCTCACCGGAGGTATAAATAGCGGACAGACCGAAGCACTAATTGACGACCTTTGAGATGAAACCCGCACCGCGATCATCAGGAAGCCAGTCATCAAGAGAGGGTGGCATGAAAAGCATCTGAGCCTCGTATGTGAGCGGAAAGTCTTGACCTACCGAGGGAAACCTTGGTCTTTGAGTCTTTTGGATGACCTCCTCATACCAACCGGTTCCATAACATCATCATCACGGCTAACAATCACTGCTTCACTACACAACCACTCTGTTTATCAGCTCACATAATACAGATGCTCACCCGATCATGGGCTACTTATCTTATGTTCGGCTTGGGATACTGACCCGGTATCCCAGGTGGCTAATGGTTTTCTATACAGTCTGACCAGCAGCATCATGTCAAATTGACGACGGCGTAACCTCATGGTTGTCATGTATTAGACAATTTGGTGTTATCGGAGAATATTGCTACTATTGTACCGTGAAGTTTAGCGATACAACGTTGCCGGTATATCCTAAGAAATGGATGCCATACGGATTTTTCATTTTAATGTCTGTAGTGCTCAGCGGTTGTTTTAATTCTTCAAGTGTCGACAGTGCTCCATATAAACCGCAGCAAATACTTACTTACGATACTCATACGAAAACGGCAGATCTTTTATTGGTGGCTTCGGCCACATCGGGATACGGCGGATTCAATTTCGACGGATATTCAGTAGGGAAGCTTACCGTTAAAATTCCTTTGGGGTGGCGTGTAAATATCACATGTAGGAACGATTCTTTTGTGTTGACGCATACTTGTGCGATCGTGGAGAACGGGGTTATAACTCCTTATGGGGGAAAGGTCGTCTTTCACGCAACAAGTCCGCATCCTTTAAACGGCTTGGGTTACGGCGTAACGGCTAAATACAGTTTCACTCCAAATAAAGTCGGTATATATAGGATTTCCTGTTTGGTCATAGGTCACGAGGCAGACGGTATGTGGGATTGGTTTGACGTAACAAGATCTAGATTGCCATCCGTCTCCGTCAAATGACATTGATGTTTTGGATCAAATTGGCAAGAAAATTTGCATAACTTGGCTAGTCCATATGATTCGGAGACGTTTATTCTTATTGAATATCAGAGTTACCTAATCTATATTTAGTGATCTTTGTTCTGGAGTTTATTTGTTCTTTGGTGGGCCAGTGTACATCTTTGACAAGTCTCAGCTTCTCTAATGTCCAGATAAATCTTGCAGTGGTGTCTATCTGGTGACGTCTTACTCCGTGTCGGGCTGAACGCGGAACAGAATGATGCCAATTGTGCCAATTCTCTCCCATGGAGAGAATTGCCAGAGGAGCAAAATTCCTTGCCTCGTCGCCTTCGCGTGTGACAAAAGGTTTCTTCCCCCACAAATGACAGGCTGAGTTCACGGCAAAAGTGGAGTGCTGTAAAAGGAATATCCGCACCAAACCACCCCAAATAAATCCTCCCAAAGCGCCGGCAGCGGTAAATGTAAATAGATATCCCAAAAGCGCCGGAAGGGTCAAGGAGATGATGGTCAGCAGAGGAAAAATCTTAGATATGAACATTAGATCTTTGTCTTTTGCAATATCGGGTGCCCATTTTTCCACGTCAATGGATTGGGGGGTAAAAAGCCATCCGACATGAGAGTGAAAAGCCCCTTTGACCTTTTCTTTAAAGGAGTTTCCATAGATGTAAGGAGAGTGCGGATCTCCTGTGACGTCGGAGTATGCGTGATGTCTGCGATGCTGGGCTGCCCATGTTGCCACGGCCCCCTCAAATGCCAGCGAACCGCTTATCGCCAGAGCTATTTTAACCCATCTTCTTGCAGTAAAAGCTCTGTGGGTTATCATTCTGTGGTACCCGGCGGTTACGCCATGTCCTGTGATGGCGTAAAAAATGAGAGCCAACAGTAGATCGACAAGTGTTATGCCGTGACCGAAGAAGATAACAATTGCCGCTATCAACCCACCCAGAGGTCCGACAATCATTAGTGCCGTAATTGTTTGCTGCAACATGCTTGGCTTGGGAACATTCTGTTGTGGTGCAGTCGTTCTTCCCGTTTTAACCTTTTGTGTATTTGACAACTCTTCGCCCAAAACTGAACTTTTCATTTTTCCTTATTCTCTTCCATGGAAGTTGCTAACTTACTTATTCTATATAACCAGTGCTTTATAGGCAAATACAATGGTGACAGAATAGCAAATTTTTTGTATTTTGAGGTTTCATGTTTGCGATTTTATTTGTTTAACGGCAGCATTTGAGCCGATCTTGTCTGAATTCCGGGATACGTGATCAAAATCAATACTACTATGTCTTTCTGGTCATAGATAGAAAATTTATGACCATTTAGAGATGGTAAGAATCATAGTTAACCTGCAATATTGCATTACATGTATATACTATATGCGTACAATGTCGATCAAATTTGCAAGAAGCATACACACTATGAGTGATGCTTTAGAGACTGCGGACTGGCCCTGATGCACACGGTAAAGAGAAATTGAAATAAGGTATCGTTTGATATCCGCAGTATGGCAACTAGTAGGAACCCATACGCACCTTATAATACTGCTCTGATCGGGGGGGTCAATTTATATTGACCACTTCCTGATACCTTGCGGTGTCGGCAGAGCTATCTTTGCCAGATGACAATCTGTCATTCGGTATTTTCGGTCGTGACAATAGGAGAGAGTGTCTCCATGCGTCTCGCCAGATTCACTGCGTGATCACCTAAACGTTCGTAAAATCTGGCGGTAAGGGCTATTTGGGCAGCGGCTTGATTTGGAATATTACTTTTATCTATTTCCTGGATTAATCTGTCGTAGAGAATATCCATTTCTTCGTCGTCTTCGTCCAAATCGTCGCTGATAATTTCTGAATTGCCATATACCTTTGCTGCTTTATGCCACATTTCTAAAGCCACTTCAGACATGCGTTGTATTGCACCTCTGCAGGTCGGAGTCATTTGGGGACCCAGATTACTAAGGGCTCGTTGGGCTATGTGTTCGGCCAAATCTGCACTGCGTTCCAATTCCGGCAATATAAGCAAAAGACCGACTAAGTGCTTTAATTCTTGAATAACTATATTATGACGAGATAAGTAACTCCAGATATCAGTTTGGACTTGTGTAGCCAAAATATCGATATCGTTGTCACAGTCCACAACTCGCTGAGCAATTGCTGTTTCTCCTCCCAGGAGTGCGTCGGTAGCGGCAGCCAGGGCTTCGCTCACATTGGCAAACAATTGAGTTACTCTTCTGTCCACAAAAAAGATATCGCTAGAGGTTTCTGATTGCTCCATTGTCTAAGAATATATCAATGTGATGGCGTTGATACAGCTAGCAGTTATAAATATTTTTTTACTGAAAACCGTATATCTTTCGGCTTGCTAAGAGCGCGGACAGATTTAATTCTTCGCCATATATCCGATGGATTCGGCTTTGATGTGTCGAAATTTTGTCGAAATCATGTTAATTAAACAACTCAAAGTGACTATTGACATCATATAAGTGGCAAATTTTGTATTTGCCGCCGGTTTTATATTCTTCGAGTATGACGGTAAAAAATTAGCAGTTCAATACAATAATTTAGTTGACATTATATTTAATTTTCGATAAAATATTTGCTTGTTTAAAACTAATTTTACCTAGTTTTAAACAAGCAAATATTTATATATTGCCTTGGGGGGACATCATGAATACTTTTTTTGCTGACGAAAATTATCGTTTTTCGTTGGAGCATCGAAATAATAACTTTTTTAAAAGAAAACAAAAGAGTGGGGTAGGGTTAAAATATAGGGCCTTATCGACTTTTATCGTAGCCTTATCGGCTGTGGTGATACTTTTGAGTGCACTGGGAGGAGCTTCTGTGGCTGCAGTTGCAGCCACAAATTCTGGGACCACCACCGGAAGCACTACAAACTCAGGTACCGTAAAAAGTAGCTCGGGCATTACAAGCGGACTTTCTACTTTGCCTTCTACGCCTCAATATAATCTTCCTCTTGCTTTGCAAGAGTCCTTGTATTTTTATAATGCCCAAGCGAACGGACCGATAAGAACAAGCGGACTTGAACCGTTGGAGTGGCGAGGCAATACCGCACCAAGTGATAGCTGTGTGCCACTTCAGCCAATGGTTAATAACGTGGGAACAAACCTGTCGGCATCATTTATTGCGGAATACAAATCAATATTGGATCCCAACAACACGGGCTGTCTGAATTTGTCGGGCGGTTATAACGATGCCGGCGACACGGTAAAGTTTGGTTTGCCTCAAACGTATGCAGCTTCTGTCATCGGTTGGAGTATGTATGAATTTCCGCAAGCGTTTCAGAGTACAAATACATGGAATCACGCAATGAGTGTCTTAAAGTGGGATACAAATTACTTCCTAAGGTCAACATTTACCAATTCTTCCGGAAATGTTATTGCTTTTTGCTATCAGGTAGGACAAGGGTCGGTTGATCATAATTTCTGGGGACCAGGTGAAATAGAAAGTCCGACAACCTACCCAAGACCGGCTTATTGTGCCACTGCGCAAACTCCAGCAACCGATCAGTCCGCCAGTGCTGCCGCAGCTTTAGCCGTAATGGCAATACTGACTAAAAATTCAGATCCGACTTATGCTGCTGAATGCCTTAAGACCGCTGAAGCGTTGTATGTGTTTGGTGAAGACAATAGAGGCGTTGGTTACTCCGGCGGTTTTTACCCGTCCAGTGGCTACTATTCCGAATTGGCCTGGGCTGCCGTTTGGCTTTATTTGGCCACGGGAGACGAAAGTTATATACAGGATATAGTTTCCACTAGTTCATCCGGTGTCTATACCGGCTGGATGAGTAATATAATCGCCAGCACGACCGACACATGGCAGAATACTTGGGTGATGTCATGGGATGCACACTGGGGTGGTGTATTTTCTTTGCTCGACCCAATAGCACAAGCCGACCCCAATATTCCAAGTACCGTGAAGCAAACCATCCACTATATAAATGATTGGCAAGTCCAGTATTGGTCTCATGTGCCGCATAATAACCCTAACGATACCAATTATTTGGCTTGGACACCAGGTGGATTTGCGTTATTGAATAGTTGGGGATCAGCCCGTTATAACACGGCTGCCCAATTAGAGGCTTTGGTCTACAGAAAGAATTTCCCGACTGATCCGCAAAGCGTACAGTTTACTAACTGGGCAATGGGGCAAATGAATTATCTTATGGGTGACAATCCGCTTAATCAATCATACATAGTCGGTTTTAGTTCTACGACACCTTATGTTGGCAAGTTGGTTGGCGGGACCGCTATAGCAGATGCCTATCCACACGAAGGGGGAGCCCAAAGCTCTTTCACCAATAGTCAATCGAATCCATTGAATGATCCTCATATTCTTTGGGGTGCACTTGGCGGCGGTCCTGAAGCTGACGACGCGTTTCAAGATGTTACTACCAACTTTGTGGATAACGAAGTAACAGACGACTATAACTCTTCGCTCGTCGGTGCTCTGGCAGGGCTGTGGTACTACTACGGACAAAGCCAGCCGATGACTAATTTTGTTCCGCCGCCAGAACCGGCATATATACCATATTTTGCTACGGCATCAGACAACCAGGAAACTAGTCAAAGTAGTCAAGTCACCGTAAATATGAATAATTACGCCATTGATCCTCCTCATTATCAGACTCAGATGAGCGCTAGGTATTACTTTGATATCAGTTCGATATATGCACATGGCGAAACAATAAATAATGTAACAACTCCCATATACTATGATGCATCAGGTACTTCGTATAATGAACCAGTTCAGATTAGTAAACCTATACAGTGGGGTGGAGCCAATAGTTGCGTTTACTACGTTGACTTAAATTGGAATACAGCACAAGTTGTCGGTCAACGTGCCCTTGAATTTGGTATAGTCACTTCACAGGCGTCAAATTACTCATATTATTGGAATCCCGCTCAGTCTTGGAGCTATCAAGGTGTGGCAACTGGCACTTACGCAAGTGCTCCTGACCCATATATACCTGTTTATATAAACAATAAACTTGTATATGGTGAACAGCCGCCGCTAAATGAGGATCTTGGTTGTAGCGCTACTGCAACTTCTTCAAGTGGTGTTGCAAATAGTGGTACAGGTACGACAACTTCCGCTAACTCAGGAACAAGTACAGCGACAAACAGCGGGACAAATTCAGGAACAAACCTAGTAGGAAGCGTTCCTGGCGCAAATGCATGCCTGGCTTCTT
This sequence comes from Actinomycetes bacterium, assembly GCA_021798275.1. Lineage (GTDB taxonomy): Bacteria > Actinomycetota > Acidimicrobiia > Acidimicrobiales > Bog-793 > JAJZMK01. The sequence continues at coordinate 1,115 of JAJZMK010000038.1, read as the reverse complement.
TCGAAGTGGCGCAAACTTGGTCTGATAAAACCGGCTCCTACTACTATGCAACCATTACAGTAACAAACCAAAGTAATGCCACAATCGAAAGCTCTCCGCTTTCATGGCAATGGAGCGGTACGCAATCTGTTATAGGCGCTTCGGATGCTACCGTGACACAAAATGGTTCTGCTGTATCTGCGGTGCTTAACGGTGATAATGTCAGCGTAATTCCTCCTGGTGGAAGTCAAGAATTTGGAGTTGAAGTCCAAGGTGCTCTTAAAGCACCGACTGCTTATACCTTAGATGGTGTGCCCTGTGGACTCTGGACAACAGACTTAACGCCTCCATCATCGGTGAATCCTGTAGCATTTCCTACATCAGGCGCTCCATATAGTCGATGGCCAAAGGACGCAACACTGCCACCGCTTGCATCATCGGGTACCACAACGACAACAGCTGCTCCCGTCAACTCGGGTGTGACAACCACAACAGCTGCTCCCGTTACGACAACTGCTGCTCCGGTTACGACAACTGCTGCACCCGTTACAACAACGGCTGCTCCCGTTACAACAACTGCTGCACCCACAACCACCACAGCTGCTCCCGTCACAACGGGTACATGTGGTGTGACAATGACCATAGGAAGCCAATGGGCCGGAGGATTTACCGCCAACGTAACAGTTGACAACAACACCTCATCCAATTGGACATCTTGGTCTGTAGGATTCAATCTGCCTTCGGGCGCTGCCATAACGAACTCCTGGAGTGCTCAAATCACGGCATCCGGAACTTCGGTGACGGCTACGAATGAAACCTACAACGGCTCACTTTCAGCCGGACAGTCCACCTCATTTGGTTTCCAGGGCACTGACACGGGTACCATTTCACCCGCTACCTCATTTACCCTGAACGGCCAGCCCTGTGGTTCCACAACCACCACGGCTGCACCTACAACAACGGCTACTCCTGTCACAACAACGGCTGCACCTACAACGACAGCTGCCCCTGTCACAACGACGGCTGCACCCACAACAACGGCTGCACCTGTCACCACGACAGCTGCACCTACAACCACCACGGCTGCTCCCGTCACAACGGGCACATGTGCCATAAAAATGGGAGTTACGAGTCAG